>VAWH01000103.1 GCA_005888315.1 Actinomycetota bacterium | reverse complement strand
CTGATCGCGCAGCCGCGGCCGGAGAACTTGATGTCCTCGATCGTCTCGCCGTCGTCGGCGAACGAGACGTAGATCGAGACCTCGTCGCCGCAGAGCGGATTGAATCCCTCGGCCTCGGCGTCGGCGTCCTCGATCACCCCGTGCCCGCGCGGGTTCTTGTAGTGATCCAGGATCACCTCTCTGTACATCTGGTCGCTCATCGGCTCTAGGTAAGGATCTTACGGACCTTGTGCAGCCCGTCGACGAGCCGGTCGATCTCGTCGGTGACCGTGTAGAGGTAGAAGCTGGCTCGGTTTGTTGCGGCCACGCCCAGCTTGGTCATCAGCGGCTGGCAGCAGTGGTGGCCGGCGCGAATCGCGATTCCCTCCCCGTCGAGGATCTGAGCCACGTCGTGCGGGTGGATGTCCTCGACGTTGAAGGAGATGATTCCGGCGCGCCGGTCGGCGGGCGGACCGTACGTTTTGACCCACGGCAGCTCGGCCAGCCGGTCGAGCGCATACGCAGCCAGCTCGTGCTCGTGCTGCTCGATCGCCTCGAGCCCGATCTCGCTGATGTAGTCGATCGCCGCCGCGAAGCCGACGGCCTCTGCGATCGCCTGCGTGCCGGCCTCGAACTTCGCCGGCACCTCGCCCCAACTCGTGTCCTCGAGCCGGACGCGACTGATCATGTGACCACCCAGGTTGAAGGGCTCCATCTCCTGCAGCAGCTCCAGTCGGCCCCAGAGCGCGCCGACGCCGCTCGGGCCGCAAAGCTTGTGCGCCGTGATCGCAACGAAGTCGGCGCCGAGCGTCTGAACGTCCACGACCCGGTGCGGAGCGCCTTGAGCCGCGTCGCACACCATGATCG
Organism: Actinomycetota bacterium; assembly: GCA_005888315.1. Lineage (GTDB taxonomy): Bacteria > Actinomycetota > Thermoleophilia > Gaiellales > Gaiellaceae > 13-2-20CM-68-14. The sequence goes on along the minus strand of VAWH01000103.1, from coordinate 5,022 downwards.
CACCCCGATCGTGCGCCCAGGCGGCGAGCTTGTCGACGGGGTTCACGGTTCCGAGCGAGTTCGAGACCAGCCCCGCCGCGACAACCTTGACGCGGCCGTCGCCCGCGGTCTCGTCGAGCGCGTCGAGCCGAAGCTCGCCCTGATCGTCGAGGGGCAGCATCCGGAAGTCGGCGCCGGTCCTGTGCGCGATGTACTGCCAAGGGACGAAGTTCGAGTGGTGCTCGAGCTCGGTCACGAGCACGACATCGCCGGGCCCGAGGTTGTTCAGACCCCACGCGTAGGCGACGAGGTTGATCCCTTCGGTTGCGTTTCTGGTGAAGACGACCTCACGCGACGAAGGCGCGTTCAGGAAGCGCCCGACCGTCTCGCGCGCCCCTTCGTAGCCCGCCGTCGCCCGCTCGGCCAGCTCGTAAACCCCTCGGTGGACGTTCGCGTACGAGGTCTCGTAGAAGCTCCGGAGCGCGTCGAGCACCCGGCGGGGCTTCTGCGAGCTCGCCGCGGAGTCGAGGAAGGACAGCGGCTTGCCGTGGATCGGCTGCTCGAAGATCGGAAAATCCGCGCGCAGCTTCTGCGCGTCAAGCTTGGGGGTTGCCGTCACGGCCACTCGGCCATCCTAGCCCTGCCAGGCCCGTAGCCCGCCAGGAGGCGGTTGGCTCGGCCCTCCGTGGCAGCGCCTACCCTGTGACAGATGCGCAAGGCGGCATTCCCCGTGCTCGCAGCGACGTTCCTCCTCGCGGGCTGCGGCGGCGGCAAAGGCGGGACGAACGCATCGGGCGCGAAGGTCTTCGCCTCAGCGCGCTGCGGCGGCTGCCACACGCTGTCGGCGGCGAAGTCGAACGGGCAGACCGGCCCGAACCTCGACGCGGCGAAGCCGAGCTACGACGCGGTCGTGCGCCAGGTCTCGAACGGCGGCGGCGGCATGCCTGGGTTCTCGGGCCGGCTCAGCACCGGCCAGATCCGGGACGTCGCGAGCTTCGTCGCCGCCTCGACCAAGAACAACTCGGCTGCGCTGACGGCGTTCCATCCGAATCACGAGCAGCTCTCCGATTGCGACTACGCCTGTTACAAGCAGGCGTTCGGGAACATCGCCTACTACGACGGCCCGGAGACGGCGCTCGCACGGCTCGCCAGCGCAATGCGGACGAACCAGCAGGTCAACAGCGGCTGCCACCAGATCGCACACGAGATCGGCCATGCCGCCTACGTTCGCTACCACGACCACGCGGCCCAGGCGCTCGCGAACGGCTCGATGACCTGCTGGTCGGGCTACTACCACGGCGTCATCGAGCGGGCGTTCGGCGGCATCCCCCGCTCGAAGGTGGCGTCGATCGCGCGCAGCCTGTGCACCGGCAAGGAGATCAACAAGACGTACTTCCTGCTCTACCAGTGCGTCCACGGCCTAGGGCACGGGCTGATGATCTACAGCCTCAACGACCTGCCGTACTCGCTGCACGTCTGCGACCAGCTCGCGACCGCGTGGGACCGGAGCTCGTGCACCGGCGGAGTCTTCATGCAGAACTTCCTGCCCGGGCCGATGCAGCTAACGCCGACGAAATGGCTGAGCAAGAAGGATCTCCTCTATCCCTGCGACAAGGTGAAGGACCGGGACAAGCTCTACTGCTACCTGATGGTTACCTCTCGGATCCTGCCCGCCGTCCACTACGACTTCCGTAGGGCGGCCGCGTGGTGCCGGAAGGCCGAGAAGGGGTGGGTTCCGACTTGCTTCCAGTCCTTCGGCCGCGACGCCTCGGGCTTCAGCGTCCAAAGCCCGCGCAAGATCGCGCAGTTTTGCCGCCTCGCCGGCTCGATGGAGCGCGAGTGCATCTACGGCGGCTCGCGCGATCTGACCTCGAACGATGCGGGCCCGGCGCGTGCGATCAAGATGTGCCTGCTCGCGCCGGCGGCGACGCGCTCGTACTGCTTTTACGGAATAGGCACAATCCTCGGCAGCTTCGCGAACGACACCGGGGCACGGCGGGCGAAGTGCGCCCCCGTACCGGCCGCCTACCGCCGCGACTGCTACCGCGGCGCCCGCGCTTGAGAGTGTTGTGAGCCCCCGCCTCATAGCGGCGCCGGCCATCCTGCTGTTGCTGGGTGCCGGCTGCTCGTCGCATCACGCTGCGAGTCGTGGAGATGCTATGGACGCGACGGCGGCGTTCGGGAGGCTGATCCGGAACCGCTACGGCGAGCAGCTCGGGCTCTGGCAGTGTGCTCACGGCTACAGCAAGAGGGAGCTCGACTGCTGGGCGGAAGTCCATCGCGCCAGGACGTTTCGCACCATCTATGCGGCCACACCGGCGCCGCCTGCCGCTCCGCGCTTCTCGAAGCTCTCGAGTCAGCGCTGGACACGGCGCTGGAGGCGCCTTCCGTCTGACCCGGCGGTCCGAGCATCCGAGTGGGCAAATGCTTCCGATTACGCTTTCGATTGGCCGTGGCTGGCCAGAGCGGCCGAAAGCGACTATGCGAGTCACAGGCTCCCGCGCAGGGAGAATTCGGTCGACGGCGGTTCGGCCGGGATGCCACAGGCGATCATCTTGTTCCGCTGCGGGCTCCGTGGTCACGACGTCGTTTGTCGCAACGGCCTTGGCGACGCTCTACGGCTGCATCCGCTGGTGCGATGACGAGGCGCGTTACCGGGGCGGGCAGAGACGGCCGAGAACGACTTACGCTTGCGGAATCCGGGCCTCGAGGGCCTCGGTGACCGCCTCCCGCACCGGCTCCAGCTCGATCCGGTTGAGCACGTCGGTGAAGAAGCCGCGCACGATCAGGCGCTCCGCCTCGCCGCGGGAGATGCCGCGGGCCATCGCGTAGAAGAGCTCGTCGCGGTTGACCGGGCTGATCGTGGCGCCGTGGGTGCACCGGACGTCGTTCGCCTCGATCTCGAGGCCGGGGATCGAGTCGGCGTGCGCCTGCTCCGAGAGGATCAGGTTCCGGTTCTCCTGGTAGGCGTTCGTCTTCTGCGCGTCCTTCTCGACCTTGATCATCCCGCGCCAGACAGCCGTCGCGTGGTCGCGGAGCGCACCCTTGAACGCGAAGTCCGAAGTCGTGTTGGGCGCAATGTGCTCCTGGAACGTGTCGTAGTCGAGGTGCTGCTCACCGTCCGCGAAATAGGCGCCGGTGACACGCGAGGTGGCGCCGGGGCCGGCGAGGTCGTTCTGGATACGCGTCTTGCCCTTCTTCGAGCCGAAGCCGCCGGCGACCCAGTCGAGCTCGGCGTCGCGGTCTACGCGCGCGCGGTGCGAGGCGAAGTGCCACGTCTCGGCCGACAGGTTCTGCAGCGAGACGTATTCGACCTTGGCGCCCTGACCGACGAAGAGCTCGGTCACCGCGTTCGAGTAGCCCCCGAGCTCGGGTGAGCCGGAGGCGTACTCCTCGACGACGCTGAAGCGGCTCTCGGGCTCGGCGACGACGAGCAGGCGCCAGAAGAGCGCGCCGCCCTCACGCGAGTTCGAGATCCGGACGTAGAGCGGCTGTTCGAGGACGAGTCCCTTCGGGACCTGGACGAGGAGACCGTGCTCCCAGAGCGCCGCGTTGTGGGCCGCAAACTTCTCGTCGGCGCCGACGAGCGTCCCAAGTAGCCCGTGGTCGCGCAGCGGCTCGAACGTAATTCCGTCGGGCGCCCGCTCGATCTCGATCCCGTCTTCCGTCACCGTGGCGAAAGCGGCCACGTCGAGTTCGAGCATCGTCGCCGCGGGCCTTGTCGCGGGACCAGGTCCCGGGACATGGCCGTTCGAGACGAAGGTGTCCGGATCGAAGCCTTTCAGGTCGGTGAAGCGCCACGGCTCGTCCGTGGTCGACGGCAGCGGCAACGCGCGGTAGCGCTCGAGCAGGTCAGTTCTACCCATACGGCGCATATCTCCGATGGAGGATGACCGTGTTGCCGTCGGGATCGGTGCAGAAGGCCATGTGGCAGACCCCGCTGTCCTCGGTGCCCGCGAACTCGACGCCTTTCGCCTCGAGCTCGGCGCGTGCAGCGGCGACGTCAGGGACGCGCAGCGCGATTCCGCCGCCGTTCGCCGAGAACTCGATCCCGTCGCTCTCGGGCTCCCAGAACGCGAGCGTGACTTGGCCGGCGGTCACCTCGCGCTCGTTATTCGGATCGAGCGGCAGCTCGAGGGTCTCGTGATAGAAGGCGCGCGCCCGCTCCGGGTCGCGGGTCGGGACCGTGACGAAGTCGACCTGCTCGATCTCCATCAGGGCGAAGAGCCGTCGCGGTATGGCGCGTACCGGCGATGCAGCTGAAGCCGGTTGCCGTCCGGATCCGAGAAGCTCGCAAGATGACAGACGCCAGAGACGATGGTCTCGTGCTGGAACTCGACTCCCTCCGCCTCGAGCTTGGCGCGCGCCGCGGCGACGTCGGCTACGCGGAGGCCGATCGGCATCTGGTGACCCTCGGCGCGAAAGTCCGGGCCCATCGCCTCGGGCGAGACCAGCGCGAGCGTGACGTTGCCGAGCTCGTACTCGACCCACCGCTCGCTCGAGTTGGGGTTTCGATCGAGGCCGAGCGTCTTGCCGTAGAACTCGTCGGCCCGCTGCAGGTCTTGGACTGGAATGGCGACGAAATCGGCTCGCTCCACGCCGAGATCAGCCAACCGACCCTTCCATCTGAAGCTGGATCAGGCGGTTCATCTCGACCGCGTACTCGAGCGGCAGCTCCTTCGTGATCGGCTCGACGAAGCCGGAGACGATCATCGCCGCCGCTTCGGCCTCGGAGAGTCCGCGCGACATCAGGTAGAAGAGCTGCTCCTCGCCGATCTTCGAAACGGTCGCCTCGTGGCCGATGTCGACGTTGTTCTCGTCGATGCGGATGTACGGGTAGGTGTCCGTGCGCGAGTCCTCGTCCAGGATCAGCGCGTCGCAGACCACTTTCGACTTCGCGCCCTCGGCGCCCTTGGCGACCTCGAGCAATCCGCGATACGAGGCGCGGCCGCCGTTCTTCGAGATCGACTTCGAGGTGATCGTCGAGGTCGTCTTCGGCGCCACATGGACGGCCTTGCCGCCGGCGTCCTGGTGCTGGCCCTG
>VAWH01000107.1:4152-4687 GCA_005888315.1 Actinomycetota bacterium | reverse complement strand
CACGGTGCGCCTGTACACGATTCTGCCGCCCGCGTTTTACCGCGCCTTCAGGCAGTGGAACGAGGCGCATCCCGATCGAGCGCTCTGGCTGGTGCACGGCGTGTGGGCCGAGCCGCCGCCCGGTAACGATTACGACGCGGTGTCGTGGAAGGCGGAATTCCGCGCCGAGATGCGGCGCGTGGTGGACCTGGTGCATGGGCGGGCGCGGATCGGGGCGCGCCCCGGGCACGCGTTTGGCCGCTACGACGCCGACGTCGCGGATCACGTGCTGGCGTATCTGATCGGCCGGGAGTGGGAGCCCCACTCGATCGAGCGGTACAACGCGCGGCGCCGCGGACGGACGGGGTACGCGGGCCGGTTCTTGACCATCGATCGCGGGGCGGGGACGCCGGCCGACGCGTGGATGGCGGAGCAGTGCGACTACCTGCTCGCGTACGAGTGGGACACGTACGGCGCCCAGCGCCCGATCGCCTACACCAACTGGCCCACCCTCGACCCGCTGCAGCACCCGACCGAGCCGACTCTAGAGGAAGAG
>VAWH01000107.1:0-4138 GCA_005888315.1 Actinomycetota bacterium | reverse complement strand
GCCGCTACCACTTTCCACCCAACCCGCGGCTCAAGGAGTACGACAACGACCGCGAGTCGCTCGACGCGATGCTGGTTCGCACAACCAGCGCAAACCTGGGCGGCTACTTCGCGTCGTACCACGCCTACCCCTACTATCCCGACTTCGTGGCGCTCGAGCCGCGCTACGCGAGCGCCCGCTCGCCCGAGGGCCCATCGCACTATTTCGGATATCTGACGGATCTCAAGCGGCACCACGCCGGGCGGCCGCTGCTCATCGCCGAATACGGCATCCCGTCGTCGCGTGGCGTGTCGCATCTCGGCCCGGACGGGATGGACCATGGCGGGCATGACGAGCGCGCCATGGCCGAGCTGGACGCTCGGCTCACCCGGGAGATCCACGCCGCCGGGGCCGCGGGCGGGATCGTGTTCGCCTGGCTCGACGAATGGTTCAAGCACACCTGGGTGACGACCGACCTCGAGCTACCCGCCGAGCGCACGCGCTTGTGGCACAACGTCGAGAACGCGGAGCAGAACTATGGCCTCCTGGGGGAGTACGCCGGCCCCGCCGACGCGACCCCCGAGCCGGGCGGCGCTGCGGCGCGGTGGCAGGCGTTACCGTTCGTCGAGCGGGGCGACTCGGTCGTATTGCGGGCCGGGGCGGACCCGTCCTATCTGTATCTGGCGCTTCAGGGAGGCCCGGGGCTCGAGGTGGCTCGGTACGTCGTGGGGATCGACAGCTATCGGCGGGACCGGGGCCGATTTCGGCTCCCCGGAGGGTCAGCGAGCGAGATCGGTTGCGAGTTCGTGGTGGTGCTGAACGACACGAGCGACGCGCAGCTGCTGGTAGCGCCGTCGTACAACCCGTACCTCGAACCTCGGCCGGGGAAGGGTCCAACGGCGCTCGATCTGTTCTACAACGAGGCCGTGACGGTCGACCTGCCGAGGGAAGGCGGCGGGGACGCTACGTTCGATTCCCTGTTTGTGACGACGAACCGCTGGCGCATCGGCCGGGACGGGCACACCTATCCGGCGCGGGGCGTGAACCGCGGCCGGTTGCGCTATGGCCGCACCGAGGAGTCGACCCTCGCCGACTGGTACGCGGATCGCGACGCCCACGTCACGGAAGTACGACTTCCCTGGGCGTTGCTCAACGTCACCGATCCGTCGGCGCGGCGGATCATGGTGCGGTACCGCCGCGACGGCCACTTCGAGACCGCGATCACGGACGGGGTGCGCTTCACGGTCCGGGTGGTGGATCGAGGCAGCGGGGCGGTACGCGCCGTGTTGCCTGCGACCCGGACATATGCCTGGCCCACCTGGGAGGTGCCGGCGTGGCACGAGCGCGTGAAGCCGGTTTACGCCGCCTTGCGCGAGGTGTGGGGAGCGTGGTGAGGGGGAACCCTGTGCTCGCACTCCTCGCGGTCCCGGCGCTCCTCACGGCGCAGCTCCCGGCTGCCGAGGCCGCGTTTGGGCGCGGTGAGTACGCCGCCGCGCGGGCCGCCTACGAGCGCGTGCTCGCGACTGATTCGGTGAACGTGCGGGCGCTGTACCGGCTCGCGATTCTCGACAGCTGGGACGGCAAGCTGACTCTCTCACTGCAGCGCTTCGCTCGGCTGCGGCGTCTCGAACCCCGAGACGGCGACATCATGGTCTCACAGGCGCAGGTGCTCGCCTGGGCGGGACGGATGCGCTCGGCCGAGGCGCTGTACGACTCGGTGCTGGCGCGCGCGCCGGGGCGCGTGGACGCGCTGGCGGGGCGGGCGCGCGTGGTCGCGTGGAGCGGGGACCTGGACAAGGCCGAGCAGCTGTGGCGTGCCGGGCTCGCCGTGCACCCCGATGCCGCGGAGCTGCTCATCGGTCTCGCCCAGACGCTTTACTGGAAGGGGCAGCCGGGGCTCGCCGAGGCGTACGCCGCGCGGGCGCGCGCGGCCGCTCCGGACGACCGCACGGCCCGGGACTTGGCGCGCGCAGTGCGCGCGGCGCTGCGCCCCGAGGTGGCGACGACGGCGGACGGCGCCGGCGATTCGGACCACAACGATTTCGTAGCCCTTGAGGCATCCTTCACGGGGTCGCCTGGCGGGACGCTGCGGGGCACGCTCCACGCCGGCTGGCGCCACGCCACCGACCCCGCGGGGGACGGCACGAGCTTTGGTGCCGGAGGCGACGTGATGGCGGCGCTGGGTCGAGGCGCGGTACTGCGCGCCGGTCTGGGCGCGCGCCGCATCGAACCCGACGTGGCCCCCGCGCGCACGCCTCTCACGGCGCAGCTCGGGCTCGGCGTTCGCCCCGCCCGGTACGCTGCCGTGAGCGTCGCGTACAGCCGTACGCCGTTCGACGAAACCGCCGGCCTCATGCGCCAGGATCTCATGATCGACGCCGTGGACCTGAGCTTCGATGTGTCGCCGGGCGCGGGCTGGTCAATCTCGGGAGGCGGGGGCGGCGCCTGGTTCTCGGACGGCAACCGCCGCTATTCAGCCGTGGGCGCGGTGCTGGGGCGCGTGGTGCGCGGCCTGCAGCTCGGGCCCTTTGCCCGCGCGCTCGGCTACCGGCGTGGCGCGCCGGGGCTGTACTTCGCCCCTGATCGCTTCAGTGTGCTCGAGGCGCGGGTCGTGTATCAGTGGCAGCGCAGCCGCTGGGGCCTGCGGACGGACGGCGGCATCGGCGCAGAGCAGGTGTTCCGGGGCGCCGCCCACCAGACCGAATGGCACTTCGGCGTCACGCTGTCACGCGGCTGGGGGGCGAACAACGAGGTGGCGCTGGTGGGCTCGATCACGAACTCCGCGGGCGCCACCTCGACCACCGGGACGCGAACCGAAGGGTTCAGGTACCGGACGCTGGGGCTGCGGTTGCGCCAGGGGCTCTGACCAGGCCTCCCGATAACCCCTTCGCGGCGCCCTTCCCGAGGGCGCGAAGCAGGCGGATTGCCCGAGCCTGCTCGCGGGCCGGCAGCGCTGCTACCGCCCGTCGGATCGCCGCCGCGTGCGGCGGAAAGATACGCGCGATCAGCCGTCGGCCCGCGGCGGTCAGGGCCAGCAGCGTCACCCGGCGGTCGGTGGCGCTGGGCCGGCGCCGCACCAGGCCCCGGTGGCACAGCTTGTCCACGACGTACGTGGTGCTCGAGCTCTCGACCAGGATACGCCGCTGCACCTCGCACACCGGCAGCTCGCCTTTGTGGTACAGCACCTCCAGCACGCCGAACTCGGTGGTTCCGAGCCCGAAGCGGGAAATGCTGGCCCGCGAATGGCGCTCCACCGCGTCGAATGCGCGCGCCAGCACGATCCAGAGCTTGAGGGGGATGGGGGACAGGGGTGACGGTTTCATCTCGTTCCAGGAACCGGGGCCTGAGGGAATGTGTTCCCTCGTAGGTAGATATCAAGTATCTCGATTTGGAGATAAAATGTTCGTCTGCGTGGGAGGTGTCAAATGTTGGCAGATCTGGCGCTGTTGGCCTTGCGGCTGGCGCTCGGGGCCGTGTTCCTGGGCCACGGGGCCCAGAAGTCGGTCGGTGCGTTCGGCGGTCCGGGGTTCGGCGGCGCTGCTGGGTTCATCGGGAGCCTAGGGTTCCGTCCGGCGCGGCTGTGGACGGCGCTGGCCGTCGGCGGCGAGTTGGCCGCCGGGCTGCTGTTTCTACTGGGGTTGTGGCTGCCCCTCGCTGGGCTGCTGGTGCTCGGGACCATGGCGGTCGCAATCGCCAAGGTGCACGGGCCCAAGGGGTTCTTCGTGCAGGACGGCGGCTACGAGTACAACCTGGTGCTGATCATCGTCGCGCTGGCGGTGGTGGCGCTCGGGCCGGGGGCGTTCTCGCTCGACCACGTGTTGGGGCTGGCGCGGTAAGGCTAGATTCTTCCCTGCTCTGACCGGACAGGGATCTGGACCGGCTCGTTCCAAAGCTCGTCACGACGCTCAAGGGCTACACCCGCGAGCAGCTCTTCGCCGACGCGGTCGCCGGCGTAATCGTCGGGATCGTCGCGTTGCCGCTCGCGATCGCGTTCGCGATCGCGAGCGGCGTCACGCCGGAGCGCGGCCTCTTCACGGCGATCGTCGCCGGGTTCCTCATCTCGGCCTTGGGCGGGTCGCGCGTGCAGATCGGCGGGCCCACCGGGGCGTTCGTGGTCATCGTGTACGCCATCGTGCAGCGCCACGGGGTCGAAGGGCTC
>VAWH01000098.1 GCA_005888315.1 Actinomycetota bacterium | reverse complement strand
CCGCCCGGCGGCCCGCGTCGCCCAGGCGGCGGCGCAGCGTCGGGTCGCCCAGCAGGCGGGTGATCCCCGCCGTGACCGCGGCGGGGTCGTCCGGATCCACCAGCAGCCCCGTCTCGCCGTCGCGCACCGCGTCCGGGACTCCGCCCGAATCGCCCGCCACCACTGCCAACCCGCAGGCGGACGCTTCGACGAGCGCGATCCCGAAGCCCTCGGCGAGCAGATCGTAGCGGCGCGAGGCGCCGACGTACAGATCGGCGGCATTGTACAGCGCCGGCAGCTCGTCGTCCGCCACGAAACCGAGAAACCGGACCGCGTCTCCGAGCCCGAGCGTCGCCACGAGTCGCTCGAACTCGGGACGATGCGACCCGACGCCCGCCACCGCGTACCGCACCGTCGGAAACGCGGCGCGCACGGCGGGGAGCGCCCGAATGGCGGTATCGATGCCCTTGTGCGTGTCGAGTCGCGAGACCGTGAGCAGCCACGGCCCGCCGTCCAGCCCGTACTTTGCGCGGACCGAGCGGGGGTCGATGCCGGGCCGGAAGTGAGACGGCGTGGTGCCGAGGGGCACGACCCGGACATCGCGGGCGAGCGTCGGCCGGCCCAGGGCGTCCAGCACCGTACGAGCCAGCGCGGCCGTCCAGCGACTGTTCGCCACCACGACCGCCGCACCGCCGAGCAGCTGGCGCGCCGTCCAGCGCTTGAAGCGGGAGCGGTGCATCTTCGCCTGGAGCAGCAGCAGCTCCGTCCCGTGCACGATCACCCCGTACGGCACGGCGTGGCGCGCGGAGAGCCAGCGCGCGGGATAGCCCGCGGGCTTGAGCTCGGCGCACCACGCGAACGCCGCCCCCGAGCGCCGCGCCAGCGCGCCGGCGCGCGCCGTCCAGAGCGCCAGGCCGTTGAGGGTGCGCAGCCGCGTGGCGCGGATGCCCACATGATCGATCGCCTGCGGGAAGCGGCGGTCGCTCGCCTCGCTGCCGGCGTGCCGCCCGGTCGAGACGAGGAGCGAGTGCGGCGGATAGCGCAGCGCCAACTCGCCCATCCAGCGAGCGATGCCACCACCCAACGGCGGAAAATTGAAGGCGAGGAGAAGGGTCGTTCCCAAGCTACCGCGCTACTACCTCCGCCTCGATGGCGCGCAGGTCGCGGACTACTCGATCCCAGTTGTAGTACGTCTCGACCGCCCGGCGGCCCGCGGCGCCCATTCGCTTCGCCAGCTCCGCATCCGCGAGCAGGCGGCAAATGGCGTCGGCGAACGCCGCCGGGTCTTCCGCAGGAACGAGGAATCCCGTCTCCCCCTCGCGTACCGCGTCCGGCACGCCCCCCGAGTTTCCCGCGACCACCGGGAGCCCGCACGCCGACGCTTCGACCAGCGAGATCCCGAACCCCTCCACGCCGATCCGCTCGGCGCGGCGCGACGCGCCGACGTAGACCGCCGCCTGACCGTACAGCGCGGGGAGATCGCGCTCGCTCACGTCCCCGAGGAAGCTCACCCGCCCGGCCACGCCCAGTCTGCCCGCGAGCTGCTCGAGCTTCTCCCGCTCCGCCGCGGTCCCCGCCCCCGCAACCGCATAGCGGACGTCGGGAGCGCGCGCGAGGATCGCCGGCAACGCCTGGAGCATCGTGTCGACGCCCTTGTGCGGCTCGAGCCGCGCCACCGTGAGCAGCCAGCGCGCGCCGTTCTTCCCGCTGCCGTGGGGCAGCTCCAGGCGGCGGCGCAGCTCGGTGGCATCCACCCCGGGCCGAAACCGGACGGGGTCCGTGCCGAGGTGCACGACCCGCAGCCGCTGGCCGTGGCCGTCGAGGCCGAGCTCGCCCAGCACGGTGAGGGCGAGGTCTCGTGTCCAGTTGGAAATGGCGACCAGCGCCGCCGCGCCGCCCAGAATGGCGCGCGACGAGCGGCGCTTCAAGCGGGAGTGATGGTACTTGTGCTGCTCGCTGAGGAGGTCCGCGCCGTACAGGAAGATGCAGTAGGGGGTCTTGGTCCGCTCGTACACCCAGCGGGCGGGATAGCCGGCCGGCTTCACGTTGCCGCAGTAGACGAACCGCATCCGGTGCTGGCGCGCGAGACTCGCGGCGCGCCGCGACCACAGCAGCAGGCCCGGAAGCGACTTGGTGCGGCGCCGGTCCACCGGCAGGCGGTCCACCGCGCCGTTGAACTGCGCATCGACGTCGGCCGCATCGCGATCCTGCGGCGTGGACACGATCAGCTCCCCACGGGGATAGCGCCGGGCCAGCTCGCCGTGCAGTCGCGCGATGCCGCCGCCCATCGGGGGAAAGTCCTGCGCCAGCAAGAGACTCGTCACGTCCCGAATGCTAACGGGGCGCCGCCACCGCGAGCAATCGCCCGGAGGGACGACGCGCCAGCGCCTCGCGGTACACCGCTTCGGTGCGCTCGGCGGTCCGCTCGAGCGTGAACTCGCGGCGCACCAGCGCGCGGCCCGCTTGGGCCAGGCGGCGGGCCTGCCCGCCGTCCCCGAGCAGGCGCTCGAGCGCCTCCGCCCACGCCGCAGGGTCGAGCGGCGGGACGAGCAGCCCCGTCTCGCCCGAGCGAACGAGATCGGAGTTGCCGCCGGCGTCGGACGCCACGACCGGCAGCCCCAGCGCCATCGCCTCGAGCAGCGACTGCGACAGACCTTCCATGCGGGAGGGCAGAGCGGCGAGCGTAGCCAGGTGATAGAAGGCGAGGGCGCGCTCGCCTAACGGCACGAACACGACGCGATGGCGGGCCGGCAGGGCCCGGGCCAGGGCCTGCAAGCGGTCGTCCGGCTCCGTCCCCACACACGCCACGACGACGCCCCGCTGGAGACGAGAGAGCGCCTGGAGCACCACGTGCTGGTCCTTGAGACGGGAGACGATCGCGACCACCGGCCGCCCGCCGGGGTCGCCGAGCGCTGTCCGCGCGGCGGCCAGCTCGGCCGGCGGGAGCGGCGCGTCCACGCGCTCGAGGGCGATGCCGTTCGGCACGACGCGGAGGCGCGCGCCGGGATGGAGTCGCCGCCGCAGTGCGCGCGCCACCGCCTCACTCACCGCGATCGTCCGGTCCGCCGTGAGCCCGACCGGCAGGAGCTCGAGGGGCGACGTGCGAGGCATCGTGCGACGCGTCACGACGAAAGCCTGGGACAGGCGGCCACGCCAGCGCAGCCACGTCAGCGCGCGGCGGTCGAGTGTGGCGTGGGAGTTGATCACGTCCACGCCCTCTCGGGCCAGCGCGGCGCCGAGGGCGCGCGTCAGCTCCCGGCGGGGCGTGAACACGAGCGGGATGACGGGGAGCCCGGCTTCCCGGGCGAGCCGCGCCAGCAGCACGTCGCCGCGGCAGCCCAGCAGGACGCGGTGCCCGCGCCTGTTCAGATATTGACTCAGGTTGAAGATCGACTGCGTCGAGCCGGCGGGGCCGCCCTGGTGGGTGACTTGCAGGATTGTGAGCGGCCCGCCTGTCATGGCCCGAAGCTAGTTATCTTATGTCGCCGATGCACGTCGTCCTCGCCTCTCATCAGCAGCTGCCGGCGAAGGGATACGGCGGTCCGCAGCGCGTGGTCGTGGCACTGGTCCGCGGGCTCGCGGCGCTGGGGCATCGGGTCACCCTGCTCGCGTTACCGGGCTCGCGCGTGCCCGAAGCGAAGGTAGTGGAAGTGCCGGCCCGCAAGTTCGCCGACCTGGCGCAGCTCGCCTCATACGTGCCGCGCGACGCGGACATCCTGCACACGCACGTCCCCGTGAAGCCCGGGCCGAACGCGCCGCCGCTGCTGCAGACGATCCATCGCAACTTGAAGCCCGGCTCACCTCCCACCGTCAACGCGGTCTTCCTCTCGCGCGACCACGCCCGCCGGCACGGGAGCGAAGTCTTCGTCTACAACGGGCTCGATCCCGCGGAGTACATCTTCCGGCGCTTCCCCAAGCGGGCGGAGCAGTTCGATCTGTTCCTCGGCAACCTGCACAGCACCAAGGGCTACCACTGGGCCGTGGAGGCAGCCAAGCACGCCGGCCACCGGCTCGTCGTTGCCGGCGGCTGGCGGCCGAGCTTCACGGGCGCGATCAAGTACGTCGGGGAGGTGGACGGC
>VAWH01000035.1 GCA_005888315.1 Actinomycetota bacterium | reverse complement strand
CGGGGTCAACCGCACCTCGCCGCCGAAGGTCTGGCCGCCGTCGTGCGAGAAGACGGCGAAGGCGTCGGTCGGCAGTGTGGACGTGCCGGGCGTGTTGTTCCGGAAGTCGTAGTACGTGACCGCGACCGTGCCGTCGGACGCGACGTCGACCGCGGGCGTGAACGCCGCGATGCCGGCCGGAGACGCGTTCACCTTGATCGGCGCCGACCAGTGAAGGCCGCTGTCGGTCGAACTCGAGAGCGCGACGTCGTCGTGCGTGAAGCCGCTGAAGCGGCCGTCCGACCAGACGGCGTAGAGCGTGCCGTTCGGGGCGACCGCGATGTCCGGCAGCCCGGCGCCGGAGCGTACGAAGGCGCCCGTGTCCGGATCACGCACGGCGACCGAGCGGTCGGTCGAGATGTCGATCACCTTCGACCAGGTCACGCCGTGGTCGGTGGAGCGGATGACCGACTGGTGGAACTGGTTCGGCGAGCGCTGCCGGCCTGAGCCGTTCAGGTCCTCGAAGATGTCGACGAGCGTACCGTCCGGCAACACGGCGATCTGGTTGCCGATCGTGAACTCGTTCTGGTTCAGACCGAGGATGTCCCGTGGTGCCGACCAGCTCTGCCCGCCGTCGGTCGTCCGGGAGAAGATGATGTCGCCGCGGATCGACGCGGCGTTCATCTGCGGCGTGATGCCGGCCTGATCGCTCGGAAAGCGACTCCGATCCCAGACCGCGTAGACGTTGTTCGCGTTCGTCGGATCGGCCGTGATCGACTCCTTGTCGTTGAAGCCCGGGCCTTCCGGGAACGCGGAGACGTTGCGGGCGAGCGTCGTCGGCTCGCTCCAGGTGTCGCCGCCGTCGGTCGACTTGCTGACGAGCACCGCCGAGACGGTCACGTCGGCGCTCGCAGAGAGGCTGATCTGGTAGACGTCGCCGTTCGGGGCGAACGTCACCCAGGGATCGGACGCGCGGCCGTAGTCGCCGCCGTTCGCGGCCGTTCCGCCGGAGCAGGTGCTGAAGTGGGCCCACGACTCGGTCCAGGTCGTCCCTCCGTCGTGGCTCGTGGACGCGACGAGGCCGTGCGCGCCGCCGTTCGACCAGCGGTCCTGCTGGAAGACCCCGACGATGTTGCTCGGATTCGTCGGGTTCACCGCGACGAACGGCTCGACTTCGCTGTTGACGGAGTTCGTGCCCGGCCCGCCGACGGTGCAGGCGGCGAACGGGCTCAGCCCGGAGACGTCGACCGGGCCTGAGGCTGCGAGCGCCAGGGCGGCGAACGCAAGGACTGCGAGCGCCGCCGCGCCGGTCGTAACCAAACGGAAGTGGTGCATGCTCCTCCCTCCTCGGCGCTTGTCGCGCATGGCATAGCACCCCCGATCGACCCGTTGCAACTCTCAAGTGAGCATGCAGGCAAGGGCCGCACGTGCGCCAGGGAGCACCGGCTCACCGCGCACGAGGACTCAGTAGACCAGGAGGTCGAGGAACGGCCGCAGCTTCTCCCTTCAGCTGGTCGAGGGCGCCGCAGCCGTGGCCGGCATCAGCGCCGCCGCCGAATTGCCGGCCATTTCTAGTTGTCCGACTTCCCTGGCGCGGCAGGGCCCGCGAGCCCGCAGGTTGAGCGGAAAACCGGAGAGCCCTCACGGTCGACCCCCTCCTTACCATTCAGCTTTGAGGCGGGACACAAGGGCAGACGCGGGTCACGGCGACCACGAAAATCCCGCAAGTCGGAGGGATCGGCCGAAGACGAGTTACCGCGCGCGGACGCGCGTGCTCGAACTGACGTTCCCTCCACGTTCCGAAGAAGAGCCGGCGTCGTATGTGCCGCTACCCGCTCTCGGCGACGAGCGAGTCGACGAGCACGGCGTAGACGTTGATCGGCCCCGTCTTTCCCTTCATCAGCAGCTCGCCCTGTGGCTCGACGGCGATCCCGTCCTCGAGCGCGCTGCGCGTATTCTCGTCGATCAGGATCGGCCGGTTCAGCACCTTAGTGTGCGACTCGAGGCGAGCAGCAACGTTGACGGTGTCGCCGACGCAAGTGTATGTCGCGCGGTGGAGCGTGCCCGTGTAGCCGGCGACGACGTGCCCCGAGGCGATGCCAACGCCGATCTGGATCTGCACCTTGTCTTGCGCCGCCTGCTCCTGGTTGAAGAGCCGGATCAACTCGATCATCTGCCGCGCCGCGAGGACGGCTTCCTGGCAATGGTCTTTGCGCGGCAGCGGCGCGCCGAAGATCGCCATCAGCCCGTCGCCGACCATCTGGTTCACGATCCCGCCTTCGCCGTTGATCGCGTCCATCATCAGCGTGTAGTAGTCGTTCAGCAGCTCGATCGTCTCGGCGGGCTCGCGGCCTTCCGCGATCGTCGTGAAAGAGCGGATGTCGCAGAACATCGCCGACGCATCGAGGTGCTTGCCCCCGAGCGAGAAGCCGGACGTGAGCAGATCCTCCGCCACCTCCTTGGTCGCGAACTTGCTGATCAGCTCGCGCTGCTGATCGCGGAGTCGCTTCTTCTCGAGGCTCGCGTTGATGCGCGCGCTCAGCAAGACGGGGTTTATCGGCTTCGTCAGGTAGTCCTCGGCGCCCATCTCGAGGCACTTGACGACGCTGTCGAGCTCGTCGAGCGAAGAAGTCATGACCACCGGAATCTCGCGGAGATGGAGGTCGCCCTTCAGCTCCGCCAGGACGCCGTAGCCGTCGAGCTCGGGCATCAGGACATCGAGCAGCATCAGGTCGAACGGCTGCTCGCGCAGCAGCTGGAGCGCCTCGCCGCCGTGCTCCGCGAACACGACGGTGTGCCCCTCGTGTTCCAGGCCGCGGGCGAGCAGGAGCCGGTTCACACGGTTGTCGTCTGCGATCAGGATCGTCCCCGGCGGAGAGGCGGAAAGGCTCACGACGCCGCTCCCGAACGGAGGGCGGCGAGCGCTTCCTCGAGTGCCCGGTACTCCTGCTCGATCCGGCCGACGAGTTCGGAAGCATCCTCGAGCCGGCCGCTCTTCGCGCGCTGTTCGAGCGCGCGGCAGAGCTCCGAGAATCCCGCTGCGCCGAGGGTGGCCCCGTTCGACTTCAGCGTGTGCGCCGCGCGCCGGAGCTCGTCGGCGTCCTGCGCAGCGAGCGAGGCGCCGAGCGTCGCGATCAGGGTCGGTGCATCGGCGAGGAAGGTGTCGATCACCTCGTCCAGGAAGTCGTCGCCTCCGAGCTCGCGGAGGTTCTCGAGCGCGGCGGCATCGACCGTGACGCCTCCGTTCTCGAAGCTCACCTCGCCGTCCCTTGGGAGCGGCTTCACGCGCCGCAGCGCCTCCGCCAGCTCGTCCGCACGGATCGGCTTTGCGAGGTAATCGTCCATCCCGGCCGCGAGACACGCCTCGCGATCCTCGGGCATCGCGTTCGCGGTCATCGCGATGATCCGGGGACGGCTAGACGGCGGCCGGCGCTCGCAGATCTGGCGCGACGCGTCGAGACCGTCCAGCTCGGGCATCTGGACGTCCATCAGCACGACGTCGTACGGCTGCCGCTCGACCGCTTCCAGTGCTTCGAGCCCGTTCGAGACGACATCGGCGCCGTAGCCGAGGCGTTCGAGCAGGCGGAGCGCCACCTTCTGGTTCATGCTGTTGTCCTCGGCCAGCAGAATCCGCAGGGTCGACGGCGCCGGCTTCCCGTCCGTCGCGGCCTCGACTGCTTCTTCGGTCTCGACGCCTGCGGCGACCAGGCGCAGCAGCGCGTTGTAAAGCTGGGAGGCCTTGAGCGGCTTCGCGAGCTGGGCCGAGAACGCGCCCGCCGACCGCGCCTGCGGCAGCCGACCGAGCGACGTCAGGAGCAGCAGCGGAAGCTCGCGCTCGGATCGATGGCGGCGGATCTCGCGCGCGAGCGTGACTCCGTCCATCTCCGGCATCATCATGTCGAGCACGCCGACATCGAAGGGCTCGCCGGCGGCGATCAGCGCGAGCGCGTCGCGGGGCCGCTCGACTGCGACGGGCTCCATCGCCCACGACCGCGCGTGACGCGTCACGATCTCGCGGTTCGTCGCATTGTCGTCGACGACGAGGATCCGCTTGCCGGCAAGGTGCGGGAGGGCGTCCTGGAGCGAGAGTCGCGCCGGCACCTCCGCTGCGTCGAACGCGAGCGCGATGCGGAAGGACGAGCCTTTGCCCTGCTCGCTCTGCACCGAGATCGTCCCGTCCATCAGCTCAACGAGCCGCTTCGAGATCGCAAGCCCGAGCCCGGTGCCGCCGAAGCGTCGGGTCGTCGACGCGTCGACCTGGCTGAACGACGCGAAGAGCCTGTCCATCCTGTCCGGGGGGATCCCGATCCCGGTGTCGCGGACGGCGATGTCGAGCCGGTAGGACCCTGGTCCGGCCGGTTCGGCGTCGACGAGGACGACGACCTCGCCGGCGTCGGTGAACTTGACCGCGTTCGAGAGCAGGTTCAGCAGCACCTGTCGCAGGCGGGCCGCGTCGCCGACGATTCCTGCGGGCGCGTCTTCGTCGATCAGGCAGCCCAGCTCGAGCTCCTTCTCCCAGGCGCGCGGGGCGACGATGTCGAGCGCTCCCTCCACGCACTCGCGCAGCTCGAAGGGCTCCCGCTCGAGCTCGAGCTTCCCGGCTTCGATCTTCGAGTAGTCGAGGATGTCGTCGATCACTGACAGGAGCGCGTCGCCGCTCGAGCGGACGACCTCGGCCAGCTCGCGCTGTTCGCCGGTCAACTCGGTCCCGAGCAGGAGATCGGTCATGCCGGTCACGGCGTTCATCGGCGTCCTGATCTCGTGGCTCATGGTGGCGAGGAAGGCGCTCTTCGCCTGCGTCGCGGCCTCGGCCTCCTCCCGCGCGCGCTGGAGCTCGGTGATGTCGTGGTAGATGGCGTAGAAACCGACGTGCTCGCCGTCGATCTCGAGCGGGACGAGCATCAGCTCGACGTCGACGATGGCGCCGTCCTTGCGCAGGCGACGGCCGATGTGCTGAGCGCGTCCGCTCGCGATCGCCTCGCGCGTGACCTTCCTGCTCTCTTCGGTCTGGCCCGGCTCGAGGACGAGCTCGTCGATCAGCTTTCCGACTGCTTCCTCGGCCGACCAGCCGAAGAGGCCCGTCGCAGCAGGGTTCCAGCGCGTTACTCGCTCGTCGGCGTCCATGACGACGATCGCGACGGGGCTGACCTCGACGAGAGACTCGAAGTACTGCTTCTGGCGGCGGATCTCGGCGTGCGCGAGCGCCTGGCCGGTCACGTCCATCATGAAGCCCTGGACGTACAGCGGCTTGCCCTCGTCGTCCTTCACGATCCGAGCGTCGTCGCGAACGAATACCGTTCGCCCGTCGGCCGCGATCACGCGGTACTCGAACGACCAACGGTCGTCGCCTCGCGCGAGGGCGGCGGCGTGCTTCGCGATCGTCTCATCACGGTCGTCGGGGTGGAGGATCGAGGCGAAGAACTCCGGCTCCGACCACGCCTCGCGCGGGTAGCCGAAGATCTCCTCGACCCGCGGGCTGACGTACTCGGACGCCGCTTTCGGAACGGGGTCGTCCGTGTACACACCAAGCGGCAGCTCCTCGACCAGCTCCCGGTACCGTCGCTCGGCCGCGCGTTGCGCCTCGAACAGGCGCGCATTCTGGATCGCGACGCCGACGTTGGCCGCGATCGTGGCCAGCAGCCCGGACTCCGCTTCGCCGAAGCGTCCTTCCTCGCGCGTGCTCTGGACGCTGATCACGCCGATCGCGTTCTCGCCGACGAGGATCGGGACGCCAAGATAGGAACGGGACGGCGTTCCGACCGTCGCCAGCCCCTCGTACTGCTCCTGCCGGTTGAGCAGCAGCGGCTCGCGCGAGGCGAGGATCTGGGAGGTAAGCCCCTCGCCATACTGGAGGGGAGGCTCAGGCCGGCGCTCGCCGGTCTCGTAGTAGTAGGCGAAGTCGATCTGACCGGCGGCCTCGTCGTGCAGCGCCACATACGCGATGTCCGCGTCGAACGTCTCCCGCACCCGCTCGCCGACGAGCTCGATCAGGGCCTCGAGCTCGAGCTGCGACGCGAGCGCCTGCCCGACGCTGTTGACGGTCGCGAGCTCGGCGACGCGCTGCCGCGTCTCGTGGATCAGCTGGGCGTTCTCGAGCGCGACGCCCAGGCTGCCGGCGATCGTCGCGAGCAGCCGCTGGTCCGACTGGCTGAACGCGTGCTCGCGGTCGAGGTCCTGGATCGACAGGACGCCGGTGGCCCGCCCGCCGACGAACAGCGGCTGGAAGATTGCTGAACCGTGCGACGGCTCGCCGACGACCGCTTCCGGGTTGTCGTACTCGACGAGCGCTGCGTCCATCCTCTCGAGAATGGCCAGGGGCTCGCGAGTTTCCATGACGTGCTTGCGGAACCCCACCACCGGCAGCGTCACGCTCGGATAGTGAACCCCGCGCTCCACCTGGTACACGAAGCGCAGGAGCCTTGCATCCGCGTCGTGGACGGCTATGTCGACGACTTGCGCATCGAAGACGTCGCGCAGCTCCTCGCCAACGAGGTCGTAGATCGCCTGTTGCTCGAGCTCGCCCGCGATCGACTCCTGCACACTGTTGATCAGCGCGAGTTCGGCGTTCCGCTGGCGCGTCTCGTGGACGAGCCGAGCGTTCTCGAGGGCGACGCTGAGGCTGCCGGCGAGCGTCATCAGCAAGCGCTGGTCGGCGTCGGTGAACACATGCTCGCGGTCGACGTTCTGCAGCGAGACGACGCCCGTAGCCTTCCCGCCCGCGATGAGCGGGACGAAGAGGGCGGACTTCGGCACTTCGCCGACTAGCACCAACGGGTTTCCATATTGCTCGGCGGCAGTCGTCCAGTTCTCGTTGAGCATCAGCGGCTCGCCGGTCTCCATCACGTGCTTCCGGAACCCGACCACCGGCATCGGGTCGATCTCTTGCCGTACGCCGCGCTCGATCGCATACGCGAGCTCGAGCAGCCCGGTTGCCTCGGTGTGGACGGCGATGTTGAGCACCTGCGCGTCGAAGACGTCGCGGATCCTGTCGCCGACGATTTCGTAGATCGCCTGGGGGTCCAGCTCGCCGGCGATCGCCTCCTGCACGCTGTTGATCAAAGCGAGTTCGGCATTTCGCTGCCGCGTCTCCTCGATCGCCCGCGCGCGGGAGAGCGCGGCCCCGACGTGCTGGCCGACGAAGGCGAGGAGCTCCTTGTCCTCCTCCGCGTACTGAACGGCCTTTGTGTAGGACTGCACCGCAAGAACGCCGACGGTCCGGCCCTGGTCGTTGAGCGGCACGCCGAGCCAGCTGCTGTCCTCGACCGTCGTGCCGACGGCGTCGATCTCCCCTTGTTCGACGAGCTCCCTCCACCGGCCGTAATCGAGCAGCTGCGGCTCGCCGGTCCGCAGCACATACGCCGTCGTTCCCCTGGCGTCGCCCTCACCGAACACGTCCCACTGGTGCGGATCGGGGACGTCGAGGTCGACCTCGTCGGCGTAGTAGGGCCAGCTGATGAGTTGCCGCTCCCGGTCGAAGAGCGCGATGAAGAAGTTCTTGGCATACATCAGCTCGCCGACGACTGCATGGACCGCGCGATAGAGCTCCTGTAGGTCCTGCGCAGTGCTCGCCAGGTCGGCGATCCGGTAGAGCGCCGGCTGCACCTTCTCGGCGCGCGCGCGTTCGATCTCGGCAGCCTCGAGCTCCGCAAGCCGGCGGCGCGCCTCGGCGAGCTCGGACGGCGGCTCGCCGCCGGGCGTCATCCCGACATCGATCCCGCTCCTAGCCACGCCCGAAAGTATCGTGCGTGACGAGAGCACCGTCTAGGTGCAGTTCCAGGCATACCTGGGCGAGCTCCCGGCGCTGGGAGAGCTCCAGGCACGCCATCGCGGGATGCACCGATGCCGGCGCCCATCGCGGGCACCGGCCGCACCTCTTAGCCGACGCGCTCGCGGGGCAGCTGATCTTCGAAGAGCGCGGGAGACTGGTCCAACGTCGGTGCCGTGCACGGTTGCTCGTTCACCGTGCTCTGCCTCCGGGGATCGCAGTCAAGTCCCAGGACGGTGGTGTATCTCGGCGGTGGACGCTCGCTCAGTCGAGGTCACGGCTTCGATGTCGAGCGCCGGCTTGCGCTGCGACCGAGACGATCAAACGTCCCGACAAATTCGCTAGTCAGACCACCAGTCGCGCTGGCCATCGACGTCTTCGCGCGGAGCCTCACCGAGATTGGGCGAGCCGATGATGAGGATCTCGAGGCCCTCTGGCCCGGCCTCGTAGCCTCGCCACGTGCCGGGCGGGACGCGCACCGCATCCCATTCCTTGAGCTCGACGATCTCGTCTTCGACTTTCATCCGCCCGCTCCCGCGCAGGACCACGTACACCTCCTCTTGCTTCTTGTGCGTGTGGCCGTACGGAAAGCGATAGCCGGGCGGGACGCGCTGGTAGCTCAGGGCGGATTTCTCGAGCTCGAGCGCCTTGGTCGCCGCGCGGAACTCCAGGTCCGGCGCGCCGTCGAACCTAGGGCCGATGTCCTCCAGATCCTCCTTGATGTTGCTGAGCGTGAACGGCACGGCGCAATCCTATGGCGTCATTCCGGAACGCTGGCACACATCGGAGCCCCGTCACCTGGGCTGCAAGAATCGCGTCCGTGCGCGAGGCGCAGCTCGAGGATTCCGGATCGGGACTCACGCCCGTAACCCAGGGCTGGTTCGTCGTCAACGTGCGCGACGCCGAGTGGTGGTTCTCGGAGAGGAGGGGCGCGAGGTGTGCCTTCGAGAGCGAGTACGGCGATCCGCCGGTCGAGTTCGGCCAGTTCGGGATCAACGTCACCGTCCTGGAGCCGGGACAGACGGGCCTCTACCACGCCGAGTCGGACCAGGAGGCGTTCCTCGTCCTTTCAGGGGAGTGCGCGCTGCTCGTCGAGGGCGAGGAGCGACGCCTGCGGCCCTGGGACTTCTTCCACTCTTCCCCGTGGACCGAGCACGCCTTCGTGGGCGCGGGCGAGGGGCCCTGTGTGATCCTGATGGTCGGTTCGCGTTCGGGCGCGGGAGTGAACTACCCGGTGTCGGAGCTGGCAGCGCGCTACGGCGCGAGCGTGGCGGAGGAGACCTCCGACTGGAGGCAGGCGTACGCGAAGGTCGAGCGGTTCCGGCGAGAGCGGCCGCCGAACTGGGCTCGTCTGCCCTGGGCATAGATTTCTTCAGGCGTTATTCCCGAACACGGCGCTCATGGTCGAATAGGCGCGAGACGAAGCGCCCGGCGGCGATGTCGACGACGAGCAGTGCGAGCGCGAGCGCGATGCGGCGTCAGTCTGATTCTGATCTGTGACCTGGATTCCAGATGATCTCCCAGAGGTGTCCGTCGGCGTCGCGGAAGTAGCCGGAGTAGATGCCCCAGGGGCGGTCATGAGGCGGCGTCACGACCGCGCCGGCGGCAGCGGCCTGTTCGAGAATCCTGTCGACGTCGGCGCGGCTTGCGACCAGTTGACCGAGGCTGAACTCGCCGATCTGCGACGGGCCGGCGGGTACTGCGGCGTCCTTGGCGAGTTCGGTACGGGGGTAGAGGGCGAGGATGAGCCCGCTCTCGAGCTTGAAGATGACGATTGCGCCCGCCGCGCCCGTCTTCTCGTCCACGAGGTCGGTTGCGACGACGCCCGTCGTCTGCAGACCGAGGCCGTCGCGATAGAAGACGAGCGCGCGTTCGAGGTCCTCGACGGCGAGGGTGATGACATTGAGACGCGGCTCCATCGTTGGGCTTCCTCCTTTGCCTGTTCGACGATGCGTATTCACGCGACGGTAAAGAGGGGGTCAGAGGCTGTCCAATCCCTTTGAACAAGCCAAACTCGGTGCGGTCGCGCGAGCGGCGAGGGAACGCCAGCAAGAGCCCGCGAGTGTCCACGCGTCCCAGCCGTTTTCGATTTGGGTAACGCAAAGTGGGGCTCTGCAGGGCGTTTCTCGAAGCCCTCTGACGGACTCGAACCGTCGGCCCCCCTCCTTGCGATGTGGCGCGTCGGCGTCCGGATTGCGAGGACAGCGGCATTCGGACGAATCCTCGCCGATGCTTTGCTTCTCTCACCGCCGGGAGCCGAGCTCTTCGACCCACGAGCTGATGAGCTCGGCGGCGGGACGTGGCTGTGCGAAGCGATAGGCCCGCCCGGCCCATAGGTTGAGCACGTCGCGGTCGCCGGCAGCACGCGCGGCGGCAC
This sequence comes from Actinomycetota bacterium, assembly GCA_005888315.1. Classification (GTDB taxonomy): domain Bacteria; phylum Actinomycetota; class Thermoleophilia; order Gaiellales; family Gaiellaceae; genus 13-2-20CM-68-14. Next base: position 4,003 of record VAWH01000035.1, on the reverse strand, counting down.
GCAGCGGCGCCGTCAGATAGTGCACGTGCGGGTACGCCTTCGGCGCCAATCCTCCGTATTCGCGCATGAATCGGTTGACAATCCCGCGCCCCCGTCGACCGGTGAAGGCACGCGTCAAGTCCGTCGGCGCATCGTCCGAGAAAGCTGCGCGGTGCGCTTCACTTGTCCCCGCCTCCGGAGTCAACATCAGCGCGGAGCCGACCTGCGCGGCCGACGCTCCGGCAGCGAGAACCGCCGTGATGGTCGCTGGCGTTGCGATTCCGCCGGCGGCAACGAGCGGCTTATCGGTCACGCGTCCGACACGCGCGAGGAGGGGGAGGAGTGGGCTTGGTGCCGTGTCGTTGTCGTCGAACGAGCTTTGGTGGCCGCCGGCTTCAGCTCCTTGGACGACGAGCGCATCGACTCCTGCGGCCGTGGCGTGTGCGGCTTCCGCAGTCGACGTTACGGTGCACCAAACCTCACTCCCGGCCGATCGCACCGCGGCGACCACTTCTGGGTTGGGACATCCGAATGTGAACGAAACGACCGCGGGCCGCACGCGTGCGACCAGTTCGAGCTTTGCCGCCCAGTCGTCGTCGCTCCAGCGCGGCTCGCCCAGCGCAACGCCGTAGCGTTCGGCTTCGATCGCGACGCGCTCCGCATACGCGGCGAGGGCGCGCTCGTCAACCTTGTTCTGTGACGGAACGAAGAGGTTGACGCCGAACGGCCGCTCCGTGCTGGCGCGGACGGCCGCGATGTCATTGGCGACCTCGGCCGCGGTCCTGTAGCCGGCGGCGACGAAGCCGAGGCCGCCGGCTTCGCAGACAGCTGCCGTCAGCGCGGGCGTCGAGGGTCCGCCTGCCAGCGGCGCTCCGACGATCGAAATCTGGGCGAGGACGTCGACGACGGCGAACGATAGGCGTCGCTGGCCAGGTCACCGGCGAGGCTGGTCGCACTTAGGGTGACGGAGTGGCTCGTCTGTATGGCTCGACCGGTGACGGAATCGCGCGCCTCGACGAGAGCAACGGAGCGTGGAATGTCGCGCTCTCGCTCCGCGGCAGCGGCGCTCAATGCCTCGCCGTCGATCCAGACGATGCCGACGTCGCCTACGCCGGGCTCCGCGAGGGAGGCGTCCGGCGGACCGGAGACGGCGGCCGCAGTTGGGTCGACTGCGAGCTGCCGGCGCCGGGGGTCTTCTCGCTTGCGGTAAGTCCGGTCGACGGCGCTGTGTATGCCGGAACCGAACCGAGCGCGCTCTTTCGCAGCGACGATCGCGGTGCGACCTGGCGGGAGCTGAAGGCGCTTTTGGAGCTGCCGTCGCGACCGACGTGGAGCTTCCCGCCGCGCCCATGGACCTCGCACGTGCGCTGGATCGCGCCCAACCCGCACGACGCCGACGTGCTCCTGGTCGGGATCGAGCTCGGCGGGCTCATGCGCTCCGTCGATGGCGGCACTTCTTGGGAGGATCATCGACCCGGCGCACAGCGCGACGTCCACTCACTCGCGTGGCACCCGCGAGTGAGAGGACGCGCCTACGAGGCCGGCGGCGGGGGTGCTGCGTGGAGCGACGACGGTGGCGATACGTGGCACGCGGCGGACCTCGGTCGCGACCGCGACTACACATGGGCCGTGGGGGTCGAGCCCGACGACCCTGCGACGTGGTACGTGTCCGCGAGCACCGGCCCGTTCGCCGCCCACGGCGAGGGAGACCCGGAGGCGCGCATCTACGTCTGGCGCGGCGGCGCGTGGTCAGCGCTCGCAGGCGGGCTTCCAGAGCCGCTCCCGGCGATGCCGTACGCGCTTGTCGCGACCGAGCGTCGCCTGTTCGCCGGCTTTGCAGACGGTCAGCTCTGGGCGAGCACGGATCGCGGCGAGAGCTGGCACGCGTGCCCGCTCGAAGGCGAGCGTCTCGAGCGGATCAACGCGCTCGTGAACACGGCCGCGTGAGCTCCTTGTTCGCTTGCGTCTGCACGCGCACGTATGGACGTAGCGGCTTCGGCAGCGAAAAACGCACGGCGAGACAGGTTGCCAGTTTGGCTACCTACCGTTTGTCGCGCGGCAAATGCCGGACTTCGACCGGATCCGACGGCCGCTGGCGTTGCAACCGTGCCGCGAACGCGATCGCACTGCGACAGCATCGCGGATGGCAAAGCCGGTTGCGTCTGCCACGCCGATCGCTCTTCGCCTGCCTCCGCGCATGAGCGATGTCGAGCGGCCGCGAAGGCGGCGGCGTTAGACACGTGGATCGAACCCGAGCTCTTCCGCGACGGTGACCACGGAGCGCTCGTTGATCGGGTCGAGCACGAGGATCACTTCGTCGGCCCCGGCCGCATCGAGCTCGTCGAGGTGCTCGCGCAGGGATGCCGCGTCGACGGGTGGTGATCCCGGGTCGAGCGGCCGTTCGCCGCCGGCGCCGACGGTTACGAGCACGCAGGCACTGCGTCGGAAGTTCCCTTCGAAGTTTGAGCTGAGCTTCGCGAACCCAGACGGCGTGTTGCCATACCAGGAGTACCACGAGTTCCAGTACGCGATGTGGGCCGAGCTCAGAGCGAGTACGCGCGGGCCGGATGTACCCACAAGCAGTGGCACCTGCCGTATTGGCGGTGGCAGGAGCACCGCATCATCCGTCTGATAGAAGCGTCCCGCGAAACTCACCCGCTCACGAGCTAGCAGCCGCCGAATGATCGTGAATGCCTCCTCGAAGCGAGCGACCTTTTGGTCGAAGGGGATCCCGAAGGCCCGAAACTCCGCCTCGTTCCAACCTGTGCCGAGGCCAAGGATGAATCGCCCCTTCGAGACTTCGTCGATCGTCGCGGCCATTCGCGCCACCAGACCGGGCGGATGAAAGGCGGTCGAGGCGACGAGCGGCCCGAGCTGGACACGCTCCGTCGACGCGGCGAGTGCGGCCAGCATCGTCCACACGTCCCAGGGGGCGCACTCTGGGCGGCCGCCTCCTCGGTAGAGCATGTGGTCGCCGATCCAGATCGAGTCGTAGCCCGACGCCTCTGCGCTCCTAGCGATCGCATGCATCTCAGGCCAACGAACCTCGCGCTCGACCTCCGGCAGCTGCACTCCGACGCCTAGACGCTCTCCGGTCAACCGACTGAACCGCCCGTCACACGCACCGCTTGAGCGCGACCATCCGGCTACCGTAAACGATGCGATTTCGAGGGCCGGTCGAGTTGCCGCTGATTGCCACGGGTTGCAACCACGGGGCTCCATAAAGGCTCCATCCCCGCGGCCGGTCGAGACCGCTCTAAGAGGTGCGTCGTCGGGTTCGCTCAGCGCGAGCTCGGCCACCTTGCTTGAGGAAGTCCTGCTCGGCGTCGGTCGGCGCCAGGGCGGCGGCGCGTTCGTAGGCTGCCGCGGCCTCACCCTTTCGACCGAGCCGACGAAGCAGATCCGCTCGCGTGGCGTGGAACGGGTGGTAGGTGTCCAGGTCCAGCTCGTCCACCAACGCCAGCGCAGCAGAGGCGCCTCGCACCTCGCCGATGGCGATGGCGCGGTTGAGGGCTACGACCGGCGTGGGGGCGAGCGCGAGCAACTGGTCGTACAGGGCGACGATCTGCGACCAGTCGGTCTGCTCGAGTGTCGTGGCGTCGGCATGCACGGCGTTGATCGCGGCCTGGAGCTGGTATGCACCAGGCTGATTGCGGCGAAGGCATTGGCGGACGATCGCCTGACCCTCCTCGATCAAGGCGCGATCCCATCGTCTCCGGTCCTGCTCGCCGAGCAGCACGAGGGAGCGGTCGGGTCGCATTCGCGACGCGCGACGGGACTCGGTCAAGAGCAAGAGCGCCAGCAGGCCCGCCACCTCTGGCTCGTCGGGCATGAGCGTCGCGAGGATCCGTGCAAGCCGGATCGCCTCCGAGCAGAGATCTGGGTCGATTGTACTGGTCAGCCCGGTGTTGTAGACGAGGTAGACGACGGCCAGCACGGGGCGCAGGCGGTCGGGCAGCTCGTGCTCCTCGGGCACGCGGTAGGGGATGCGGGCGGCCTTGATCTTGCGCTTGGCGCGGGCGAG
>VAWH01000025.1 GCA_005888315.1 Actinomycetota bacterium | reverse complement strand
GGTGAGCTTGGCTGTCTTCCCGCCGTCGATGACCGGCGTCTTCTCGTCGCTCACGCCGGGGCCGTCGACCACCAGGTCGTGGCCGATGTGGCCGTCGTTCGTCAGGTCGAACGTGTACTTGCCGGGCGAGAGGTTCGTGCTCGGGAGCTCGATCTTGAACTCGGATTCCTTGACGGGCACGCTTCTCGGGGTCGTGGGCGCCGTGGTCGGAGCCGATGTGGACGACGCCGTGCTCGTGGTCTGCGTCGATGAGGGCGCCGTGGTCGGCGGCGCCGGCGGCGCGGGCGTAGAGGCCGGAGGGCCCTCGGCCCCCGTCGAACCGCCCTCGGCGCGGCCTTCGCTCGGCTCGCGGCCGAAGAAGAAGACTGCGAACATCATTCCCACGAAGAGAGCCGCCGTCAGCGTCAGGAAGGCCGGCAGTCCGCGCTTCCCCGGGTAATCCGGGCGAAATGCCGGGAGCAGAAAAGCCGAGACGAGCGCGAAGGCCACGAAGGCGGCGCCGACGAGACCCAGCCCGATCTTGTGTCCGGTAGAAAGCGCTTCGATCAGCACGATCCGGAAACTAGCGGACGAGCAAACGGGCAGTCGGGCGAAGCCCGCCTGCCCTCCAAGTGCCATCGCAAGCGACGCCTCAGCGCCGCGAGCACCAGCACGGCCCGGAAGCTACCGAATCGCGAACGCTAGCTCGCCGCTGTCTCGCCGGGCCGCGGCTCGCGGACTCCGGTCTGCGGCGGACCGACCGGACCGGGCGCCAGCGGGCGCAGGTAGAGCCATTCGTAGAGGAGCCCCGCGGCCACGGCGCCGAGCGGCGGGCCGACGTAGTAGATCCAGGCATGGCTCCAGACGTTCTGGACGAGCTCGGGTCCGAACGCACGGGCTGGATTCATGGCCGCGCCCGTCAGAGGGCCTCACATCAGGATGTCGAGGGAGATCGTGAACCCGATCGCGAGCCCGGCGATCGACTTGAACGTGCCACGCGGATCAGCCGCTGTCGCGAAGACGACCCAGACGATGAAGAACGTCAGGATCAGCTCCGTGACGACGCCGGCGCCTGAGCCGTTCGTGGTGTTCAACTGTGGCACGCCGAGCTTCTTGCCGTCAACCGAAGCCGTGGGGAAGATCCATTTCAGAGCAGTGCTGCGGTCACGGCGCCGGAGAACTGCGCGAACCAGTAGACGGCCGCGAGCACCGGCCAGCCTACGGGTGACGAGAAAGGCGAGCGCCCCGACGAAGATGAGTGTGAGGGTGCCGATGAACTCGGCGACACCCCGACGCAGCGGATCGAGCACGGCGCGAGCCTAGAGCCGCGGCCCGGAGAATCAGAACGAGGGATGGCGCAATCGCCGCTAAGCGCCGAGGATGAGTAGGCGTTTTCGTGCAATGCGGCAACGAAAGGCGGCATCAATGTCTGCGGAACAGCTCAAGCGCAAGCTTCGGAATTTTCCTACTGCGAAGCTGTCAGAGCGTCTCGCCGCGTAATCGCGGCACCGGGTTTAGCGGAGCGGCGAGCCAAGCTCGCCGCTCCTTTTTGGTCGGCGCCGTAAGCGGCGCCTTGGCTACTGCGAAGCTGTCAGAGCGTCTCGCCGCGTAATCGCGGCACCGGGTTTAGCGGAGCGGCGAGCCAAGCTCGCCGCTCCCTTTTCTCCGCGCTCTTTGCGGAAAACCACGGGATGCACTAACTTCGGCTCGCGCAGTATGAGCGAGCTCGAACACGAAGAAGCGAGGGACAAGTCCGGCGCAAGCGCCGCGCCTGTCTCCGATGGCTCCGCAGCTTCGAATCTCGGCGCCGTCGGCGAGCATGTCTCGGCGATCCTGCGGGCGGCCGAGGACGCCGCCGAGGAGATCCGCGCCGATGCACGCCGGTTGTCGGATCGGCTGCTCGAGCAAGCGCGCGACGCGGCGCAGACGAGGATCGCCGAGCTGACCGAGGAGGCCGATCGGTCGCGCCGCGAGGCAGACGATTACGCGCGCGACCTGCGAATGGCCGTCGAGGCATACGCGAAGAAGCACCGTAAGGACGCAGAGGAGGCGGTCCGACGGTTGACGGACGAGGCAGAGGCTCGAGCGAAGTCTGTCCTCGAGTCAGCCCAGGAAGGCGCCCGGCAGATCGAGGAAGGCGCTCGCCGGCACCAGGAGACGCTGCGCGCCGAGACCCGGGGTCTCGAGGAGCAGCGTCGTCAGGCGCTGGACGGTGTTCGCGAGCTGATGGCGGGGCTCGAAGAGCTCCTCGACGAAGCGAAGCAAGAACCACCGGACCTCGACGCGACTCTCACCGACCGGCGACTGCTGGGCCGGCGCCGTAGCTAGCAGGCCGCGAGCGCGGCGGCGCGGGCCTCGACGTTCTTCGCGTAACGAAGAGTCTCCAGCGACGGAGCGCCGCCGATCTTCTCGACGGCCGTGGGCCCGGCGTTGTAGGCCACGAGCGCGAGCTCGAGGTTGCCGTCGAAGCGATTCAACAGCTGGTCGAGGTAGCGCGCCCCGACGAGGATGTCCGCGTTCGGGCCGCCCGGTGGGGTCGCCAGCGACCTCGCCGTCCGGGGCATCACTTGCAGCAACCCTTGCGCGCCGGCGGCCGAGAGAGCTCGGGGGTCCATCCGCGACTCTTCCCACGCGACCGCGGCGAGCAACGAGAGTGGCAGCCCCGTGTCGCGTGAGGCCGTGCGGAAGGCACCGGCGTAGGCCTTCGGAATCCCGCAGGATTGGACGAGGGGCCGCGCCGGCTTCCGAGCAGCCAACTTCGCCGGTGCAGTCTCAACCAGCCGCGTCCCTTCGGCCACGAAGCCAAGCAAGGCAATCGCGAGCACGATGGCTCGAACCGTCCGCCCATCGAGCGCGGAGCGCCTCGCCGGCTGGGCGCGGCGTACCGCCGCCCGGCGGCGAGACCGCGCGAAGACGAGATCCAGCTCGGAGAGGGTCCGCCACGACGTCGATGCGTCCACAGCGGGCCACCCTACCCCGTTTTGGGATCGGAAAACCGATCGCGACGGCGCGGCGAGACAGCCGCGGTCGCGGCCACGCTCAGCCCCATCCACGCCGCGGCGAGAATGAAGGCGGCACCCGGGGAGACCACCGTCCACACGAGGCCGACCGCCGCGGAGGAGACGAAGTCACCGAGCGACTGGACGCCGCCGAGGAGACCGAAACCGCTGCCCCGGAGCTCGTTCGGCAGCAGACGGGCCACGAGCGCCGACTCGGCCGTGTCGGTCAAACCCATGCCCGCCCCGGCCAGCGCGAAGAAGAGGAGCAACAGCGGCCAGCCGTGAGCGGAGAGGGCAAGCCCCGCGTAGGCGAGGCCGAACAGGACGACCCCGACGCCGAAGACGACCCGGGGCCCGCGCCGGTCGACAACATGGCCGGCAGGGTAGGACAGCGCCGAGCCGACCAGGTTATGCGCCGCGAACAGCAGGACGGCGACGGCGGCCGCGTCGGCGATGCTCCGGCCCGAGTGGAGCAAGCCGGTCGCGCGCAGGATCAGGAGGGTGGTCGCACAGTTGCCGAGCTCGAACAACATCACCGGCGCCAGCGCACGCACCATCCCCGCCTCCCCTAGCGCGCCGAGCTCCAGGTGAAAGCGCCGGCGGATCGCCTCGCCGCGGCCCGCGGCTTCCCGTGCGGCGACGACGATGGCAAGCGCCGCGAGCATGCCGGGGATGACCGAGAGGTAGATCGTGTGCCGGATGCCGATCGTGGCGACGAGTCCCGCGGCGAGCAGCGGACCGGCGACGGCGCCTAGGTGATCCATCGTCCGCTCGTAGCCGAACGCCCGGCCGTACGCCTCCGGCGGTGCCAGCGAGGCGAGCAGCGCGTTCTTCGCTGGGCCGCGCGCTCCGCGGGCCGCCCAGGCTGCCGCGCGGAGGATTCCGGCCTGCCAGACGGCCGTCGCGGCGCCGATCCCCGCCGTCGCGACCCCGGTGAGGACGTAGCCGCCGGCGGCGAGATTCCGGCGTCGGGTCTCGTCGTTGGCGGCCGAGCCGCCTGCAAGCTTCGCGATTCCCGCCAGCCCGTCGCTGACCCCCTCGATCAGCCCGAGCGCGCCGGCCGAGCCGCCGAGCGTGTGCGTGACGAAGCTCGGCAGCACCGACGTCGCCATCTCGTGGCCGGAATCGCTGAGAAAGCTCGCCAGGCCGACGCTGCCGACGCCGCGCGTCAGCCAGCGGCCGGCCTGTGCTTCCTCGACGGGTTGTTCGATCGCGCGGGCTATGCCCGCTGAAGGTACGCGCAAGGACGACCGTTGCGCGGCAGTCGAACGACCTTCGTCACCGTGAATTGGCCCTCGTCCTCGGGCACTTCGACAGGCTGGCCGACGCTGGGCAGCGGGCCGACGCGATCGAGCAGCACGTAACCGGCCGTCGTCGGTACACACAGGAGGTAGTGCTCCGTTTGTGCGGGCGCGGCAGTCGGCGCCGGCGGCTGGTCCTCGGGCCACACATGCACCTGGACGTCGGTTTTCGCGCGCGCCTGCTCCAGCTCTTCGCGTAGCTTCGCGAGCTCCTGCTCCTGGGCTTCGATCCGAGCGTGGAGTGAGTCGATCAGCGCGTCTCGGTCGTCGGGCGCCGACGCGGCCGACTCGAGCTCGGACTCCGGTTGCGGCTCGGGGTCGGGTTCAGGTTCGGGTTCGGGCACAGGCGGCGACGGCGCCTCCTGCATGAAGGCCCGAGCACGAAGCTCGTCGGGCTCGGGCAGGGGCTCCGCTGCCTCGACCGGCGGTGTGGGTTCGGGCGCGGGCAATTGCGGGCGAAGCTCGACCGGCTCCGGGAGGGGCTCCGCGGCCTCGGCGGGGGGTGTTGGCTCCGGCTCGGTCGGTTCAGCAAGCTCGGGTTGGGACTCGAGGGCTCCCCGCTCCGGTTCGCTCGGAGGACGAAGCTCGACGGGCTCGGGCACAGGCTCCGCGGCCTCGGCGAGCGGGGTGGGTTCGGCCTCGGGCAACTGCGGGCGAAGCTCGACCGGCTCCGGAAGGGGCTCCGCGGCCTCGGCGACCTGCGCGGGCTCAGGCTCGGTCGGTGGCGCAGGCTCGGGTTCGGGCTCGAAGGCGCCCTGCTCAGGCTCGCTCGGAGGACGAGGCTCGGGCTCGGCGGGAGCCATCGACTCCGGGTCGCGGGCAGGCGGGGATTCAAGCTCAGGTTCTGGTTCGGGCGGAGGCGGCTGCTCTGCGTGGTCCGGAGAACTCGGCGCCCTGAAGAGCGGAGACACCGGCTCCAACGGCTCCTCAGCAGCATGCGCCGGCGATTCCGCTGTGCGGAGCAGCGGTGGTGCCGGCTCAGGCGGGTCCGCCGGCTCCGGCTGACCGGGTGAGTCAAGCGGCGCCTCCTGCGGGGGCGTCGGCTGGGCCGGCTTCTGGGTTGTAGGCTCCCGCTCGCCAGTAGGCGCAGCCGGCTCAGCGGCGCGGAGCTGCGGGATCGGCGTCGGGTCGGGCGGTCGAAGCGGCGAGATCGGTGTTCCCGCCTCGGACGCCGCTCGCCTCGCCACGACGCCGCCAAGCCCGCTTGCGAAGCCGTACTCGGTCTTCAGGACTCCGCCGTGCTGCTCGGCGAGCGCGTTGGCGAGCGCCGGCCCCGAAATGAAGCCGCGCTGGACGATGATCTCGCCCAGGCGCCGGCCGGTCCGGGCCTGCTCTTCGAGAGCCTGGGCAAGCTGCTCCTCGTTGAGGAGGCCGGCGGCAATGAGGATCCTGCCGAGCTGAGGTGCTGGAATCTGAGCCGCGTCCACGATTCTAGTATCGGCCTGGATCCGCGATTCGTGAGAGCGACTCGCGGCGTCGGAACCGGCCGTGAAACTCGGTGCGTGATCGGCGAAGAACTTGGACGCTTGTCAACGTGGGGCGAGCCTCGAGATCTGGGCGCTCTTCGTGGTCACCGCGATCGCCGGTTCGTTCGCAACGTTCTTCGACTCGGCGGATCCGTAGCTGCGGACGCACGGAAGAAACGCTGGCAGGCTGTGACGGAATGGCCGCCGAGCCGCCTGAGCTGATCGTCCGCGATGCGGCCGCCTGGCGCGTCTGGCTCGGCGAGCACCACGCAGAGCCAGGGAGCGTCTGGCTGGTCCTCGCCAAGAAGGGGACGGTAGAACCGACCAGCCTCACGTACGACCAGGCGCTCGAGGAAGCGCTCTGCCACGGCTGGATCGACGGCCAGGTCCGTCGCCGCGACGAGGCCACCTACCGTCAGCGCTTCACGCCTCGCCGGCGGCGCAGCTCGTGGTCCGAGCGAAACACCGGCATCGCCGAGCGACTGCTGGCCGAAGGGCGGATGCATCCGGCCGGCGCGGCGGAGATGAAGCGGGCAAAGGCCGACGGTCGGTGGGGTGCCGCCTATCCCGGCCAGGCGAGCATCGAGGTTCCGCCCGACCTAGCCGCAGCACTCGCCGCCGAGCCGAAGGCACAGGCGATGTTCGAAGGCCTCGACAGCCGGAACCGCTATGCGGTTCTGTATCGGATCTCGAGCGCCAAGCGAGCAGACACCCGCGCGCGCCGGATCGAGCAGTTCGTGACCATGCTCGCCCGAGGGGAGACCGTCTACCCGCAGAAACGGCGCCCGCTCGGATGAGCGGCTGCGCATCGGTCGCGATAGAGGTCTGAGAAACCCCAACCGACTCGGAACCTCGGAACTGGGAGGAGCAGATGGTCCTCGAAAATCAAGTGGCGATCGTGACCGGTGGTGGTCAGGGCATCGGCAAGGCGATCGCAGTGCGCTGCGCCAGCGAAGGGGCCAATATCGCTGTCTTCGACGTCAACGCGGACGAGTTCGAAAGGCTGGACGTGCTCGTCAACAACGCGGGCATCGAGAAGCGGGCCGAATTCCTCGAGATCACCCCGGAGGACTGGCAACGCCAACTCGACGTCAATCTCTCCGGCACCTTCTACTGCACCCAAGCTGCTGCGCGGGAGATGAGCAAACGAGGCTATGGACGGATCGTGAACGTGTCGCAGTTCCCGCAAAACGCGACAGCGGCGCACCGCACCGACGGATTCCGGCCGAAGGAGAAGGCAAGATTGTCAAGTTCCGGGCGTCATTTTCCGAAGACTAAGAAACAGACCTCAACTAGGGGGGCCGCGTATGAATCGATTCTGGAAATCTGGACGCGCTCGCTTCGCCGCCGCTGGAGCAGCCGCTCTCGCAGTTGCAGCGCTCGCGTCCGTGGGTGGGGTCGGCTATGCCGCAAGGCTCGTGGGAGTTTCAAACATCTCCGCGACCGCCGCTCAGTACCCACCGTCCAAGGTGACGATCTGTCACCACACTCACTCGCAGAAGAACCCGTTCGTGACGATCAACGTCTCGGAGCGAGCGTTGCCGGCACACCTCGGCCATGGCGACACAGTGGGGGCCTGTCCGCAACAGAGCCTCACCTCGGAGCAGGGCGAGAAGCCGGCGAGACAGCATGGGAAGGCTCAGCACCACTCCAACGGGCAGCACAAGGGCAAGAACAAGGCCCACGCTCGTGGTCATGAGCGCTCGACTCAGGGACTCCTGGACAACGGCACCGGACTTCAGGGCCAAGGCAAGGCCAACGGCCAAGGCAAGGCCAACGGCCAAAGCAAGGCCAACGGCCAAAGCCACGGTAAGGGCAAAGGCCAAGGCAATGGTCCGGGCCACGGCCAGAGCAAGCCCAAGGGCCAAGGCAATGGTCAGGGCCACGGGCACTCCAGCGTCCAGGGCCAAGGCGAGAGCCACGGCCAGGGCAATCCCGGAGGCGGAGGCGGCAACGTCCACGGACACGGGAAGTAAGCCGCGATCAGGGCGGAGCATCGACGAGAGAGCCCCTGCCCGGGGCTCTCTCACTAAGGGCCGCGATTGCGTCGCCGGCACCAGCAGGAAACGACATGCCAGCGAGCAACGGAGAAGGCGAGCCGGCGGGGCCTCCTGTCGCCGCAGCGAGGCGGCTCCCGCCGGCTCAACGAAGGCTCCCGCCGCATCGGAGCCATCGCGCTACCCTCGAAGACGGGGCTGGGTGGTCTGTTCTCGGAGCGGCCGCAGTTCCGGGAACATCCCCCTCCCTTGGGGCACCCAGCTCCATTTCTTCGACGTCCCCGTAGTCTCGGGGCTTCGAGCCGCACTGTCATGGGCCGGGCGGCCCATCTACGTACGGGGGGCGTAAAAACCGGACGTAAAACCAAACGCTCAGCGAAGCCGAGGTCTTCTTCGTCGACAGGATCGAGGGCGAGCGGATCTTCGGTCGGCTGGTCTGACGGGAGTCCCCGCGTAGGCCGCAAGCCACCGGCTAGGTCTCTCGATAGACCGGCTTCGAGGAAGCACACGCGGCGCGTCGCTCCCCGAGTACGATGCCTCCGCCGCGCATGGAGATGATCCCGAAAGCACTCGTCGTCGGCGTATTAGCCGCGGTGCAGCCGACGCCGGCGCCTGTCGCTACCGAGGAGAAATTGAATCGGATTTGGGCCGAGGTCGCTCCGCTGCACGGATATCGCCAACTGCAGATCGCTCCTGACGCCTCTGGCGCCATGTTTCTTGGCGCGACATCCGACGACGGCGTGACGATCCAGTTGCCCTTGTTACAGGTTCGCTCGGGCATTCGAATGGGGACGACTGCGACTGCCGCAGACGAAGCAGTGGACGTCTTAAAGGCGATTCGAGGCCAGGGCAACGCGGTTCTTCAGGGTTCGACCCACGCACCGGCCTTCGACTGGTTCGGATCTGCGGAGGAGATTCTCGTACGTCTTCGCAGCCTCCCTGAGGACGGTGGCCCCGAGATGATCCGGTCAGAGTTCGCCTAACCGGGGAGCATCGTCCGTTGAGGGGCTGGAACCGCGCTCGACGAGTGAGAGCGCCGGCCGCGGGGCGACGACGGCGCCGAGCTCGTCGCTCACTCGAGCGAGCTCGTCAGCGAGCCGCTCGAGCCGCGTGAAGCGCTCCTCGAAGCTGGTGAGCTGTCGGTGCGTGCGGTAGTCGTTGAGTTCGTTCATGCGTCGAGCCTTGCACGTGGCCCCCGCTCGCACAAGAGCGGCAAAAGTGTGTCGGCCTCGAGCCGCAGGGTCGGCCGCCCGTTTCCAAAACCGTTTCCAAGGGCGAGCATCCTGCACGCGCTGCAAAGCCGGAGCAAAGAGAAACCCGCCGTTTCCAGCGGGTCTCTCAGTGGGCGCGGCTGGGATCGAACCAGCGACCTCCCGCGTGTGAAGCGGGCGCTCTCCCGCTGAGCTACGCGCCCCGGCGCGAACGAGAATAGCGCCGGCCGCTACGATTCGGCTGTCCGCGGCACTGAGAGTGTTCGAACCGCGTCAGATCCGGAAGGAAGCAGCGCTAAGAATTCCTCTCAGGTGCCGCGGCTTTCTTCGGCCAAGGCCGGGGCTCTCACTCCTGTCGCGGCAGGTACGCGCATCAAAATGGCCGCCGCAACCGCGCCCGCGAAGACGATCCCGCAGCCGACGAGGAGGACGGCGTTCAGCCCACTCACGAAGGCCGTCACCGCGGGATGTATGAGGCCAGGATGCGCGCTCACCGCCCGCGTTCCCGCCGAGCTCACGGCAGCGGCGAGCCCTTGGCTATGCACGTGCGCCGTCGAGGCGAGCGACGTGGATACGCGGCCCTCGAGCACGGCTCCCAGCGCGGCGACGCCGATCGAGACGCCGCTGAGGCGGAAGGCGTTGTTGATACCGGACGCCATGCCCGACCGGGCGGGGTCGACCGTGCGCAGCGCAGCAGCGGCAAGGGTCGGATTCGCAAGCCCGATGCCGATCCCGCCAATCACGAAGCCGGGAAGAAGAGCGGTCCAGCGGGAGCCGGTCGTGAGGCCGTGCATCAGCAGCAACGCGATCGACACGAGCAGCAGACCGAGAGAGGCAAGTACCCACGGCTGCGCGCGCTGGGCGATCCCTCGAGTCAGCAGGGGCACGAGAAACACGAAGGCGGTAAGCGGTAGGAACCGCAGGCCGGCTCCGAGCGGCGAGGTGCCGAGGATGTCCTGCAGGTAGATCGAGAGGTAAGGAAAGAGCGCGAACATGCCGGCGCCGATGGCGAAGGTCGCGAGCGAGACGCCGAGGAACGCGGGCCGGCGGAAGAGCGAAATGTCCAGCATCGGCCGTTCCTGACGTGCCTCGACCAACACGAAGACGGCGAGCAGCACGACGCCGGCGACGAGCGTCGAGAGGATCAAGCCGCTACCCCAGCCTTCGGCGTTGCCGCGGAGGAGTCCGAAGACGATCAGGAACAGCGCCGCCGTAAACGAGACCAGGCCGGCGAAATCCGTTCGGAGGGCGCCGAGGTCCCGCGACTCGATCATCCGCGTCCTCGCGATCAGGAGCGCAAACGCCCCGACCGGGACGTTGACGAAGAAGACCCAGCGCCAGCCGAACGCGTCGGTCAGGACGCCGCCGACGAGCGGCCCCGAGGCAACAGCCGCGCCGACGGTGGCGCCCCAGACTGCGATTGCGCCGAAGCGCTCGGGGCCACGGTACTCGTGACCGATCAGCGCGAGCGCCGTTGCGAACAGCGCCGCACCGCCGATCCCCTGCAGGCCCCTTGCCACGTCGAGCACAGTGATGTTCCAGGCCAAGCCGCAGAGCAGCGAGGCGCTGCTGAAGACGACGACGCCGAACGTGAACAGCAGGCGCCGACCGAACCTGTCGGCGAGCGCTCCGGCGGTGAGAATCAACGCCGCGAGCGCGAGCGCGTAGGCGTCGACAACCCACTGCAGGCCGGTCAGATCGGCTTTCAGCCGGTGCTGGATGCTCGGCAGCGCGACGTTCACGATCGTGATGTCGAGCAGCAACATGAACGTCGTCACGCAGACGGCGATCAGCGTCCAGCGACGAACTTCGGGCGACCCGGCCTCCATCGGCGGCATGATAGGAAGACCGACGCACCTCACGGAGAGAAGTCGGCTGACCGTCCGCTGCCGCGGGCGATAGCATCGGGCGAGTGGCCGCGCTCTACCGGAAGTACCGCCCGCAGGGGTTCGACGACGTCGTCGGGCAGGAGCCGGTCGTCCGGACGCTCAAGAACGCGATCGACGCCGGGCAGATCCGGCAGGCCTACCTTTTCGCCGGGCCGCGCGGCACCGGCAAAACCTCGCTGGCGCGCATTCTCGCCAAGGCGCTGAATTGCGAGCGGGGGCCGACGTCACAGCCCGATACCGAGTGCCACATCTGCCGGGCGATCGCGTCGGGCACGTCGCTCGACGTCGTCGAGATGGACGCCGCCTCGCAGCGCGGAATCGACGACATTCGCGACATCCGCGACCACGCCGTCCTGCAGCCCGTCGAGGGCCGCTACAAGGTCTACATCCTCGACGAGGCGCACCAGCTCACGGATGCGGCCTTCAATGCGCTGCTGAAGCTGATCGAGGAACCCCCGCCCCACCTCGTCTTTGTCTTCTGCACGACCGACCTCGGCAAGATGCTGCCGACCGTTCGCTCTCGCTGCCAGACGTTCGTGTTCGCGCGGCCGCGGCTGCCTGAGCTCGTGCGCGTCCTGCGCTGGGTCGCCGACGGCGAGGAGATCGAGGTGCCGGACGCGGCGCTGGCGCTCGTTGCGCGCGCCGCGCGAGGGGCCTACCGCGACGCGGTCTCGACGCTCGACCAGCTCGCGGCGGCGACCGGAAAGAAGATCACCGTCCAGGACGTGCTCCAGCTGCTCGGCGCGATCGAGGAGGAGGCTCTCTTCCGCCTCTGCGACCTGATCGTCGACCGCGACACGGCCGGCGCGTTGACGTTCATCGAAGAGCTCTCCGAGCAGGGCCAGGACCTGGGGCGGCTCGTCACCGACCTGCTCGAGCACCTGCGGCATCTCTTGCTCGTCCAGCACATGGGTCATGTGCCCGACTCGCTGCCGGTGACCGAAGAGGTGCGCGAGCGGCTGCATGAGCAGGCGAACCAGCTCGGCGAGGCGACGGTGCTCCGGCTTTGCGACCTGCTTGCCGTCGCCGTCGAGGACCTGCGGCAGGGGGCTGATCCACGCCTGCCGCTCGAGCTCGCGCTCGTTAAGGTGACTCGCCCGGCGGCTGACCTCTCCCGCGAAGCGACGGCCTATCGGCTCGAGCAGCTCGAGGAGCGCGGCGGTTCTGGACATGGCGTGGGACCTGGTCCCGAGGCACGCCCGAAAGAGACGCCTGCTGAACCGCCTGCGCCACCGCGAGAACCGCCGTCGGTCGACCTCGAGCAGCTGCAAGAGGCCTGGCAGCGGGCGGTGTTGCCGGCCGTCGAGGAGAAATCGATTCCGACCGCGTCCGTCCTGCGCGAGGCCCATCCGGCCGAGCTCGCCGGTGACACCCTGACGCTCGAGTTTCCTCGCAACGCGTCCTTTCACCGCCAACTGGCCGAGGAGCCGAAAAACGCGACCCTGCTCGCGGACGCGCTCTACGAGGTGACCGGGCGGCGGCTCGCCCTCGCCTTCGAGCTCGGCGCGAACGGCGGTGACGGCGAGCCCTCCGAGGAGGAGCCCGCCGGCGAGGACGATCTGGTTTCGCTGATCAAGGAGACATTCGACGCCCGCGAGGTAGAGGAGTAGCCGTGGCGATGGACTTCGAGAAGCTGATGCAACAGGCCCAGCAGATGCAGGCGCAGATGGCGAAGGCCCAGGAGGAGCTCGCCGGCGAGACGGTCGAAGCCTCGGCCGGCGGCGGCATGGTCACGGTCAAGGCGACCGGCGCGCTAGAGATCACGGAGATCAAGATCGCACCGGAGGCGATCGACGCCGACGATCCGGAACTGCTCGCCGACACGGTGCTCGCGGCCGTCAACGAGGCCCTGCGCTCGGCCCAGCAGCTCGTCGAGACGAAGCTCGGCGGCGCCATGGGCGGCATGCAGGGACTCGGGCTGCCTGGCCTCTAAGGCGTTGGCTACTGCCGATCTCCTCCGCCGAAGCCCCCTCTTTGCGGGGTTCGACGACGACGCGCTGGAACGACTCGCCGCTTCGTTCTCGCAGGTCGAGTTCCCTGCGAACCAGGTACTGATCGAGCCGCGGACGCCGGGCGCCGGCTTGTTCGTGATCTGCGACGGCAGCGTCGTCGTGGAGGCGCACGGGAAGCAGCGTGAGCTCGGCGCCGGCGACGTGGTCGGCGAGATCTCGCTCCTCGAAAAGGACGGGTTGCGGCGAGCGCGGGTCGTCGCCAAGACGCCCGTGACCTGCCTCGCGCTCGGGCGCGCCGAGTTCGAGCGCATGCTGTCAGCCGAGCCCGGATTCGCCGAGGAAATGTGGCGACTCGCGCGCGAACAGCTGGCCGAGCTCGAGGACTCGGGCTGACCGAAGCCGGGCGACCACCACCTGCATAGGCAGAATTGGCCGGTGGTTTCACCGGCGATCGAGAATCTCGTCGCACAGCTGACACGCCTGCCGGGCGTCGGCACGCGCACGGCGCACAGGCTCGCGTTCCACCTGCTCAGGGCGCCGAAGGACGAGGCGCTCGCGCTCGCCTCCGCGGTTCAGGAGGTGAAGGAGCGCGTCCGCTTCTGCAAGGAGTGCGGAAACCTGACCGAGGAAGAGCTCTGCTCGATCTGCGAGGACGCGCGTCGCGACCGCACGATCGTCTGCGTCGTCGAGCAGCCCGTCGACCTGATCTCCGTCGAGCGGACGCACGAGTATCGCGGGCTCTACCACGTCCTCGGCGGCGCGCTCTCGCCGCTCGACGGCGTCGAGCCCGAGCACCTGCGCATCGACGAGCTGCTCGGGCGGGTCGAGCGGAACGGCATCGAGGAGGTCGTCCTCGCCACGAACCCGAACATGACCGGCGAGGCGACCGCCGCCTTCTTAGCCGACCGCCTGCGCGGGCGCGTGCGCGTGACGCGGCTCGCGAGCGGGCTCCCCGTCGGCGGGGACCTCGAGTACGCCGACGAGGTAACTCTCGGGCGAGCCCTGTCCGGCCGTCGCGAGATGTAGCTAGGCGGGGATCTCTCCGCTGATGACGACGTCGCCGACGGCTTCGTCGATCGCGCGGAGCACTTCCTCGTCCAGCTCGATCCCGGACGCGGCCGCGTTGTCCGCGACCTGCTCCGGGCGTGAGGCGCCAATGATGGCCGAGGCGACGTTCGGCTCGCGGAGGACCCACGCGAGCGCGAGCTGCGCCATCGTGATCCCGAGCCCGTCCGCGATCGGCCGCAGCCGCTGGACGGCCGCGAGCACGCCGTCCTCACGGAACTCGTCCATCGCCCAACCCATCTCGTTGCCCATTCGCGTGTCCGGCGGCGGCGGCTGACCCGGCGTGTACTTCCCGGTCAGGACACCCTGTCCCAGCGGCGACCAGACGACCTGCGAGATCCCGTTTGCCGCGCAGAGTGGGATCACCTCGCGCTCCGGAACGCGCCACAGGATCGAGTACTGGGGTTGGCTCGAGACGAACTTCTCGTACGGTGGGCTGAGATCGAGCGCCGCCTGTATCTGCGGCGCCGTCCACTCGCTGAAGCCGAGGTAGCGCGCCTTGCCCTGGCGGACGACCTCCGTCAGCGCCTCCATCGTCTCCTCAAGCGGGGTCTCTGGGTCGTAGCGGTGGCATTGGTAGAGGTCGACGTAGTCGGTGCGGAGACGGCGGAGCGAGTCGTCGATTTGCTTGAACACCTGCCCGCGCGAGAGGCCCTTGTTCTCGCCGGTGTCGTCCATCGGGAAGAAGAGCTTCGTCGCGAGCACATACGAGTCGCGCGGCCGCTTCGCGAGCGCGTCGCCGAGGAACTCCTCCGCGGCTCCGCGCCCGTAGACGTTCGCGGTGTCGATGAAGTTCATCCCGAGCTCGAACGCCTTTTCCAGGCACGCGCGGGCCGGATCGTTCTCGACACCGACGCCGTACGTAAGCCAGGAGCCGAGCGAGATCTCCGAGATCTCGAGGTCGCTGGAGCCGAGTCGGCGGTAGCGCACGCGCCATTCGTATCGGAACGAGGTCGGCTCACGTCGCACGGACGGCGCCAAACCAGACGCGGCCTCGCGCGCCAGGTCCCTGAGGACTGTCCCCACGAACCGCCACAAACGGCCATGGCAACTGCTACGAAAGTGTGACTTTTCGTCCACAGACACGACCCGAAAGCCAGGCAACTGCCAGAAAAAGGTCACCGCGAGTCGCCGCCTACACTTCAGCGCGTGTCCACGACCGAGTACGAAACTGTCCCCGCCGTCGCCGGCGAGGCGACGGCCCGCGCGGGGACGGTCGTGATGAAGTTCGGCGGCACGTCCGTCGCCGACCCGCAGAAGCTGAAGGACGTCGCGGCGCGGATCGTCGCCGCGCACGCGGAGGGAACGCGCGTCGTCGCCGTGCTCTCGGCGATGGGCGACACGACCGACGAACTCGTTCGCCTCGCCTACGAGATCTCGCCGCGCCCGGAGCCGCGCGAGCTCGACATGCTGATCTCGGTGGGCGAACGAATCTCCTGCGCGCTGGCCGCGATGGCGATCCACGATCTCGGCGACGAGGCGATCTCGCTCACCGGCAGCCAGGCGGGGATCGTCACCGACACCGTCCACGGCAAGGCGAAGATCGTCGACGTCCGTGCCCGCCGGATTCACGAGGCGCTCGACCAGGACAAGGTCGTCCTGGTGGCCGGTTTCCAGGGCGTCTCGACGAGCTTGGACATCACGACGCTCGGCCGTGGCGGCTCCGACACCACCGCCGTCGCCCTCGCCGCCGCGCTCGCCGCGAGCCACTGCGAGATCTACACGGACGTCGCGGGCGTGTTCACCGCCGACCCGAGAATCGTCCCGAGCGCGCGCAAGCTCCACGCCGTCAGCTACGACGAAATGCTCGAGTTGGCCGCCTCGGGCGCGAAGGTGCTTCAGCTACGCTCGGTCGAGGTCGCGCGGAACTACGGCGTCAAGCTGCACGTTCGCTCGACGTTCAGCGACGACGACGGCACCTGGGTCACCGAGGAAGACGAGCGGATGCTTGAGAAGGCGATCATCTCCGGCGTTGCCCACACCTTTGACGAGGCCGTCTACCGCGTCCGCTCAGTCGATCGCGCCGACCTCTTTGCCGCACTCGCGGCAAGCGGCGTCAACGTCGACACGATCATCCAGACCGGCGACGAGATCGTCTTCTCGGCCCCGCTCGGCGACCGCGCGGACGCGGAAGCGGCGCTCGAAGGCGCCTCTGCGAGCTGCGACTGCATCGAGGGGCTCGCGAAGGTGAGCCTGATCGGCGCGGGCATGAAGAGCCACCCCGGAATCGCGGCCCGCACGTTCGCGACGCTCCGCGAGATCGGTACCGAGGCCCGCTTCATCGTCACCTCGCCGATCAAGATCTCGTTCTTCGTCGAGGGCGCAGACGCGGAACGGACGGTGCTCGCCCTCCACGAGGCGTTCGACCTCGCCTCCACCGGAAGCGAGCGAGAACATGTCTGAGGGCTGAGCGAGTGGTCTGGCTGGTGACGTTGCCCGCTTCCTGGGTCGCGAGCACCAAGCCAGAGGCCGCGAACGTTCGCAGGCAAGGCTGGCAGCCTTGACAAGGGCGAGCGGGGACACTGGCGCAGCGTGACCGCGGGCCAGGGAGCCGGCGAACGTGGCCGGTCAGACCACTGCCTCGCGACGATCGCCGACGAGGTCGGTACGCCGTTCTACGCGTACGACCTCGACCGGTTCCGTGAGCGGATCCGGACGTTCGAAGACGCGCTGGCGGATGTCCCTCACCTGACCTGCTACGCGGTCAAGGCCAACGACGCCCTGGCACTGCTCGAGGTGGTCGCGGCCGAGGGGCTCGGCGCGGACGTCGTCTCAGGCGGCGAGCTCGCCAAGTGCCTGCAGGTCGGCATCGCCCCGAAAACGATCGTCTTCTCCGGCGTGGGCAAGCGCGAAGACGAGATCCGCGCGGCGGTGGAGGCCGGTATTCGCTCGCTCAACGTCGAATCGCTCGAGGAGCTCGAGGAGATCGCCGACGCCGCGCGTCGGCTTGGGCGCGTTGCACCGGTCTCGGTCCGACTGAACCCCGACGTCGCCGGCGGCGGCCACGAGTACCTCGCCACCGGAGGCGGTGCAAGCAAATTCGGCCTCCAACGAGCCGAAGCGGCGGAAGCGTTCCGGCGCGCGGCGGCCGAAGCTGCACTCGATCCGGTCGGGATCTCATTCCACGTCGGCTCGCAGCTGCTCGACATGGCGCCGGTGCTTGCGGCCGCCACGCCGGCGGCCGAGCTCTGGCGTGAGCTGGAGCGTGCAGGGATCCGGCTAGAGGACTTCGACGCCGGCGGCGGATTGGGGATTTCTTACGGCGCCGCCGAGCCGGACCTCCCCGCCTACGTGGACTCGCTCGCCGAGATCGCGGGGGGCCTCGACGCGACGCTCGTCCTGGAGCCCGGACGCCACCTCGCGGGTCCCGTCGGCACGTTCGTCACCCGCGTCCTGCACGTGAAGCAGGCCGGCGGCAGGACGATCGCCGTCTGCGACGGCGGCAGCAACGATCTGCTCCGACCCGCCCTCTACGGGGCCGAGCACCCGATCGCCGTGCTGGCCGGCGACGACCGCGAGGAGACGCAGGTAGACGTCGTCGGCCCGCTCTGCGAGAGCGGCGATTTCCTTGCGCTGGGCCGCGGACTGCCCCTGCCACGTCGCGGCGACCTGATCGCGGTCGAGCTCGCCGGCGCCTACGGCCGCGTCATGTCCTCGACGTACAACGCCCGGCCGCTCTGCGCCGAGGTCGTGCTCGAACAAGGAAGCTGGCGCGTCAGCCGCGAACGAGGAACCTACGACGACCTGGTTCGGAATGAGCGCACATGAAAGAAGGCACAATGCGGGCGTGGAACGCGATGCGGCGATCGGCGTCGTCGGCGCGACCGGGGCGGTCGGCCCGGTCACGCTCCGGCTGCTCCGCGAGCGTGGTTACGAGAACGTCCGCGCCTTCGCAAGCGCGCGCTCGGTCGGCCGAGACGTCGAGGGTTTCATAGTCGAGGAGGCGACGCCGGAGGCGCTGTCCGACGGAGACCTCGACTTCTGTCTGTTCTCAATCGGCACGGCGGCGAGCCGCGACCTCGTCCCCCACGCCGTCCGCGGCGGCGCGATCGCGATTGACAAGTCGTCGGCCTACCGCCTCGAACCCGGCATTCCGCTTGTCGTCCCAGAGGTGAACGGCGAGCGAGCGCTCGAGCACGACGGGATCGTCGCCAACCCGAACTGCTCCTCGATCCCCCTCACCTGCGTCCTCAAGCCCCTGCACGAGGCGGCGGGCCTCGCTCGCGTCAGGCTCGCGACCTACCAGGCGGCGTCAGGAGCCGGACTCGAGCGCATGGAGCGCCTCCGCGCCCAGGTTCCTGCCGAGGGGGATCTCGAGATGGAGTGGGACTTCGACGGCGAAGAGTTCGACGAGGAGACCAAGCTGCGAGACGAAACGCGGAAGATCCTCGAGCTGCCCGAGCTTCCGGTCAGCGCGACATGTGTCCGGGTTCCCGTCATGGTCGGCCATGCCGAGTCGGTCTGGATCGAGACCGTCGAGCCGCTTTCACCGGAGCGGGTCCGGGAGCTGCTGGCGGCCGCACCGAGCGTGCGCGTCGAGAACTTCCCGACGCCGGGTAAGGCGGCCGGCGTGGACGAGGTGCTCGTCGGCAGGATCCGCCTCGACCGGGCTGCGGAGAGCGGCGGCCTCACGCTCTTCCTCGCCTGCGACAACCTGCGCAAGGGCGCCGCGCTGAACGCGATTCAGATCGCGGAGCTGCTGTCTGCGCGTCGCCCTGTCGCAGCGTAAGACCGAACGGATTCCGCTCCAAATTCAAGGAATCGTCCGCTAGGGACGATGAGTAACTCATGCGGCTTGGCGACCCGAATCCCCTCGGCCAAAAGCCCCGCCTCCAGCTTGGCGAACTGCTGATCGAAAAGGGCCTGATCACCGAGGCCCAGCTCGACGACGCGCTGACCGAGCGCCGCGTCCACGGTGGCCTCCTCGGCGAGACCCTCGTCCGCCTCGGATTCGTCTTCGAGGACGAGCTGGCCCGCACGCTGGCCGAACAGGCCGGCGTCCCGTTCGTCAACCTCGAAGCCAACTCGGTGGACCGCCATGCGGCAGGCACCTTGCCGCGGAGCCTCGGCGAGACCTTGCCGGCGCTGCCGGTGCGCTTCACGCCCGAAGGCGGCCTCGTGATCGCAGTCGCCGATCCTACGGACGAGACGCTGCTGCCCCGGCTGCAGACGGCGATCAGCTGCCCGATCGTGCTCATGGTCGCGGCGGCTTCCAGCATCCGCAGCACCTGGCGAAGCACGCCGGCCGTCGCCTAAGAAATCCTCTACGAAAGACTCCATCGACGCCGGCGTCGCCAACCGGGATCAGACGGACGCCCCGGCAATTCCGGGACGTCCTCTAGATCGGCGTCGCAAGCGACGCCTAGGGCCGCTGCGGCACCGGGGCCGGCGAGAAGGCCTCACGCACGAGGCGGAGCACCTTCGCGCGGCGCCCCTCCGCAACAGGGATCAGGCCGCCGAAATCGAGCCGCACGAGCTCGACCGGCCCCGCGGCTCGCACAGTCTGAAAGCCGAAGTCGGAGAGAAAGTCGCGCGGAAAGATGGTTTTGTGCACCTGGAAACGCTCGTATTGCGTCTCCCCTTCCGGGTACCGGTACGCGAAGGTCTCCAGCGCCTTGGCGCCCTTGTCCCTCGCCTCGCCGATCGCGGCGAGGAAGAGCGACTGCAGCACCCAGGGGCTCGTGCGGTCGACGAGGTACGCGCATGTGACGATGACCGCGTCCTCGGAAGGCGGCCCCGCCGGCAGCTCGAACGCCCGCGGAAAGAGCTGCGCCGGCCCGTACTGCATCGAGCCGATCACGCGCCCGTCGTCGTCGTAGTAGATCGAGCCCCACGGCCCGAAATCGTCCTCGGCTCGATCGATCCAGCGGTCCTTGTTCGCGCGCCGGCCGGTCTTCGATTGCCACCAGACGCAGCTGTGGCAGACGATCGGCGCCTCCTCGAGGGTCAACCGCGTCAACCCGCGGATGCGGGTCGGCGTCACCGTGCCTCCCCGATCGCGTCGATCACGACGTTGATCGCTGCCGGGCGAGTCCCGACCATTCGCTCCAGGTACTCGAGCACGTGCCGCTGGACCTCGTGCCCGAGCTCGGGGAGCCGTGTGCCCCAGTCGACGTCCAGGTGCAGCTCGATCGTGACGCTCCCGTCCTCGCCGCTGACGCGAACGCCACGATGCCTGTGCAGCTGGCTCGCGACGAGGCCGCGAACTCCGTCGATCTCCAAGGCGGCGTCGGCGGCGTAGCGCGCGAGAACCTCGCTCGAGATGCTCGCCTGGCCGTCCATTCAATCTCCGTCCACTCACTGTGATTGTACGAGCACGAGCTCCGTTGCTTCTGGCCGCGCCAGGAACCGAAACGGGACGAAGGTCGTACCCAGGCCGGCCGAGACATGCAAGGTGCCGCCTTGGTGCCCATAGAGGCCGTGGAAGTAGCGCCAGCGCGGGTGGGCAAGCGGGATCCGCCGGCCCGGCAGCGGCAGCGTGATCTGGCCCGCGTGCAGGTGGCCCGCGACCACGAGATCGAAAACGCGCTTCGGCAGCCGGTCGATCACGTTCGGGAAATGGCAGAGCAGGATTCGCAGGTCCGCCTCGGGATCGGCGAGACGCTCCGGCCGCGCGAGTCCGCGACGGTACGAACGCGGATCGACACCGACGATCTGAACGCGGCGCCCCCGCAGCTCGAGCATCTTCGCCTCGTCGAGCAGCAGGGTCGCCGGCCTCAGATCGCCCACCGGCGAGCGCGCGGCAAACGGATCCTTCGTCTCGGCGAAGTCGTGGTTGCCGAGTACGGCGTAGCAATTCGGCAGGCGCGCGAGCAACTCGCGCAGCAGCGGCTCGCCCCCTCGGCGAGACAGCAGGTCGCCCGAGACGAGAACGAGGTCCGGTGACCGCGAGGAAGTCCACTCGATCGCGCGCACTACGGCCTGCCCGCCGCGGGAGGGAAAACCGAGGTGGAAGTCCGACAGGTGCGTGATCCGTAATCCGGCCAGCTCGGGCGGCAGCCGTTCCAACGGGCACTCGAGTTCTTCTAGCCGCACCCAGCCGGCCTCGAAGTGGCCCCAGCCGAGTGCGGCCGCCGCGGCAGCCCCGGCGCCGATCGCGATCGCGGTGACCATGGCGCGACACTGTAGATTCGAGGACGTGGCCGACCCGCTCGACCAGCCCGCGGACGGCCTGGCGGCGCTCGAGCGGGTGGCGGCCGAGGCCGAGGCGTATCTCGATTCGCTCGCGAACGGTCCAGTCCGCCTCGCCCGCTCCGACGAGGCCGCCGCGGCCTTCGACGGCCCGCTTCCGGACGAGGGCCTAGGCACCCTCGGAGCACTCGATCGCCTGATCGAGGGCGGACTCGACGCCCACGTCCGCTCCTCCGGGCCGCGCTTCTTCCACTGGGTGATGGGCGGAGCGACGCCTGCGGCGCTCGGCGCCGACTGGCTGACCTCGCTGCTCGACCAGAACGCCGGCGGCTGGGACGCAAGCCCGCTAGCCGCTCGGCTCGAACTCCTCTCGCTCCGCTGGCTCCGCGAGCTGTTCGGGCTTCCCTCCGACTGGGACGGCGTGCTAGTTACCGGCGGGCAGATGGCGAACTTCAGCGGCCTGGCGGCCGCGCGCCAGTGGTGGGGAGAGCGCCACGGCGTCGACGTCTCGGCAGACGGCCTCGCCGACTTGCCGCAGGCTCCGGTGCTGACGAGCGGCTTCGTCCACGTGACCGCCCTCAAGGCGCTGGCGATGCTCGGGCTCGGTCGCGGCCGCCTGAAGATTTGCGCCGACGGGGGCGGCGCCATGGATCTGGCGGCGCTCGCGCACGAGCTTCAGGCCCTCGCCGGCGCGCCCTCGATCGTGATCGGCAACGCCGGCGAGGTGAACACGGGGCTGTTCGACCCGCTCGAGGAGATCGCCGATCTCTGCGACGAGTTCGGCGCCTGGTTACACATCGACGGCGCCTTCGGGCTGTTCGCGCGGGTCTCGCCCCGGACGGCCGGTCTGGCGGCCGGTGTCGAGCGGGCCCATTCGGTGATCGCGGACGGACACAAGTGGTTGAACGTTCCCTTCGACTGCGGCTTCGCATTCGTGCGAGACCGCGAGCTCTTGGGGCGGACGTTCGCTGCCGGAGCGGCCTACCTGCCGGAAGCCTCCGAAGACCACCCGATCTTCGCCTTCCGCGCGCCCGAGCTCTCGCGCCGGGCGCGGTCGCTGGCAGTCTGGGCGACGCTCGCGGCCTACGGTCGCAGCGGCTACAGGGCGATCGTCGAGCGCTGCCTCGACAACGCCGCTCGGCTCGCCGCGCAGGTCGAGTCCGCGGAGGACTTCGAGCTGCTGGCGCCGGTGCCGTTGAACGTGGTCTGCTTCCGCTACCGGCCGGCCGGCGCCACCGAGCCGGAGCTGGACGATTTGAACCAACGCATCGGCGAGGCGGTGCTGACCGACGGTCGCATCTACGCCGGCACCACGTGCTGGAAGGGCAAGGTCGCTTTCCGCCCCGCTTTCGTCAACTGGCGGACGACGTCCAATGACGTCGACTTGATCCTGGAGACCCTGCGCGACCTGGGCGCGCGACTCCGGAGCTAGATCTCGAGCTTCTCGAGCACCGGGTCGACCGAGACCACGTGGCGCTTGAACTTGAGCTCGGCTTCCTCGAGCCCGGCGGCGGCGCCCACGAGCTGCGAGAGATGCAGGATCGGCATCCGGAAATCGCGGCCCGTCGCGTCGCGCAGCTTCGACTGCCACGCGTCCAGCGACAGGTGACAGAGCGGGCAGGGTGTGACCATCGCCTCGGCGCCTGCCTCTGAGGCCTGCTCGATCGGCTGGATCAGCTCGCCCATCGCCACCTCCTCGCGCGCCTGGATGATCGGGAAGCCGCAGCACTTGATCTTGGCGGGGTAGTCGATCGCCTCGCCGCCGCAGGCCTCGATGATCGCCTCGAGCGACCACGGCCGGTCGGGATCCTCGAAGCCGAGCAGCTTCGAGGGCCGCAGGATCTGGCAGCCGTAGAAGG
Source organism: Actinomycetota bacterium (assembly GCA_005888315.1). Classification (GTDB taxonomy): domain Bacteria; phylum Actinomycetota; class Thermoleophilia; order Gaiellales; family Gaiellaceae; genus 13-2-20CM-68-14. Next base: position 62,254 of record VAWH01000025.1, on the reverse strand, counting down.
GCGCGATCTTGAGGCCCTTCAGGCCCTTGTGCGCGACCTCGCGGAGACGCTTGGCGCCGTCATCCTCGACGATCAGCCAGAGCAGGTGCTTGACCTCGATGTCGTGCTCGTACGGCGGTACGCCCACCTTTGCGAGGTTCTCGTTCACCCGCGCGCGTAGCTCGGCGTCGTTGAGCAGCTGGAAGTTCGCCTGGCGGAGGTTGAGCGTGCAGACGTTGCAGATCGTCATCAGCGTCTCGGCGCCTGTCGCCGCGCCGTAGGCGAGGATGCGCGCGTTCAGGTGCAGGTAGTAGTCGGGCTCGGCCTCGTGGATATCGCCGGCGCCGCAACAGGTGACCGACTCGAGCTCGTCGAGCTCGAGCCCGAGCATCGGCGCGAGCGCCTGCGTCGAGGTGTCGAGCTCCTTCGCCGAGAGCGAGGCGAGGCAGCCTTTGTAGTAGGCGACTTTGGTCATCCCTCGGCCTTCGGCGGCTCTTCGCCGGGCGTCACCTCGGGAGCGTCCCGCCGCGCCCCGGCCGCCTCCGTGTGCTCGATCCGCGCCAAGGCGCGCTCGCCCTGGACGATCCCGGCGGCCCCTTCGCGGCCCTGCTCGCGGACGAGCTGGTGGAGAGCGCGCGCCTCGCCCACGTCCGCGGCGACGTGCGGCGGCACCGGCGGCGGCACCTTGCCCTTCCGGGCGAGGCCGATCGCGAACTTCGTCTGCTTGACGGCCGAGACGATCCCCTGCGTCTTCGGGACGAGCTCCGTCTCGCGCAGCCAGCCGGTCGTCTCGGCCGACTTGACGAACCACTTCGCGTGCTTCGCGCCCATGTCGCGGTCGATCCCTTCCTTGACCGACTCGGCGCCGAGCTTGGCGATCGCATCGCGCGGGTCGACCCCCTTCGGGCAGCGCTCGTTGCAGAAATAGCAGCGGGTGCAGTCCCAGATCCCGTGCTCGTCGTTGTAGTCCTCGAGCCGCTCGACCGAGGCCTGGTCGCGCGCGTCGCCGACGAAGCGGAATCCCTTCGCGAGCGCCGCGGGTCCGAAGAACTCGGGGTCCGACTCCATCGAGTTGCACTCGGAGACGCAGCAGCCGCACATGATGCAGAGCGCCTCCTTGTGGATCGCGTTCATCTCCTGCTGGGAGACGATCCGCTCCTTCTCGAGCACCTCGTCGTAGCCAGGCTCGAGCCACGGCTTCATCCGCCGGACCTTGCCCCAGAACGGATCCATGTCGACGACGAGGTCCTTGACGATCGGCAGGTTCCCCATCGCCGAGATCACCGGCACGTGCCCGCGGTCGACGATCGGCTTCATCCGCTCCTTGCAGGCGAGGACGGCGCGGCCGTCCATCCGCATCCCACAGGAGCCGCAGATCATCATCCGGCAGCTCTTGCGGTAGGCCAGCGTGCCGTCCTGCTGGTCCTTGATCAGGTCGAGCACGTCGAGCAGGCAGGCCCACTCGGGCGCCTCGAGCTCGTAATCGCGCAGCTCGCGGTCGCCGCTCTCGGGGTCGTAGCGCCAGATCTTGAGGGCGACATCCATCAGCTGCTGGATCCGGTCGTGGCGGCGGTGAAATCGCTGACGTCTGCCGCGCGCGGCACGGGGGCGATCACGGGCGTGCCGAAATCGAAGAGCTCCACGGACTCCTCGACGTCGACCTTGTGCCCTTGCAGCTCCAGCTTTTCCGTATAGCGCTCCTTACGCACATACCCCTGCTCGTCCACCCAGACCTCGACGGGAATCGTGGAGGAGCCGGTGAGCGCGATCACACGGTCCACGTTCGTCCGGAGCTCGGCACGCAGGTTCGCAGGCGCCTTGTCGGCGACTTTGCGGAGATCGACCGCGCTCTTGTAGTGCGTCGTCGAGACGCCGCGCACGGTGTCGGTGCCCTTCTTCTCGAGCTTGCCGGTCGCGCGCAGGTACTCCAGCGCCTGCGTCGGGTCGCCGCCCTGGCCGAACTGCAGGAAGGAGCCGAAGTCGAGCGCTCGTGTGCGGCCGGCCTGGCCGAGATCGAGCTTCACCCAAGGCTTCAGGCTCGGATTGAGCTGCTTCAGGAGGGGGATTCGCATATAGATCGACGTGCCGTCGAGAACGAACTGGGCGTAGCCGAGGTTGTAGGGGCTTCCCTCGGCGCCGGAGATCTGATTGAGAGCGGACATGTCGAGCGAGAGGCGTCCCCGGCGTCCCTTCGGAGCGAAGACGCCGTCGCCCTTGAACGTGACGTCGCGCTTGCCGAGCTTGAGAGTCGTCGTCGTCTGGACGCGGTAGCTCTTCAGGGACGAAGTCTTCGTCGCAGCGCCAGCCACGGACTTGGGGCTGACGCTCGTGCTGCCGCACGCGGTCAGCATGACCGCTGCTGCCACGAGCGCGGCGCCGAGGAGCGGCCCGGGATTCAGTACGTTCGCTCCATCGGCTGCCACTTGGTCATAGTCACCGGCTTCCAGTCGAGGACGGGCCCCTCCGTCCAGCGGACGAGCGTGTGCCTCAGGTAGTTCTCGTCGTCCCGGTCCGGATAGTCGTGGGGGCGCGCGTGGGCGCCTCGGCTTTCCTTGCGGGCCAGCCCGCAGACGACCATGCACTCGGCCAGCTCGAGCAGGAAGCCGAGTTCGAGCGCCTGCGTCAGGTCGTTGTTGAAGATCTCACCCTTGTCGTCGACGACGACCTGCTGGTAGCGCTCGCGCAGGCCGGCAACGATCTCGCCCTGCTCGCGCATCTGGTCCTCCTTGCGGAAGACGCCGAAATTGACGTGCATCGTCTCCGCGAGCTCGTTGCGGATCGCCCAGGGCCGCTCGCCTTCGGTGCGATCGAGCAGGCGACGGAGGTCGCGCTCGGCATCGGCTTCGACTGACGGCGGCACCTCGACGGTGGTGTGGGTCAACGCCCAGTCGGCGGCATGCCGGCCGGCGCGCTTGCCGTAGGTGATCGTCTCCATCAAGGCGTTGCCGCCGAGGCGGTTTGCACCGTGGACCGACACGCAGGCGCACTCACCCGCCGCGTAGAGACCTTCGAGCTCGGTGCGCCCGTCGAGGTCGGTGTCGACGCCGCCCATGTGGTAGTGGGCCCCCGGGCGCACCGGAATCGGCTCGTGGATCGGATCGACCCCGGCGTAGGTCATCGCCAGCTCGCGGGTTCCGTGCAAGCGCTCGATGATCTTCTCCGCGCCGAGGTGGCGCATGTCGAGCAGGACGTTGCCGTCGACGCCGCGGCCCTCGTCGATCTCGGTCTGCTCCGCACGTGAGATCACGTCGCGCGAGGCAAGCTCCATCGCGTTGGGGGCATAGCGCTTCAGAAACCGGTCGCCTTCGGAGTTCAACAGGTAGGCGCCCTCGCCGCGGGTGCCTTCGGTGATCAGGATCCCGGTCGGCGCGAGCGTCGTCGGGTGGAACTGCATCATCTCCATGTCCTTCAGCGGCACCCCGGCACGGAGCGCCATCGTCATCCCGTCGCCGGTGCACGCGTACGCATTCGTCGTCCCCGTGTACAACCGGCCGGCACCGCCCGTCGCGAGGATCACGGTCTTGGCCCCGATCGTCTTCAGGCCTCCGTTGAGGAGATCCCAGGCGATCACGCCCTGACAACGGTCGTCGTCGATCACGAGCTGCCACGCGAAGTACTCCTCGTAGGTCGGGATGTCGCGCTTCATCACCTGCTCGTAGAGCACGTGAACGAGCACGTGGCCGGTGATGTCGGCGGCATAGGCCGTGCGCGGCTCGCCCGCGGCGCCGAAGGGGCGCTGGGCGATCCGTCCGTCCTCCGTCCGCGAGAACACGGCGCCCCAGTGCTCGAGCTGGTAGACGTCGTCGGGCGCCTCGTCGCAGAGCACCTGGATCGCGTCCTGGTCACCGAGGTAGTCCGAGCCTTTGACCGTGTCGAAGGCGTGCTTCTCCGGATCGTCCTCCGAGGCGTTGCCGAGCGCCGCATTGATGCCGCCCTCGGCCGCGCCGGAGTGGCTTCGCACCGGGTGGATCTTGGAGAGGAGGGCGACATCAGCGCCTGCGTCGAAAGCCTCGATCGCGGCGCGCATCCCTGCGCAGCCGGCACCGACGATCAGCACGTCGTGCTTCGCTTCCACCTGCTCGGACGCTATCTAATGCGGTCCAGGCTGGGCTTCGTAGCAGGTGCGGCGATCGGCGCGCAGCGCCTGTCCGCGAAGCGAACCATCTGGGGGAACCAGGAGGTTCCCCCAGATGCGCTCCACCCGCTACGGGCAGCGAATCCGCCGCTCGGCCGTGCAGCGGTCGCGACCGCGGCCGCCGTCGGCGAAGTCGCGGCCGGCGCTGCCGGACAGAGCATCGTTGCCGCCGAGGCCGATCAGTCGGTCGGCGCCCGCTTCGCCGTCGAACCTGTTGACCGCCGCATTGCCGAGCAGGCGGTCGGCGTGGCGAGAGCCGTCCACGTCCTCGAGGTGCACGAGGCGGTCGCTCCCCCAGCCCGCGGCCTTGCCGGTGGCGAGGTTGACGATGACGCCTCGTGGCGATTCGTAGTACGAGACCGTGTCACGCCCCGCGCCACCGTCGAGCACGTCATCGCCGGCGTCACCGCTGACCAGATCGGCAGAGCCGCGGGCGCCGATGTTGTCATTCCCGCGGCCGCCGATGATCAGATTCGTATCGTTGTCGCCGGCGAGCACGTCGTCATAGTCCGAGCCGATCAGCCCGTTCACGCTCGCGAGCGTGTCCGTGCCGTCTCCGCTGGCGGTTCGGGCGGCGAGATCTGCCGTGACCGGCCCTGAAGCGTCTTCGTAGATGGCGAACGTGAAGGCAGCATCCGCCCCGTCGATCAAATCGTCGCCCGGGCCGCCGTCGATCCCGTCGAAGAAGCCGTCACCACCGTTGATCTTGTCGTTGCCCTCGCCCGCGCAGACGAGGTCGTCTCCGTCACCTGCATTGATCACGTCATTGCCTGCGAGCGCCACGATCACGTCGTCGTCGCTCGTACCGGCGATTACGTCGTCGCCGTCGGTACCGACGATCGTCGCCGGCTCTCCCAAGCAGGTTACCGCGGAGCCCGCGGTCGCACCCGTGCCGGTCGCAACGAGCGCCAGCGCTGCGGCGATCGCCGCCGTTGTCAACTTCGTCCTGCCCTTCATCACGCCCTCCTTGGCCCCGTTCGATGCCTCGGCGTCGGTTCCGAACCTACGAGGGCGCTGTTAGCCGGCGATCAGCAGCTTGTAACGATTGAGGCGGAAGAGGTTTGGAATTCGGTCAGACCCGCGGACCCGCCGCGACGACCGCCTCGCCTGCGTCCGCTGCGAACTGGGCGAAGTTGTCGCGGAACATCTTCGCGAGTTCACGCGCCTTGCGGTCGTACGCCTGCGGATCGCGCCAGGTCGAGCGTGGATCGAGCAAGGCCGACTCGACGCCGTGAACCTCGATGGGTACCTCGAAGCCGAACAGCTCGTCCGCACGGAACCGCGTGTCCGCGACGCCGCCGGATAGCGCCGCGTGCAGGAGCGCGCGCGTGGCGGTGATCGGCATCCGCTCACCCTCGCCGTAGGGCCCACCGGTCCACCCCGTGTTCACGAGCCAAACGGTCGCGCCATGGCGGTCGAGCCGCTCACCGAGCATGTGTGCGTAGACGGCCGGCGGCTGCGGCAGGAACGGCGCCCCGAAGCAGGCCGAGAACGTCGGCTGCGGCTCGCTGACGCCGATCTCCGTGCCCGCGAGCTTCGCGGTGAAGCCGGAGAGGAAGTAGAACATCGCCTGCTCGCGCGAGAGGCGTGCGAGCGGAGGCAGGATGCCGAACGCGTCGGCGGCCAGGAAGATCACGGAGCTCGGATGGCCGGCGCGCTTCGTAGGCAACGCATTCGCGATCTGTTCCAGCTTGTAGGCGGCGCGCGTGTTCTCGGTCTTCGAGTCGTCGTCGAGGTCGAGCACGCCTCGCTCGTCGACGATCACGTTCTCGAGCACGGTGCCGAAGCTGTGCGTCGTCTTGTAGATCTCGGGCTCGGCCTCGGCCGAGAGGCGGATCACCTTCGCATAGCAGCCGCCCTCGATGTTGAAGATCCCGTCGTCCGACCAGCCGTGCTCGTCGTCGCCGATCAGGTGGCGGTCCGGATCCGCGGACAAGGTCGTCTTGCCGGTGCCGGAGAGGCCGAAGAAGACGGCGACGTCGCCTTCGTCGCCGACGTTCGCAGAGCAGTGCATCGGCAGGACGCCCTCGAGCGCCAGCCGGTCGTTCATCAGCGTGAAGACCGACTTCTTGATCTCGCCCGCGTAGAAGGTGCCGCCGACCAGGATCTCGGCCCGGGTCGGGTGCAGAAGCACGAACGTCGAGCTGCGGGTCCCGTCCTCGTCCAGGTCGGCCTCGACCGCCGGCGCATGCAGAACCAGGGCCTCCGGCTCGAACTCTGCCAGCTCGTCCTCGGTCGGCTCGATGAAGAGCGTCTTCGCGAACAGCGCGTGCCAGGCGCTGTCCGTGATCACGCGGACGGCGAGCCGGTGCGCCGGATCGGCGCCGGCGAACGAGTCGACGACGTAGAGGTCCTGATCTTCCAGAAACGAGGTGAGCTTGTCTCTGAGACCTTCGAACCGAGCTTCGTCGATCGACTGGTTGACGGTCCCCCACCAGATTCGCTCCTCGGAGCCGGGCTCGCGGACGAGGAACTTGTCGTTCGGGGAGCGGCCGGTGTGACGTCCGGTGTCGACGACGAGCGGTCCGCCCTCCGCGAGGCGACCCTCGTTCGCTTGCAGAGCGTGCGTGTAGAGCAGCGACGTCGAGGGATGGAGATGCACGCGCCCGCCGGCGTCGATGCCGTGCTCGCCGAGGTCAATCCGTCCCTCGGTTCCGATCGTCATTGCCACGCGGCGTCTCCTTCCCGATGGCCCAAAAAACGAGACCCGGCTGGCGCGGGTCGAGGGCCATATCGTACGCGCGCCGCGGTTCGAGGGCGGCTTGTACCGTGGCCTCGTGGAGCTTCAGCCGCCCGATCCGCCTCTCTCGGATGGAGTCGTGACGCTGCGACAGTGGACCCTGGACGACGTCCCGGCGATCGCCGCCGCCTGCGCAGATCAAGAGATCGCCCGCTGGATCCACCAGCTGCCGAGCCCATACCGCGAAAGCGACGCACGCGAGTATGTGCTTTCGACGGAAGCCGCCTGGCGTGACTGCCTCGGCGCCTTCTTCGCCGTCGTCGAGCACGCTAGCGGTGCCGTCGTCGGCTCGATCGCGATGCACGTTCTCGATCGAGAGCTCGCGAACGTCGAGGTGGGCTACTGGACGGCAGCGCCGGCGCGCGGACGGGGCCTGACGACGCGTGCGGTGAGGTTGCTCTCGGGCTGGGCCGTGGACGAGGCCGGCGCGAAGCGGGTGCAGCTGCGCGCGGACGTGCGCAACGGGGCGTCGCTCCGCGTCGCGGAGAAGGCAGGATTCACGCGCGAGGGCACGCTTCGGGCCAGCGGCTTCAACAATCGCGAGGATCGGCGCGTGGACTACGCCGTCTTCTCGCTGCTGCCGGGCGAGGGGTCTTAAGAACAGGCGGCATCCGCTCTTCCACCCGGGATTAGACGGCCGCCCGGGCAGAGCCCGGACGTCCTCTGAATCGGCATCGCAAGCGAAGCCTCAGAGGCTTCGGCTGGGCGAGCGCGAATCGCTCTCCGTGGACGAGCGAATTGCCCGCTTTCTGGCCAGTCCCGCGCTGTCGGAGTCGACGCGGCGCGCGTACGGCATCGACGTGCGGCAGTTCAGCGACTGGCTCTCGAGTCGGGGGCTGAAGCTGGACGACTTCGACGTTCGGTCGTTCGCGGACTACGCGGCTGACCTCGGCCGGCGCCGGCCGAAGCTCGCCCCGGCGACGATCGGGCGCAAGCTCGCCGCGGTACGGGCCCTCGTGCGCTTCGCGCTCGGTCCCGAGCGTGTTCCGGACACGTCATTCGCTCCGCGGCAGCCGCGCCGGCTGCCCGAGGCCCCGAAGTCCGAGGAGATCGACACGGAGCTCGCCGCCCTGGAGCGGGACGGCCCGCTGGGATTGCGAAACCGTGCCCTCGGAGAGCTCGTCTACTCGGCCGGGCTGCGCAGCCGCGAGGCCGTCGACCTCGATCTCGGCGACGTCGACTTCGAGCAGGAGCTCGTCCACGTCCACGGGAAGGGCGGCAAGGAGCGGATGGTTCCGCTCGGCGAGGAGGCCGCCCACTGGCTGGCGCGCTACCTCCATCGCGCGCGCCCCGAACTGGCCCGCGGCGCCGAGAACGCGCTCTTCCTCTCCGCGCGAGGCCGGCGCCTGGACACAAGCACGTTACGACGGTTGCTGCCTCATCCGCATCGCCTGCGTCACGCCTTCGCCACCCACCTCCTCGAAGGCGGTGCCGACCTGCGCACGATCCAAGAACTGCTCGGCCACAGTTCCCTGTCGACGACCCAGATCTACTCACATGTCGACGGCCGCCGCCTGCGCCGCGTCTACGACCGCGCGCACCCTCGCTCCTAGCCCCGCCGCGCAACGGACGAACCAGACGGAGCGTCGCGGCGCAGCGCATGATCGCCGCAGACATCCCTGTCTTCACGCGCGCACGCGACGGGCGCAGCCCCCGCCCTTATTTGGGTGGGGCTCTTCCCTCCTCCCTCGAAGTCGACGATACCGGCGGATGGCGCGCGTGTCTGTGACGGGAAGGCGCCAACTCCGCGCCAAGCGCAGCGGTCGCGACGGGCGCCGGTTGGGGGACGCTGCACGCAGGCGATCGGCGCAGCGCCGCGAAATCAGGCCAGGCATGGCTGGGCCCGCGAAAGACCCCGACCTCGAAGGCTTCCTCGCGCTCCTGGCCGCAACGCGGGCGCCGCGGACAGTCGACGCCTACCGCCGCGACCTGAACGACATTGCGGCACGGCTAGAACGGCCGCTCCACGCAGTCACGACCGAGGAGCTCGAGCGCTATCTGGCCGAGCTGCGCGCCGAAGGCCGCTCGTCCGCGACGATCGCGCGGCGCACCGCCGCGGCGCGATCCTTCTTCCGCCACCTCGTCCTGCTCGGACGGCGGACCGACAACCCGGCCGCCGCCGTCGCGCTCCCGCGCAAAGCTCGGCGGTTGCCACGCACACTCTCGCCGTCCGAGGCCGAGCGGCTGATCGACGCTGCGGCGGGAACAACGCCTCGAGCGCTGCGCGACCGCGCCCTCGTCGAGCTGCTCTACGGCGCCGGGCTGCGAGTCGGCGAGGCGGTCGGCCTCGGCAAGACCGACGTCGATCTCGAACAGCGGCTTGTCAGGGCCACGGGCAAAGGCGCGAAGGAGCGAATCGTGCCGCTCGGCCGGCCCGCGGCCGACGCGCTTCGGCGCTACATCTCGCGTGGAAGGCCGCATCTCGATCGCCGGCATCGGCCGGAGCTCTTCCTCAATGCCCAGGGCGGTGGCCTGACGCGCGCGGGCGTCTTCCTGGTCTTGCGGCGCCTGGCGGAGAAGGCGGGCCTCGAGCCGGGGCGGGTCCACCCGCACCTGCTCAGGCATTCGTTCGCCACGCACCTGCTGGAGGGAGGCGCCGATCTCCGTAGCGTCCAGGAGATGCTCGGACACGCGGACCTGGCGACGACCGAGCTCTACACGCACATCAGCGATCGCCGTCGGCGCGAGCTCTACTTCAGTTCTCACCCGCACGCCAAGCGGCGCCGGGTTTCAAAGCGACGCTAATCGTCGAAAATCAAGAGGATGTCGCCCGACCCGCACACGCTGGGGCTCTTCGCTTCCGCCTTCTGCGTCGCGCTGTTGATGACCCTCTCGGGCATCCAGAAGAGCGTCCTCGACTGGAAGAACCGCCGCCGTCACTGTCCAGCGTGCGGACGCCAGCTGCGTAGCGGCTGCATCTGCAGAACGAATCGCTAGCGGCCCTTTTTCTTCAGCAGCTCGGCGATCCGCTTGGCGGCTGCTCGCAACTCGCGGTCGGCCTCGTCGTCGCCGGCCAGGCCTTCGAGGATCACGATGGTGTCCCGCTGCGCCGAGCCGTTCTTCAGGCACATGACCGCCAACCGGCGGACTGCAGGATTCTCCTCGCCGTCCGAGACGAGCCGATGCAAGAGCGGCCGGTCGGCGTTCACAGCCCCGGGGTGGTCGCGGGAAAGCAGCTCGAGCGCAAGTAGCGCCGAGCCCCGGCACGCCGGGCTTTCGTCTTCGAGCCCACGCCGGAGCAGCTCCAGCTTCTGACGGAAGCGAAACTGGCCGATCGCGCGGTAGGCGACGGCGCGCTCACGGTAATCGCGGCTGCGCGCGGCCGACTCGAGCTCCTCGCCCCATTGAGAGCGCAGTTGGGCAAGCTCGCGCTCCGAGCCCTGCTCCGCGAGGCCGTCCGCAGCGGCTGCGGCCTCGCCAAGCGTCAAGAGACCGACTGCAGCGACCGACTTGCTGGGCCGACGTAGCGCGCCGACGGCCGGAACAGACGCCCGGTCCGTTTCTGCTCGAGGATGTGCGCCGACCAGCCGGCGACGCGGGAGCAGGCGAACATCGCCGGCGCGAGCCGAGGCGGGATCTCGGCGACGTCGAGGACGATCGCCGAGTAGTACTCGACGTTCGTCGCGAGCACGCGCTCGGGATGACGCTCCTGCAGCGCCTTCAGAGCCACGCCCTCGAGCTCCTCGGCGACCTCGACCTGCGGCGAGCCGAGCTCCTTCGCCGTCCGCTTCAGGATTCGCGAGCGGGGATCCTCGGCGCGGTAGATCCGGTGCCCGAAGCCCATGATCTTCTTCCCTGCGGCGAGCGTCTCCCGGATCCACCGCTCGGGATCGCCCATTGCCTGAACCTCTTCGAGCATCGGCTTCACGTATGCGGGCGCGCCGCCGTGCAACGGCCCCGAGAGCGCACCGACGGCGGAGGAGAGCGAGGCGCCGCAATCCGCTCCTGTCGACGCCGTCACGCGGGCGGTGAACGTCGATGCGTTCAGCCCATGCTCGGCGGTGCAGATCCAATAGGTGTCGATCGCCTTCGCGTGGCGAGGGTCGGCCTCGCCGCGCCAGCGGAGCAGGAACTTCTCGGCCGCCGTCTCGCCCCGCTCGACGACCTCGTCGGAGGCGGGTTCCCTGCCGTCCGCGACTGCGGCTGAACGAGCGACGATCCCCATCATCTGCGATGACAGTCGCCCGAGGTCCTCGCGCGCCTGCTCGTCGCTGATCTCGTTGAGCTTGCCGAGCTTCCATTGGCCGGCGAGGCGCGCGGTCTCGGCCTGGAGATCGGCCGGCGCATTGCCAGTCAGCGGCCCCAGCTCGACCGGTTCTGGATCGGGCATTTTCGAGTCGAGGTCGTCGTCGACGAGCAGGCCCCAGACGTTCTCGTAGGGGTAGCGGCCGACGAGCTCTTCGATGTCGATGCCGCGGTAGCGGAGCGCGCCGCCCTCGCGATCGGGCTCGGCGATCTCGGTTTCGACCGCGACGACGCCTTCGAGACCGGATTTGAAATCGTCGGTCACGCCTGCAATCTACCGCGAACAGGGCTAGCCAAAGCTTCGATAGCCTCCGGGCCCGTGGCGCACGAAGTCACCCTGATCCCGGGCGACGGCACCGGCCCGGAGTTGGCCGAGGCCACCCGCCGGGTTCTCGAGGCAACCGGCGTCGAGTTCGACTGGGACCTGCAGCAGGCGGGCGCCGACGTCATGGATCAGTTCGGCGGCAACCCGCTCCCGGAGGAGACGCTGGAATCGATCCGCCGCACCGGCGTCGCCATCAAGGGCCCGATCACCACGCCGGTCGGCGGCGGTTTCCGCTCGGTCAACGTCGGCCTGCGCAAGGCCCTCGATCTCTACGGGCAGGTGCGCCCCTGCAAGACTTACGAGGGCGTCCGCACCCGCTTCGACGACGTCGACCTGATCATCGTCCGCGAGAACACGGAGGACCTCTACGCGGGCATCGAGTACGAGCAGGGCAAGCCCGAGACCCGTGAGCTGATCGACTGGATCGAGGCGCACGGCGGCAAGCTGCGGCACGACGACGCCGGCATCTCGATCAAGCCGCTCTCCGTCTCGGGGACGCGGCGCATCGTCCAGTTCGCGTTCGACTACGCCCGCCGGAACGGCCGCCGCAAGGTCACGGCCGTGCACAAGGCGAACATCATGAAGTTCACGGACGGGCTTTACCTGCACGTCGCGCGCGAGGTCGCCGAGGAGAACTCGGATGTCGAGTTCGACGACCGGATCGTGGACAATATGTGCATGCAGCTCGTCCAGCGGCCGGACGAGTACGACGTGCTCGTGCTTCCGAACCTGTACGGAGACATCGTCTCCGACCTCGCGGCCGGGATGATCGGCGGGCTCGGCATGGCTCCGGGGGCGAACTTCGGCCAGGATGCAGCCATCTTCGAGCCCACCCACGGCTCGGCGCCCAAGTACGCCGGCCAGAACAAGGTCAACCCGATGGCAATGCTGCTCTCCGGGATGCTGATGCTGCGCCATCTCGACGAGACGGAGGCCGCCGACCGTCTCGAGAGCGCGCTCGCGGACGTGATCCGCGAAGGGGCGAGCGTCACCTACGACATGAAGCCGTCGCGTGACGATCCGACCGCCGTCGGGACGAGCGAGGTCGCGGACGCGATCATCGACAAGATGGGGGCCCGCGTTTGAGCCGTCGCAGGAAGGTCACCGTCGTCGGAGGCGGGAACGTCGGTGCGACCTGCGCCCAGGTGCTCGCGGCGCGCGATTACGCCGACGTCGTGCTCGTCGACATCGTCGAGAACCTGCCGCAGGGAAAGGCGCTCGACATCAATCAGATGGGAGCGGTGCTCGGCTACGAGCCGAACGTCGTCGGCTCGAACGGCTACGAGGAGACGGCGGGCTCGGAAGTGGTCGTGATCACCGCCGGCGTGCCGCGGAAGCCCGGCATGAGCCGTGACGACCTCGTGACGACGAACGAGAAGATCGTCGGTTCGGTGACCGAGGCCGCGATCGCCCAGTCCCCCGACGCCGTGCTGATCGTGGTCTCGAACCCGCTGGATGCGATGTGCCACGTCGCCAAGAACGTCTCGGGTTGGCCGAAGGAGCGGGTCTTCGGGATGGCCGGAATCCTCGACACGGCGCGGTTCTCGACCTTCATCGCCTGGAAGACGGACTCTTCCGTCAAGGACGTGACCGCGATGGTGCTCGGCGGTCACGGCGACCAGATGGTTCCGGTCGTCTCCGCCACCACCGTCGGCGGCATTCCGCTACGCAAGCTCGTGAAGGAAGACGAGATCGAGGAGATGGTCGAGCGCACCGCGAAGGGTGGCGGCGAGATCGTGGAGCTGCTCGGCACCTCGGCGTGGTATGCCCCGGGCGCCGCCGCGGCGCAGATGGTCGATTCGATCATGCTCGACGAGAAGCGCGTCCTTCCCTGCACGGCGTACCTCGAGGGCGAATACGGAATCGAGGGGCTCTACATGGGCGTGCCGGTCAAGCTCGGCGCCGGCGGGATCCAGGAGATCGTCGAGCTCGAGCTCAGCGAGGACGAACAGACGATGTTGAACGAGTCCGCCGACGCGGTGCGCGAGGTCGTCGGCGTCCTGACCGGCTAGGAGGCCAATTTGGAGCTCGGTCTCAAGGGACGGACGGCGATCGTCTGTGGCGCCTCATCCGGCATGGGCCTCGCAACCGCCGATGCACTTGCACGCGAGGGCGCGAACGTCTCCATGTTCGCGCGCCGACGCGACCCTCTCGACCGCGAGGCCGAGCGCCTTGGCGCACTCGCCGTGCGCGGCGACGTGACGAACCCTGCCGACCTGAAGCGTCTCGTCGACCGGACTGTCGAGGCCTTCGGCGGCATCGACATCCTGGTCAACAACAGCGGCGGTCCGCCGCGCGGTCCGGCCGTCGGGCTCACCGCCGAGGACGTCGAGGGCGCCGTCGAGCTGCTGCTGCTTTCGGTGGTCCGCCTGACCGAGCTGTGCCGGCCGCAGCTCGAGCGGGGCGGGCACGGCCGGATCGTCAACATCGCCTCGAGCTCGGTCCGTGAGCCGGTCGACAACCTCGCCCTCTCGAACGCAGTCCGGCCCGGGGTGATCGGCTGGGCGAAGACCATGGCGCGCGAGCTCGGGCCGCAGAAGATCACGGTCAACTCGATCGCCCCAGGCCGGATCGAGACGCCGCGGCTGATGGAGGTCTACGCGGAGCGCTCGCGGGCGTCCGATCTGGAGCAGATCGCGCTCCGCCGCTTCGGTCGGCCGGAGGAGGTCGCGGACGTGATCTGCTTCCTGGCCTCCGACCGCGGCAGTTACGTGACCGGCGCTGTGATTCCCGTCGACGGCGGCCTCACGCGGTCCCTCCTCTAGGGGAGCAAAGCCGGCAAGTACCATCAGAGCGATGCGATCGCTAACGCTCGCCCGGGCGGCCGGCGCGGGATTCCTCCTTGCGGCGATCGCACTGTTCATCCTCTACCTGATCCCCTCCAATCACTACTACGTCTTCCTGCCCGACCGGGCGCACCCCCTGGAGCCGCTCGTGCGCATCTCCGGCGAGCATGCGACGGCAAGCAAGGGCGGCGTCTACTTCGTCGACGTCCGTTTTCGCAAGGCCCGCCTGCTCGAGGACCTGCTGGGCCGCCCGCTTGCGCGCGGCGCGACCCTCCAGCCGATCCGCGACGTGCTCGGGAGCGCGACCGAGAAGCAGCAGCAGCGGCTCGACGTCAACGCGATGCAGGAGTCGCAGAAGATCGCAGCAGCGGTCGCCCTTAAACGACTCGGCTATCACGTTCGGATCCGGCCGCCGAGCGTCGTCATCCGCGGCGTCCTACACAAGGCGCCCGCCGGCCGGGTGTTCCGGCCGGGAGACAGGCTCTTGGCCGTCAACCGCAGACCGGTGCATAGCCTGTGCGGGCTGCACAAGCTGATCGCGAGCCACCGGCCCGGCGACCGGCTCCGCACGACCTACAGCCGATCGGCGCGGGTCTCCGCGGCGACGATCCGGACGATCGCCAGCCCGGACAACAAGCGCGAGGCCGCGATCGGGATTCTCGTCGACGAGGTCGGCGGCTCGACCGGCAAGCTCCCGATCAACGTTCGCATCGACACCCGCGGCGTCGGGGGCCCCTCGGCCGGGCTCGCCTTCGCGCTCGACCTGACGGAGGAGCTCGGGCACGACGTCGACCGCGGCTACAAGGTCGCCGCAACGGGCGAACTCGAGCTCGACGGCTGCGTGCTGCCGATCGGCGCCGTCAAGCAGAAGACGATCGGCGCGCGCGAGGCGGGTGTGGACGTCTTCCTCGTCCCGGCGGGGTCGAACGCACGCAGCGCGCGAAGGTATGCGCACGGACTGCGAATCATCCCTGTGCAGAGCTTTCCACAGGCGTTGCACGCATTGGCAACGCTGCCCGAGAAGCATCCAGCAACCGCCTGAGCGACCCGTTTCCGAAAGCCGCGCAAAGTGCGTGAAGTTCCAAGATCGTCACCTTGATCTGTCGGGGGATCGCTCTATGATCGTCCCGTTCAAGAGCGGCGGCCACACCTAACGAGGAGATAGATGAGCAAGAGGAGCAAAGCAACCTGCGACGACTGCTACTTCCGCCGCGCGGGGCTTTGCGCCCTCTCTCCCGAGACCCCGTGCCCGACCTTCCGCGCCGAGACTCGCGGCGCGTTGATGCGACCGCGCCAGCCGCAGCTCGTCCCGCGCTCGCTCGCCGAGATCGCCGGCCGCGCCGCAGCCTAGAGCGCCGGCGGCGCCGAGGCCTCAGGGCCTCTTAGACTCTGCCGCGATGCCGCGCTGGCGCAACCTGAGCGAGGAGCAGATCCGCGAGTTCCAGCCGCGCTTCTGGGCGAAGCTGATCGGCCTCGTCGTGATCGCGTGCTACCTGATCGCCTTCGTGCTCGAGAACCGCAAGAAGGTGCACCTCCACTTCGTGCTCTTCACGGGGACGGTTTCCCTGATCTGGCTGATCCTCCTGGTCCTGGCGATCGGGATCCTCGGCGGCGCGCTGCTGAGCCAGCTACACCGCCGCCGCAGCCGGCACTGAGGCGCTCGCTCGCGACGCCGACCAGAGGGCGTCCGGGCTCTGCCCGGGCGGCCGTCTAATCCCGGGCGGCAACGCCGATGCCGGCTCGTCCCTCTGAGACGGGCTCTAAGGCGGTAGCCAGGCGGGAGATGCCCTCGTCGATCTCGTCCGGCGAGGCGAAGCTGAAAGCCAGGCGGACCGAGTTCGGCTCGCCCCCGAAGTCAGGGCCCGGCACGAAGGTGACGCCGGCCGAGGTCGCCCGGAGGAGCAGCTCGGTCGCGTCGGTCCCTTCTGCCAGCTCGAGCCAGAGGAAATAGCCGCCCTCCGGCCGCGACCAGCGGGCGCGCCCGCCCAGCTCGCGCTCGAGGGCCGCGAGCATCGCGTCCCGGCGCGCTCGCAGCAGCTCGCCGACACGCTCGAGGTTCGGATCCAGGAGCCCCCGGCGGAGGAACTCGAGCACGGTCGCCTGTCCGATGAGCGCGGGGGTGATGTACGTCGAGGCCACGGTCTCTTCCAGCCCTGCCCCCATCGCTTCCGGGACGACGACGTAGCCGACGCGGATCCCGGGGGCGATCGTCTTCGAGAACGAGGAGCTGTAGATGACGTTGCGGCCACCTTCGAGCTCGAACAGGCTCGGCAGTGGCTCCCCCTCGAAACGAACGAGCCCGTAGGGATCGTCCTCGAGGATGCGAAGGTTCCTGTCAGCAGCCAGCTCCGCGAGCTGCCGACGGCGCTCCTCCGACAGCGTCACCCCAGTCGGGTTCTGAAAAGTCGGAATCGTGTACAGGAACGCCGGCGGGCCACCGGCGGCTAGCACCCGTTCGAGCTCGCCGAGGTCGAGCCCCTCGTCGTCGACCGCGACCTCGTCGAAGCTGCTCAGGATCCGGCGCGGCCGGTCGTACGTGGGCCGCTCCACGATCACCCGACCTGCTCCGGCCAGCGCGGAGAGGACGAAGTGAAACGCCTGCAGCGACCCGTTCGTAACGATCACGCGCGCGGGCTCCACGTCATGGCGCTCGCCGAGCCACTCGCGCAGCGGCTGGTAGCCGAGCGTGTGGCCGTAGAGGAGCGCGGCCGCGCCGTCGCGCTCGATCGCGGTCCTCGCGCAGTCGGCCAGATCCTCGATCGGCAGGCATTCCGGCGCCGGAACGCCGCGGGCAAACGAGATCGTGCTCACGGCCCGAGTCTAGAGAGGGTCCTAGACGGTTGCCGAAGCCGGCTCGGGCTCGTCCGGGCCGCGGCCGAGCGCGATCCGGATCGCGGCGGCCCCCGTCCCGGCGGCAACGAGAGAAAGGGCCGCCTCGAGCATCCACACCGCGGAATCGCCGAAGCTCTTCCGCACCTGCAGGCCGACGAACGGGGCGAGCGCGAAGCCGATCGCTCCCATAGAGCCGAACGCGCCCATGTAGGCGCCGCGAAGGTCGGCCGGCGCCAGCCCCGCGACGGCTGTCTGCGAGGTCGGAACCCAGAGCATCTCGCCGATCACGAACAGGAACAGGATCAGCATCACGACCGGCAGCGCGTCGTTCACCGCGAGCAGCAGGAACGGGAACCCCATCAGCGGCAGCCCGATCGCAAGCTTCGCCGCCGCCGGCACCGAAGCGACGCGCTCGGTCAGCCGCAACTGGAAGAACGTGACGAGAAAGGGGTTGACGATCACGAGAAAGCCCCAGGTCGAGCTCGAGTAGCCATGCGAGGAAACGAGCGAGATCGGCAGCACCGTCTCGAACGCGACGTAGACGAGCCATGCGAATGCCGCGGAGACGAGGAAGAGCAGGAACGGCCGGTCGCGGGCGATGACCGCGAATGAGCCCCGGCCCGGCGGCTCCTCGGGCGCGTAGGCTCCCCGCGCCGGCAGGAACAGGACCGCAAGCAGGAAGCCGACTGCGGAGAAGAATGCGGCGCCGGCGAAGAGCGCATTCCAGCTGCCGAGCAGGAGCAGCAAGCCGCCGAGCGGCGGGCCGCACGTGACCCCGAGGTTGGAAGCGACGCGGACGGCTGCATAGGCCGGCTCGTGGCGCTCCCGCGGCACCAGATCGGCCACGAGGGCCTGGCTCGCGGCGCTGCCGACCTGGAAGAAGAGCCCGCCGAAGCAGAGGACGAGCAGACCGGCGCGGGCGCTGTTGCCGGCCGCGAGAAAGGCGAGCACGACCGCGGTCTGCCCGATCCAGCCGACGAAGATCAGCGGACGGCGGCCGAGGTGGTCGGAGAGATGGCCGCCGAGATAGCCGGCCCCGACGCCGATCAGCGCGCTGACGAGGTAGGCGAGCCCGAGCGTCGATTGATCTGCACCAAGCTTCTTGATCGCCCAGATCCCGACGAAGCTCCAGACGGTGGAGCCGGCCAGCGAACCGGCGAAAGTGATCCCGAGGATCGGCCGCAAGGCCGCATCGGTATCCGAGCCGAAGATCACGCGGTAGAGCGCTGCCAGCGGGCGCACACCGGCAGACTGCCAGACCAGCAGGCGTCCTCCGTTCGGGGGAGACGCCGGCCGGTCGCGCTGCCGATGACGCAACTGAGCGTCGCCGCACACCATGCTCGAGCCTGTCCGCCTTCGCCTCGCACCAGTGATCCTCGCGCTCGTCTGCGCGCCGGCCGCCCACGCCGCGAGCTCGCCCACGATCCTCGTCAAGTTCAAGCAGCCGAGCCGCGCAGCGGCGCGGATCGACGCGCTCGGCGACGAAGCCGTCGGGCAAACGGCAAACCGGGTCTCGGTCGTCCGCCTGCCGCCCGGCGAGTCGCCCGCCGCGCGGATCGCCGCCTACGCGAAGCGGACGGACGTCGCCTACGCGGAGCCGAACGGCCGGGTCGAGGCGCTGAGTCTGGCGGCGCCGAACGATCCGAAATTTTCCTCCCAATGGGCCTTCGCACTCACGGGCGCCCTCGACGGCTGGGCGCTCTACCCCGGCGCGTACGGCGCGACCGGCGGAGCTCCGCTCGCCGTCGTCGACACGGGAGTCTCGGCGGCGCACGAGGACCTCGCCGGCCGCGTGCGCACCGATCTCGGGGCGAGCTGCCTCTACCCGAACCCGTGCCTGCCGGGCCCGGCCACCGACGACGAAGGCCACGGGACGCACGTGGCCGGCATCGCCGGCGCCGCGACGAACAACGGCCTCGGAGTCGCCGGAGTCGCGTTCTCCTCTCCGATCATCCCGGTCAAGGTGCTCGATTCGACCGGCTCTGGCTACGACTCGGACGTCGCGAACGGGATCCTCTGGGCCGCCCAGCACGGCGCCCGCGTGATCAACCTCAGCCTCGGCGGGGCTTACTCGCAGACCGACTGCGACGCCGTCTACACGGCCGAGCACACTTATGGCGCGCTGGTCGTCGCGGCCGCAGGAAACAGCTCGTCGTCGACGCCGAGCGCCCCGGCGGCGTGTCCGGGGGCGGTCGGAGTCGCTGCGACGGACCAGTTCGACTCGCCCGCGTCCTTTTCGAACTACGGCTCGCCCGACGTCTTCGTCTCGGCTCCCGGTGTCGGCATCTGGTCGAGCGTGCCGGGCAACCTCTACGAGCAGTGGGACGGCACCTCAATGGCCTCGCCGTTCGTGGCGGGGCTCGCGGCCCTCCGCTTCGGCGAGCATCCGGAGTCGACCCCTGCCGATGTCCGCCGCTTGCTGGCCGCGAGCGCCGACAAGGTCGGCGGCGTCGCCTACGGGAGCGACCCGTACAGCACTTGCGACGGGTGCACCTGGCAGCAGAGTTACGGCTACGGGCGCGTGAACGTGAACGCGGCGCTCGCCGCAGGCACGACCCCGGCTCCCCCACCTCCTCCGCCTGCACCGCCGCCTCCGCCTCCGGCTCCGCCTTCACCGCCTCCCGCGGTCCTGCCGGTGCCGGACCCGCCTGACACCGTGCCGCCGTTCGTGCGCGCTTACCCGGCGACGGGACGGCGCGGTCGAACGGTCAAGCTGACCTATCGCGTGCGAGACGACCGCGGTGAGACGACCGAGCGGGTCTCGCTGTATCGCGGCCGCCTGCTGGTGAAGAGGCTCGGCCGGACGCTGAGACCGACCGACGACACGCTCGTCTCCTGGCTCGCGTGGCGCGCGCCCCGGCGGCGCCTCGTCGGCCGCTTCTGCGTTCGCGCCGTCGACGGCGCCGGAAACGCCAGCACCAGCTGCGCCTCGCTGAGGATCCGCTAGGAAAGGACGGCGCTCGCAACCTCGGCGGCGAGCTGCGCCGCCTCGGTCGGTGTCCTGCCTACCCGGACGCCGTGCGCCTCGAGGGCTGCCTGCTTGCCCTCGGCTGTGCCGGCGGAGCCTGAGATGATCGCGCCCGCGTGGCCCATCGTCTTGCCGGGCGGAGCTGAAAAGCCCGCGATGTAACCCACGACGTGCTTGGTCATCTCGGCGCCGATGAACTCGGCCGCCTTCTCCTCCTCGGCGCCGCCGATCTCGCCCACCAGGACGACGACCTCGGTCTCGTCGTCCGCCTCGAACTTCGCCAGCACGTCGATGAACGACGAGCCGACGACGGGGTCGCCGCCGATGCCGACGATAGTCGAGTTGCCGAGCCCGAGCTGCGTCAGCTCGTGGCCGATCTGGTATGTCAGCGTGCCCGAGCGCGAGACGAGCCCGATCCGCCCCTCGCGGAAGATTTCCGCGGGGATGATCCCCACGTTCGCCTTGCCCGGCGAAAGCGCGCCGGGGCAGTTGGGCCCGAGCATCGTGATCCCACGCGGCTTGATGTAGTTGTAGATCCGCAGCATCTCGTGCGCCGGCAGTCCTCGATGCCCGCGTCGACGCCCTCGTAGATCGCGTCGGCGGCGAAGCGCGCCGGCACGAAGACCATCGAGGTGTTCGCTCCCGTCTCCTCGACAGCCTCGGCGACCGTGTCGAAGATCGCGATGCCCTCGAGGTCCTGCCCGCCCTTCCCGGGTGTGACGCCGGCGACGACGTCGGTCCCGTAGTTGCGGTTGCGAAGCGTGTGGAACGAGCCCTCGCGCCCGGTCTCACCCTGGACGACGAGCTTTGTGTCGTGGTCGACGATGATCGCCATCAGCGCTGTGACTTTCGGGCTTTGAGGACCAGCTTGACGTCCGTCCAGGCAACCCCGTCGTCGGTCATCCGGTCGGCGAGCAGCTCCTTGACCCGCTCGGCCTCCTCGCCCTCGCAGCCGGTTCGTCCGAGCCAGTCCTCGAGTGGGTGCACCTTCTCGAAGAGCTGTCGTTGCTCGACCTCGAGCCCCGCGCCGGTCAGGAATTCGATCCATTCGTCCTCGGTGTAGTTGCGAACGTGGGTCGGGTCTCGCAGCTTCTCCGCCTGCTCGTGGCGCTCGCTCGAGAAGAGCGTGTCCTCGATCACGACGACGTCGTTGGAGACCCGCGCCATCTCCTCGATCGCCCTGCCGATGTCTCCGAAGTGGTGGGGCGCGATCCGCGAGACTGCACAGTCGAAGGAGCCGTCGGCGAACGGCAGGTCTTCGGCGCGTGAGACGACGTCGGGCTTCATTCCGGGGGAGGAGTCCGTGGTCACGACCTCACACCCCTGCTCTCGGAGCCGCCGAGCCACATGGCCGCCGCCGGTGGCGACGTCGATGACCTTTCGCCCGGGCCCCGGCGCGCACCACTCGACGACGAGGTCGAGATCGTCGCCTTCTGCGTGGGTCTTCGAATCACGGTACGCCTGCGCCCGCTCGTCCCACAATTCAGTCACGCCGTCTCCGAGACACGAATGGCTATTGGCGACCGAGCCGGGTTTAGACGGCCACAGCGGCAAAGCCACTGTGGCCTCTCAAGCGGCATCGCGAGCGACGCCGCGGTCATTTGGCCAGCTCCACGGCCCGCTTCGCGCCCTCGAGCATCGTCGGCTCGACGTGCAGGTTGCCCTGGCCGGAGTCGGCCAGGATCCGACGACCCTCCTCGGCATTCGTGCCGTCGAGGCGGACGACGATCGGATGCTCGATCCCGATCTGCTCGAGCGCGGTCAGGATCCCGCGCGCGACCTCGTCCGTGCGCGTGATCCCGCCGAAGATGTTGAAGTAGATCGACCGCACCTGCGGGTCGGCGCTGATCACCTCGAGCGCGTCGACGACTCCCTGCGCATCGCCGCCGCCGCCGAGGTCGCAGAAGTTCGCCGGCCGGCCACCCGCCGACGTGATCACGTCCAGCGTCGACATCACGAGACCGGCGCCGTTGCCGAGGATCCCCACCTCGCCGTCGAGCTTTACGTATGTCACGCCCTTCTCGCGCGCGGCACGCTCCTCGGGCGGGACCGATTCCGGATCGCGCATCTCGGCGATCTCGGGGTGCTTGTAGAGCGCGTTGTCGTCGACCGTGAACTTTGAGTCGAGCGCCCGCACCTCACCCTCCGGCGTCACGATCAGCGGATTGATCTCGCAGAGCATCGCGTCGGTTCCCACGAAGCACGCGTAGAGCTTCCCGACTATGTCGAGCAGCTGTTTCTGCTCGTTCGGGTCCGCAATACCCGCGCCGTAGATCAGGCGACGAGCCTGATAGGGCTGGTAGCCCTCCAGAGGGTCGACGTGGAGCCGGGCCAGCTTCTCCGGCGTCTCTTCGGCGACCTGCTCGATTTCGATCCCGCCCTTCGTAGTGAGCATGAAGAGCGGCTTCTTCTCGACCCGGTCGAAGGTGACCGAGAGGTAGTACTCCTTGGCGATCTCGGAAGCGCGCTCGATCCAGAGCCTGCGGACGACGTGCCCATTGATGTCGAGGCCGAGGATCTCGTTCGCCTTCTGCTCGGCGTCGTCGGCCCCCTCGGCGAGCTTGACGCCGCCGGCTTTCCCGCGCCCGCCGGTCAGCACCTGGGCCTTGACGACGACCTGGCCGCCGAGCTCTTCCGCCGCGGCTTGCGCCTCGGCCGGCGTCGAGGCGAGGCGCCCCTCGGACGTCGGGATCCCGAAGCGCCGAAACAGCTCCTTGCCCTGGTACTCGTAGAGATCCACCGGCGGCGGACTCTAGCCGCCGCCGGCGCACTCAAGCGGCGATCGGGCCCTGCCGATCGAGGGTCGATGACCGATCCTCGGCATGAGGTGAAGTGGCTCGACCTCGCCCGCGCGCGCCGGCGGCGCGTGGCACGGGCTGTCCGCAAGGGGGTCGCGGTCGATGATCCGAGGGACGCCCCGTACGCCGTCGGGTTTGCGGATGCGATGCTCGAGTGGCTGTCCTGGCGGAAACGGTTTCGGCCGCTGCATCTCTTGCTTGTCGTCCTGGTTCTCGCCGAGCTCGGGCTCACTTGGAGCTGGCGGCCGGATGGCCTTCTTTACCCACTGCTCGTCTTCGGAGCCATGCGGCTCCGCGCGCCGGCCCGGCGAAAGCGCATCTCGGCGGCGCGAGCTCTGAATGCTGCGCTCGCCGCGCAGCTGAGCTTGTCGCCGGTGAAGATCCGAATGCCAGGCCGAGCCTTGTTTCAGCCGCAGAGCCGCGTACGACGCGTGTCGCTCGTCGCGCTCACGCTAGTGCTCGCCGGAATGGTTGCGCTTGCGGCGACCACGGCGATCTCGGCAAGCCGCCGCGCACACCGTTGGGCCGCGTCGGCGAACGGGATCTGCGCCCGCGAGCAGGCTCGCATCGCGGCTCTGCCAACGAGCATCGGCCTGCTCGAGACCCAGAGGCGCGCGAACGTTGTCGAGGAACAGGCTCTCGACGCGCTCGAACGACTGACGCCGGAAGGGCAGCGGACTCGGCTCCAGAGGGACTTCCTAGCGTGGAAGCGATACAAGCTCGAGCTTGACGTGTGGCTGGTCGGCGCTCTCGCTCGGCACGATTCGAGGGTCGCAGGCTACGCGCCACGAGCGCAATCGGCGCGCGATCATCTTCGAGAGTTCGCCGGCGCTCTCGGCGCGAAGAGGTGCGCGCAGGCGTGACCACCCCGCACCTTCGCGGGGGGCCAGGCCCCCTTTTTGGGGGCTTTGCAAGATCCGGCTCGGCTGTTACCTTCCGGGCCCGCAGTCTCCGAGGAGGGTTCAATGAATCGCCTGTTTCCCGGCTTCGCCGCGCTGTTCGCGATCTTCGCCTTCGCTGGCGGGTCCGCCACAGCCGCGCACGGGCCCAAGCCGCTTCCGGCGCACGGACAGCGAAACGTCTGTACGGCCGCCGTGCCCGGTCTCGCCCATTGCGACGCGCACGTCGTCACGGCCGACGGCGGGGCAGCGCCGCTGGCAACGCCCTCGTACCAGTACGGCTACTCGCCGCAGGATCTCGCGAGCGCCTACAAGTGGTCCGGTCCGACCGGCTCGAGCTGGAACTGGAACGGCCAGACGGTCGCGATCGTCGACGCCTACGACAACCCGAACGCCGCGTCCGACCTGGCGACCTACCGCAGCCAGTTCGGCCTGCCGCCGTGCCCGGCGGCGGTAAACGGCTGCTTCGACAAGCGCAACCAGCGCGGCGGCACCGCGCCTCCGGCCGGCGACACCGGCTGGGGCCAGGAGATCGACCTCGACATCGAGATGGTCTCCGCCGTCTGCCCGAACTGCAAGATCCTGCTCGTCGAGGCCGACTCGAACAGCTTCGCCGACCTCGGCGCTGCAGTGAACGAGGCCTACGCTCTCGGCGCCAATGCGATCAGCAACAGCTACGGCGCCGGCGAGTTCTTCGGTGAGACGAGCTATGCCGGCCCGTACGACCAACCGGGCGTCGCGATCACGGTGAGCTCCGGCGACGGCGGCTACGGCGTCGAGGTGCCGGCGGCCTACAACACCGTCGTCGCGGTCGGCGGCACGAGCTTGACGAGCGCCGTGAACTCACGCGGCTGGAGCGAATCGGCGTGGAACGGTGCGGGGAGCGGCTGCAGCGCCCAGATCTCCAAGCGCTCCTGGCAGACCGACACGGGCTGCGGGCGGCGGACGGTTGCCGACGTCTCAGCGGTGGCCGACCCGAACACGGGCGTCGCCGTCTACGACAGCTACGGCTCGACCGGGGGAGCGAACTGGTACGTCTTCGGCGGCACCAGCGTCGCAGCTCCGATCATCGCCTCGGTCTACGGCCTGGCGAAGAACGCGAACACGATTGACTATGCGGCGCGGCTTCCGTACGCCTCGCCGGGCAAGTTGTTCGACGTCGCCAGCGGCTCGAACGGGAACTGCTCGAGGGGCAAGCGCAATACCTCGTCGAAGTACCTCTGCACCGCCGGTCCGGGCTACGACGGCCCGACCGGCCTCGGCACGCCGAACGGAATCGGCGGCTTCTAGCTCGCTTGATCACCCGCGCGCCGGCCTCTCGCCGGCGCGCGGGCGCTTCCGCAGCCCTGACTAGACTCGGTTCGCGTGGACGGGATCGTCGTCGAGGGGTTGCGCAAGCGGTATGGCGCGGTTCAGGCGCTAGACGGAGTCGGCTTCCGCGTCCACGCCGGCGAGCTCTTCGGGCTGCTCGGCCCGAATGGAGCCGGCAAGTCGACGACGGTCAAGGTGCTCGCGACGCTGACGACGCCGGATGCGGGCCGGGCCGAGGTGGCCGGCCACGACGTCGTCGCCGAGGCAAATGCCGTCCGGCGGGCAATCGGCTACGTGCCGCAAAGCTCGGGCGTCGACCGGGACGCCACCGGCCGGGAGAACCTGATGCTGCAGGGGCGCATCCAAGACGTCGGCGGCCGCGCCCTCGAGGCGCGGGTCGGCGAGCTGCTGGATCTGCTCGGCCTCACCGACGCGGCCGAGCGCGTCGTGCGTGGCTACTCGGGCGGCATGAAGCGGCGGCTCGACGTCGCCCTCGGGCTCGTCCATCGTCCGCAGGTGCTCTTCCTGGACGAGCCGACGACCGGCCTCGATCCCGAGGCGCGCGCATCGATGTGGGAGGAGCTCGAACGGCTCGCCGAGGGCGAGGCGCTCACGATCCTCCTGACGACGCACTACATGGAGGAGGCCGACCAGCTTGCCGACCGGCTCGCGATCGTCAGCCTCGGGCGGGTGGTCGTCGAGGGGACACCGGAGGAGCTGAAGCGCAGCCTCCGCGGCGAGGCGGTCGAGGTCGAGCTCAGCGACGGGCGGGCGGCGGATGCGGAGGGGGTCGTCGCGGCTCTGGAAGACGTGCTCGAGGCCTCGTCCGAGGGTCGCAAGCTGCGTAGCCGCGTCGCGAGCGGCGCCCGCGCGATTCCTTCCATCCTCTCGGCGCTCGAGGCGAGGGGGATCGGCGTCGAGGCGGTCACGTCCCATCGGCCCTCGCTCGACGACGTCTACCTCCACTACACGGGCCGCGAGTTCGCCGCCGAGGACGAGGCCGGCGCCCGTGAGGACGATTCCGCGGCGGAACGATGACGATCGCCGTTCGGCACACCTGGTTCATGGTCGGCCGCCAGCTCCGGAACCTGATGCGCGAGCCGATCTGGATCGCGCTGTTGCTCGTGCAGCCGATGGTCTGGCTGCTTCTCTACGGACAGCTCTTCAAGCGCGTCACCAACCTCCCCGGCGGCGGGTTTGGAACCAGCTCCTACATCACCTTCCTCGCTCCGGCGATCGTGATCATGAACTCCTTCTTCGGCGCAACCTGGAGCGGGATGGCCATGATCAGCGACCTCGACCGCGACGTGCTGCCCCGCTTCCTCGCCACGCCCGTCAGCCGGATCTCGCTCGTCGTCTCGCAGATCGTCCGTTCGGCGCTGATCGCGGTCGTCCAGGGCGTGATCATCCTGGTCGTCTCGCTCGCCCTCGGCGTCCGCGTCCACACGGGCCTGTTCGGCTGGGTCGTGATCCTCGCGGCCGCGGCGCTGATGAACTCTGCCTTCGCTGGGCTGTCCCAGGGGATCGCGCTGCTGGTGCGCAAGGAGGCGACGATGATCGCGATCGCGAACTTCATCGGGCTGCCGCTGTTCTTCCTCTCGTCGACGTTGATCTCGATCCGCCAAGTGCCGCACTGGATGCAGATCGCCGCGAAGTTCAATCCCGTCAACTGGGGCGTGATCGCGGCGCGGCAGGTCGTCCTGCGCGGTACGGAGTGGGGCTCGGTGGGGCTGCATCTGGCGCTGCTCTTCGGCTTGTCGGTGGCGACCGCTGCATTCGCGACCTGGACGTTTCGGGCGTACCAACGGACTATTTGAGCTTCGGAACGGAGATCCGTCGCTGAGCCGAGTTGAGACGGCCACGCCGGAAAGCCGGCATGGCCAAGCGGCATGGGTAGCGACGCCTCGGCAAGACCTATCTGAGCTTCGGAACGTAGATCGGTCGCCAGCGCGGTTCTAAGTCTCGCGCTGGGCGACGACGCAGACGACTTGGCCCGTCGTGACCGCCTGGCCGGGCGCGACGGAGAGATCGGTGATGACGCCGTCGCGATGCGCCGCGATCTCGTTCTCCATCTTCATCGCCTCGACGACGCAGATCACCTGCCCGGCGCGCACCTCGTCGCCCTCAGCGACCTCCACCGCGAGCACCGTGCCCTGCATCGGCGTCACGACCGCGTCCTTGGCGGCGCCGTGATGTGCGCCACCGGCTATGCGCTCCCGGCGCCGGCGTGCGAGCTCCGCAAAGGGGGGCTCCGGGATCAGCGCCGTCACTTCGAAGAGCCGTCCGTCGAGTTCGACCCGCGCGACGCGCTCGCGCAGCTTGCCGTCCGGCGAGGCCGCTACCGTTGTTTGCGAATGAGACAACTGTTCCGCTCGCTCCGCCAGCTCCTTCGATTCGACGACCCCGTGACACGTCTTCGCCTCGACGAAGCACGCGTGCTCGAGCAATGCCTGGTGGAAGCCGAGCAGCGTCGTAACGCCTCCGATCTGGTATTCGCCCAGGGCGCGCAGCATCCGCCGCCGCGCGTGCTCGCGGTCGACCCCGTGCACAACGACCTTCGCGATCAGGGGGTCGTAGAGGCCGACCACCTCGCTGCCCGCGGTCACACCCGAATCGACCCTGACGCCCGGCCCCGCCGGCTCCCGGTAGCTCGCGATCCGCCCCGGGCTGGGCAGAAAGCCGTTCGACGGGTCCTCCGCGTTGATCCGGCACTCGATCGCGTGCCCGGTCAGCCGGATGTCGTCCTGGCGCAGCGATAGCGGCTCTCCCGCCGCGATGAGAACCTGCTCGCGCACGAGGTCGAGGCCGGTGACGAGCTCGGTGACCGTGTGCTCAACCTGGATCCGGGTGTTCATCTCCAGGAAGAAGTAGTTGCCGTCGCGGTCGAGCAGCCCTTCGATCGTGCCGGCGCTGCGGTAGCCGACCGCCGTGGCGGCGTCGACGCCGAGTCGGCCGATCCGCTCGCGGAGCTCCGCATCGACCGCGGGCGATGGCGTTTCCTCGACGAGTTTCTGGTGGCGCCGCTGGATCGTGCAGTCGCGCTCCCCGAGGTGGATCACATTGCCATGCGCGTCCGCGAGGATCTGAACCTCGACGTGCCGCGGATCCTCGAGGTAACGCTCGATGTAGACGGCGGGGTCCGAGAAGTAGGCCTCGCCCTCACGGCGGGCGGACTCGAAGGCGCGCTCGGCCTCGTCGGGACCGGCCACGACCCGCAAGCCCTTCCCGCCGCCGCCGGCCGCGGCCTTGATCGCGATCGGCCAGCCGATCTCGGCGCCGAGGCGGAGGACGTCCTCGACGGAGTCGACCGCTGCGGTTGTGCCCGGCACGATCGGCACGCCCGCGGCCTTCATGGCCTCCCGGGCGGCTGTCTTCGAGCCCATCACCTCGATCGCCTCGGCCGGGGGCCCGATCCAGACGAGCCCCGCCGCCCCGCAAGCTCGGGCGAAGCGCGGGTTCTCGGCGAGGAAGCCGTAGCCGGGGTGAACGGCTTCCGCCCCGGCGCGCGCCGCCGTCTCGAGCAGCCGCTGCTGATCGAGGTAGCTCTCGGCCGCCGGGCCCGGCCCGATCAGGTAGGCCTCGTCGGCCGCGGCAACGTGTAGCGAGCCGCGATCGGCCTCCGAATAGACCGCGACGGTGGCGATCCCAAGCTCGCGCAGGGTGCGGCAGACGCGAACGGCGATCTCGCCGCGGTTGGCAACCAGGATCTTCGAGAATGTGGCCACTCCCGCGTATTCTCCCCGTCGATGGGCCTGGCCGACCAGCTGACGATCGCGCGCGCGGGAGCGGTGCCGATCGTCGCGGCGTTGTATATCTCGAGCTTCCACTGGCACGACTACTGGGCGACCGGGCTTTTCTGTCTCGCCATGAGCACCGACTGGTTCGACGGTCGGATTGCGCGCTCCCGCGGGCGGACCTCCGAGCTCGGGTCCCTGCTCGACCCGGTGGCCGACAAGCTGCTCGTCCTGACCGTCCTGATCGTGCTGATCGGCCGGGGCGTCTTTTCCCGCCTGGATGGTGGCGGCGATCGTCGCCCGCGAGCTCCTCGTCTCTGGCCTCCGCGTCGCCGCGCTTGGAGCGACTCGATCGCGTGGTGGACCCTGCTCGTCGCGCTCGTACTGACCTGGATCTCCGGGCTCGATTACGCCCGCGTGGCACCCGGCCTGCTCCGCGGGCGCGCAGTTGCCTAGTGGTCTGGTCAGGCCACTAGGTCTGGCCGGTGACGTTGCCCGCTTCCTGGGTCGCGAGCGTGGTCAGGCCACTACTCTCGTCAGAGTCGAGATTCTCGGCAACGCCCGCCGCGCGCCAGCGGCTTCTGTAGGCGAGCGGTAGCTTGTCCGCCGCAAACAGGCGCTCGAGCGCGAGCGCTACAGCGTCCTGCTCTTCCGGGTTCGGCTCCGGTCGGATGCTGAATTCCACCGTCAGAGCCTAGAGGCGCTGCTCGCGACGCCGACCCGGAGGACGTCCGGCTTTGCCCGGCGGCCGGCTATCCCGGCGGCAAAGCCGATGCCGGTTCGGTCGTTCCGCAGAGACCTAAAGGCCACGGCTCGACTTGACGATACGAACGGCGGATGAGCCGCATCCTTGCGACCGCTGCCGTCTTTGCCGTGCTCGCGGCACCTGCGGCTGCCCGGAGTCACCGCGGAGCCTCGACTCCCTGGGCCCAGGCCGAAATCAAGGTCGTCGTCGCCCACGGCCTCATGGCGAAGAGCGTCCAGACGTTCCATCCGAACGACCCGCTTACGCGCGGCGCGCTGACGGCCCTCGTCTCCGGCCTCACCGCCGAACCGGCCACCGCCTCGACGCATTCCCAAGCTCCGGTCACCATCGCCCAGCTCGACGCGACCCTTGTCCGAGGCCTCGGTCTCAACGTGGTCGCCGGCGAGTTCGCTGCCGCGGCCCGCGACGCCGGGCTGGCCCCGCCGAGCCGTTTCGGCACGGAGGTCGTGGCGCGTTTGCTCGGGCTTCGGACGAATCATCCGACCCAGCTCGATTCGCTCGAGCTGCTCCCGAGCCAGCCGGCGACGCGCGCTGAAGCCGCCTACTCGGCGGCGCAGATCCTGCGCTTCGGCGGTTGGGAGACCCAGCGAATCGAGCAGCTCGCGGAAGCGCTGGAACTGCCTGCTCTGTCGCAATGGCAAATGACCGTCCTCAAGACGGCCGTTCACTTCATCGGCTATCCCTACGTCTGGGGCGGCACAAGCGAGAAGGCCGAGGCGCCGGTCGGCGTCCAGGCTCCCGGGGGCTTCGACTGCTCCGGATTCGTGTGGCGCGTCTACAAGCTTCAGGCCTACCCCGGCGGCTCTGCGCTCGCGGGCACGCTCAAGGGCCGAACCACCTTCGCGATGAGCGGCGAGGTGTCGCCGGCAAAGCGCATCCCGCTCGCGAAGCTGAAGCCGGCCGACGTCCTGTTCTGGGGAGCTGCCGGCCCGCGGTCGAAACCGGCGCAGATCGACCACACGGGCATCTACCTCGGCGGGGGCTGGTTCATCCACTCTTCGGGCAACGGCGTCGCCCTCGCTCCTCTGTCGGGCTGGTACAAGCAGCGTTTTGCCTGGGCGCGCCGGCCGCTCGCCGAAGCCAAGCTCGGCGCTTAGAGCCCCTTTCATGATGGGCCTCGTCGTCGGGGTGCGATGGTCGGTTCCTGGCAAGGACGCGGGGAGTGCCCGTATTGGTAATACGGGACGCGACTGCGATACCAGGGCGGAGGGGCCGTCCGCCGCGGCCCGACGGCTCAGTGCTTCATTGTGAAAAGGGGCTCTTGCACCACCACCCTCGACGCGATCCCCCGTCCGGGTGATGGCTTGGACCTCGGCGCAAGAGACAATCGCCTCGTCCGCCATTTAGGAGAGAGGGAGGTTCTGAATGTTGCAGTGGAGGCCAAGTCTTCGCCTTCTGCTGATCGTGGCCACGCTGCTCGCCGTTGCGGCGGCGCTCGGCTCGCTCGATCTCGCCAACTTCCTCGAGTGGTAGCGGCCGCGCGATGAGTGAGTCGGCAGCCGCCCGCCGAAGTCTCTTTCCGGTCGTCATCCCGGTCTGCGTCGCAGGACTGGCAACCGTCGTCGCCGCGGCCCTCTCCTTTGGGATGGCTACGCACAGCGTCACGGTCCTGGCGGGCCTGGCGGCATTCCTCGGCGCCTCGCTCCTCGCAGACCGCTTCCCCGTCCCGGTCGACGATCTCGACGCAAACGGGGTCTCGCTCGCCTTCGTCTTCGGGCTCTCGGCGATCGTGCTGTTCGGGTGGGCTGCAGGCGTTCTCGTCGTCTCCG
Organism: Actinomycetota bacterium; assembly: GCA_005888315.1. GTDB lineage: Bacteria > Actinomycetota > Thermoleophilia > Gaiellales > Gaiellaceae > 13-2-20CM-68-14. The sequence continues at coordinate 30,967 of VAWH01000025.1, read as the reverse complement.
CGACGCCGGCCGTGATGCAGCTGCTCGAACGTAGGCCCGCGGTTCGAATCGCGTACAACTCCTTCGCCTTCGCGCTGACCGCCGCGAGCGCTGGACTTGTGATCTCGGCGATCGGCGGGGTGAGCCCGGCCGAGACGGCCGCGCGCGTCGTTGTCGCCACCTACGTGTGCTACGTGGTCAACGTCCTCCTGATTACGGCCGTGGTCGCCCGCGCGACGCGGAGTTCCTGGGCCGGCGTGATCGCCTCGAGTGTCCGGAAAACGATCCTGCCGTTCACGCTGATGGGCTCGGCGGTCTTGACCCTCGTCGTCCTCTGGCAGCGAGCACCACTGCTCTCCGTCGCGCTGGTAGGCCCGCTGCTCGCGATCCAGCTCTACCAGCGAGCGCTGCTGCGAGCACTGCGGGCCGTGCGTCTTGCGCTGACCGACCCGCTGACAGGGCTCGGCAACCACCGCCACTTCCACGAGCGCCTGGCGCGGGAGCTCGAGCACGCGCTTCGCTACGACCGGCCGCTCGCGCTATGCCTCGTCGACGTCGACGACTTCAAGCGGGTCAACGACCGCTTCGGCCATCCGGCCGGGGATTCGGTGCTTTCGCAGGTGTCGGCTCGTCTGCGCCAGACGGGCGAAGCTTTCCGGCTCGGCGGAGACGAGTTCGCAGTCCTCCTGCCGGGCTTCGAGGCACCGGACGCCTTGACGGCCGCAGAGTCGATCATCGACCGGATCGCGACGATCGATTTCGGCCACATGGGCGCGGTCACCGTCAGTGCCGGGATCGCGATCGCGCCGGAGCACGCCCGCGAGCGCGACGAGCTGCTGAGGCTCGTGGACAGCGCGCTCTACTGGGCCAAGGAATACGGCAAGAATCGGGCGCGCGTCTACCGGCCCGACGTCGTTGAGCTCGCCGACCTGAGACGCCTTGCCTCCGCGGGCGACCGGGCCGGGCGCCTACGAGCCGCGGCAAGCCTCGCCAGAGCGGTCGATGCGCGAGACGTCTACACCGGTAACCATTCGCAGCGCGTCGCGCAGCTTGCTGTTCGACTGGCCGCGCGCCTCGGCCTGTCGCGCGAAGAGCTCGAGCTCACACAGCTCGCCGCGAGCCTCCACGACGTCGGCAAGCTCGCTCTCCCCGAAGATCTCCTCTGCAAGCCAGAGCAGCTGACCGAGCCTGAGTGGGCAACCCTCCGGCAGCACGCTCAGATTGGATTTCGAATGCTCGAGAGTCTCGGCGTCGATCCCGTCGCGAAGTGGGTGCTGCATCACCACGAACGATGGGACGGAAGCGGATATCCCGACAGCCTCGCCGGGACCGAGATCCCCGTCGGCGCTCGGATCATCTTCGTCGCGGACGCCTTCGACGCGATGACGTCCGACCGCATCTACCGCCGCCGCCGCTCGCGCGACGAGGCCCTGGCGGAGATCCTCCGCTGCGCCGGGACGCAATTCGACCCATCGGTCGTCGAAGCCCTCTCGGTAGAGCTCGGTCCTGACGGTACCGCGGCGGCGCCGGAGCTTCAATACGCAGCCGCTGTTTAGGTTGCCGCGTGTTTGCGCAGGACCCTCGGAGCCGAAGAGGAGGTCCCTTGAACCGCGAGCAGCGCAGACATCCGGAGAAGGTCTCTCGGCCTCAGGAGCCCGGACACGCCGGTCCGGCGAAGGACCCGGCGGAAGAGCTTGCCGCTCCTGAGCGGAGGCAGGACGACTTGAGCGTCCGGGCAAAGAGCACCGGCCACAAGAAGAAGACCGCCGACAAGTGGAACCAGTAGCGCCCTGACCGCCGCACCCTGTGCGGCCTCGTACCGCGAAGAGTTTCTCTTTTGTTCCAGCGCCGTCACCCACGCGTGCGCGTCTTCGAAATAGGATGAAATTGGGTGCGGAGCGGTGGGGCCCAGTTTGTCGCGTGCGCGCGCGTGAACCTCTACGGACCGGCCGGGCGGCGACAGCTAGAGCGGGATGTTGCCGTGCTTCCTCGGCGGGCGCCGTTCCCGCTTCGTCAGCGCGGTCTCGAGGGCGTCGATCAACACGGGTCGCGTGCGACGAGGCTCGATCACCTCGTCCACGTAACCGCGCTCCGCGGCCGTGTACGGGTTGGCGAACTGGCTTCGGTACTCCTCGATCAGCTCCGCGCGCCGCGCCTCGGGGTCCTCGGCCTCCTCGAGTTGCTTGCGGAAGACGATGTTGACGGCTCCTTCCGGTCCCATCACGGCAACCTCAGCCGTCGGCCAGGCGAAGTTGAAGTCGGAACGAATGTGCTTCGAGCTCATGACGTCGTAAGCGCCCCCGTAGGCCTTGCGGGTGATCACGGCGAGCTTCGGAACCGTCGCCTCGCAATAGGCGTAGAGCAGCTTTGCGCCGTGGCGGATGATGCCGCCCCACTCCTGAGCGGTCCCCGGGAGAAATCCGGGCACGTCGACGAAGGTGACGAGCGGCAGGTTGAACGCATCGCACGTCCGGACGAAGCGCGCCGCCTTCGTCGACGAGTCGATGTCGAGCACCCCGGCGAGCGTCCGCGGTTGGTTGCCGACGACGCCGACCGGGTGCCCGTTCAAGCGCGCGAAGCAGCAGACGATGTTCTCGGCCCAGCGCTCGTGCACCTCGAGGAAGTCGCCGTCGTCGACGACGCGGGAGATGACCTGCTTCATGTCGTATGGCTTCGCGGGATCGTCCGGGATCAGCGAATCGAGCTCTGAGTCCTCGCGCCCGGCGGGATCCGCAGGCTCCGCATAGGGCGGCGGGTCGACATTGTTCTGCGGCAGGAACGAGAGCAGGTAGCGGGCGTCTTCGAGACACGCCGCCTCGTCGGGCGCGATCAAGTGGGCGACACCGGATTTCGCCGCGTGCGTCGCCGCCCCGCCGAGCTCCTCGAACGTCACCTCCTCGCCAGTCACCGTCTTCACGACGTCGGGCCCGGTGATGAACATGTACGAGGAGCCCTCGACCATGAGCACGAAATCGGTCATCGCGGGCGAGTAGACGGCTCCGCCTGCGCAGGGGCCCATCACCAAGCTGAGCTGCGGGATCACGCCTGAGGACTGAACGTTTCGCCAGAAGATCTCGGCGTAGCCGGCGAGCGAGACGACGCCTTCTTGAATCCGGGCGCCGCCCGAGTCGTTGATCCCGATCAGGGGGCAGCCGAACTTCGCCGCCAAATCCATGACCTTGCAGATTTTCTCCGCAAAGACCTCGCTCAGCGAACCGCCGAAGACGGTGAAATCCTGGGAAAAGACGAAGACCTTGCGACCGAAGATCGTGCCGTAGCCGGTGACGACCGCGTCGCCGTAGGGTCGCCGCTCGAGCATGCCGAAGCTCGATTCGCGATGCCGGACGTAGCGGTCGAGCTCGAAGAACGAGCCGGGATCGAGCAGTTTTTCCACTCGCTCGCGGGCGAGCAGCTTCCCTTGCTCGCGCTGTCGCGCGACCGCGCGCTCGCTGCCCGCATGCCGCGCCTGCTCGCGCAGCTCGGCGAGCTCGCGCAGCTTGGCGCCGGTGGAATCGGCTTCGGTCGCCACGACGCGAGCGTATCCCGACCGCAGCGCACGTGCCGCGCCTCCCTCGTTCGAGTGAGGGAAGCGCGCTTCCGACTCACCCTCTTGGGGGAATCGGGCTCGTAGCTGGTCGCCTAGCCTCTGACCGAGGCCTGCGGCGGCCGAGAAGCATGCGGCACTCATACATCGACAGACCACGGCGCATTCGTGCGCCACGAGCGACTCCCCGCTCCCGCGCCCGGTTCCTGCCGGCGGTGGTGGCGCTTCCTGCCGTCGCCGTCCTGTGGCTGACCATCGGCCTGCCCATGCTGTCCCAGCTCACGAGCGCGGGCGGCAGCAACCGGCTCGGGCGAAGCGTCGTCTTCGGGGCACAGGGGAGCGACCCCGGCGGGGGACCCGCGTCTGGGGCATCCGCTCCGGAGACCGTGGCCACGGCGATCGTCTCCAACGAAGTTCTCGCGGCCTACCACGCCGAAGTCGCCAGGCGCGCGCAAGCTCGTGCGCGCACCGCGACGAGGCCAAAGAGACTGCGCCCGATCCTGCCGCAGCCGGCACTGCCTTCCGCAGCGCCCGACACGGCAACGCTCGCGACGGCCGATGCGCCGCAGGATCCGAGCCAACGGGCAGACGCGACTCCACCGGCAAACGACAAGGGCCCGGGCGCCGGCAACTCCGGCGGCTCGGGCGACGACCGTACGAGCGATCCCCGCACGGCCGGCAGCGGCGGCACCTCCCCGGCACCCGCCGCCGGCGCCGGCGGCGGAACCGGGGACAGCAGCGGCACCGGTGGCGGCAATGGCTCGGGCGACGGCAATGGCTCGGACGGCAATGGCTCGGGCGACATCGGCGAGCCCCACACGGGCGGCACAGGGGACCCGGGCGAAACCGGAGACACGGGCGGCACCGGGGACACAGGCGACCCGAGCGAAAGCGTTCCGCCTCCGCCTCCTCCGCCCCCGCCGCCTCCGCCTCCTACACCTCCGCCTCCGCCTCCCCCGCCTCCGCCTCCCCCGCCTCCGCCTCCCCCGCCACCCTCCGGGCCTCCGATCGGACCAGCGCCGGCGGACATCCAGACGACGAGCGGCGGCGGCCCCCACGGAAAGCCTGCGGCGGGCGACGCGATCGTGTACACGTTCGCCAGCGCGCCGGATCCCTCACTGATCCTCGCGGGCTGGAACGGAGCGGCCACGACCGTGACACTGCGAATCAACGAGAGCGCAACGAACGACTTCGTCACGATCCTCAACTCGACGACCGGAGAGCAGCTTGCGGCACTCGGTTCCGTCCGGCTCGGCGGTGATTACGCCGCGCAAAACGTCACCGCGCCCGGCTCGACGATGACGCTCACCGGCAGCGTCGTCAAAGTGATCCTCGGCACGCCGACCGGCAAGGCCTTGCACCAGAAGAACGTCGGAACGATGGTCTGGACGACGCCAAGCGGCACGGCCATCGAGTCCGGTCTCCCGGACAACGAGTTCTAGAGGACGTCCGGGCTTTCCCCGGGGCGGCCGGTGCGAGATCCTCGGGTGAGGCTCAAGGCCCGAGCCCTGCGGGTCGATAACGCAGCAGATGGCGCCTGCGGCCCCTGCGACGAGTCCTGGCCACGATCCGCGCTCCGACGGCCGGCGCCGGCCTGCCCAGCGGACGGTCTCGCGCCGCGCCCTGCTGCAATTGCTCGTCGGCGTCCTCGTCGTCGGCGTAATCCCGATTGTGGCGACGGTCCACATCCTCGACGCGAACGCGCTTCAGAACGAGCGCGCGCGGACAGACAGCGCGCTTCGTGCCCAGCTCCAGGGGGCGAGCCAAGAGCTCGGGCAGCTCGGAGACGATGCTTCGAATCGGGCAGACGACCTCGCCCGTTCGCCTGTCCTTCAGCGCGCAATCATCGCCAGTGACCGCAGTGCGATCAAGAAGATCGCCGCCGGCGCGCCCGGCGTCCTCTTCTATCTCCGGCGAGAACGCGTCGCCGGGCACGGGCCACCGGTCGCGCTTGCCCGCTCGATCTCGCTGACCGTCAACGGCAAGCGAATCGGGACCGTCGTCGCGACGATCGCGCTGAACCGGCGACTCGCCGCTCGCCTCGCCCGCACCGCCGCCCATGGTCGGAGCGACCGGCTCTTAATCGTGCGTGACGGCACCGTGGTCGGAACCGGGCAGCACATACAGATGCACGGACGCACTGTTCAGGTGGGCGGCCATTCCTATCGCGGTCTGCTCTCGCGCGTACCCAATGCGGTCGGCATCAGCCTCTTCGCGCTCCGCCCGGAGAAGACGATCTCCGCGAACGTGCGGCCCTACCAGCACCGCATCTTGTACGCCGCCCTCGGTTCCTTCGCGCTGCTCATCCTCGTCGCGCTCGGGTTCGCACGGCCGATCCTGAACGCGCTTGGAGACTTTCGCCGCGTGGCCTCCCAGGCCGCAACCGACGGACTTACCAGCCTCGCGAACCGGCGCTCGTTCGACGACGAGTTGGCGCTCGAATGGCGGCGCGCCGAGCGAGTCGGCGACTCGCTGGCGCTGGTGCTCGTCGATCTCGACAACTTCAAGAGCATCAACGACGAGCTCGGCCATCAGGCCGGCGACGCCGTCCTCCGCCGCGTGGCCACCATCCTCGACTCCAGCGCGCGGCAGGTCGATTTCGCAGCCCGCTACGGGGGTGAAGAGTTCGCCGTGCTCGCGCCCGAGACCGACCTCCGCGGCGCGACGACGCTCGCCGAGCGCCTGTGCGCCGACGTCGCGGCTGCGACGATCGAGCTTCCCGACGGACGCGAGCTCTCGGTGACGGCGAGCGTGGGCGTCGCGGTCAAGGGAGATCTCGACCGGGCAGAAAAGCTCGTCGCCGCGGCGGACGAAGCGCTCTACGAGGCAAAGCGGGGCGGCAAGAACCGGGTCATGGTGGCCGACCCGCAGCGCGAAACCGCCACAACCGTCTCCGCCTAAGGAACAAGCGAGCGGGCCAGGCCCGCCGAGGCACAATCAGGCCATGCGAGTCTCGGCCAAGGTCGACTACGCGTTACGGGCGTGTGCCGAGCTCGCCGCCGCGGGCGAAGGCCCGGTCAAGGGCGACCGCCTGGCGCAGGCTCAAGAGATCCCGCTCAAGTTCCTCGAGAACATCCTGCTCGACCTCAAGCACGCCGGCCTCGTCCAAAGCCAGCGCGGAGCAGAGGGCGGCTACTGGCTCTCCCTGCCGCCCGACCAAATCTCGCTCGCCGAGGTGATTCGCGCGGTCGAGGGGCCGATCGCGAACGTTCGCGGGCGCCGACCGGAGCTGGTCGAGTACGTCGGGCCCGCAGGGCCTCTGCAGCAGGTCTGGGTCGCGGTGCGGGCGAACTTGCGCGCCGTCCTCGAGGCCGTCACCCTCGCCGACTTAGCGGCGGGGCGGCTGCCCGACGAGGTCGCGGCCATCGCCGCCGACCCCGACGCCTGGCTGCCGCACTGACTCGAGCTCCGCGGGCAGCCAGCGCGGAAGGTCGAGCGCGAGGAAGCGAGCAAGCGCCTCGGCATTCGGCTCGTATTGCTCGCGAAGCTCTGCAAGCCGACGGTGGGCGGTCTCCCGGCCAACGGAGTCGTCCGTGGCCGCCTCGACGATCGAATAGAGCTGGTCGAACTCGTCCGCCGTCAGCCGCTCCTGGACGGCGCCTCGCTCGAGCCGGAATTGCAGCGCGAGATCCGCGAACGCGTGCCGGCCGATGCCGAAAGTGACGTCGGCGGCACGAACCTTCCCTTCGGGCGCCGTCGCTTTGACGAAGGCGGCGACGTCGACCATTGCGGTCAGCGCCGCGAGCCAGTTCTGGCTCACGTGCTGGGAGCGGTAGAACCCGAGCAGCGGGTACGAGAGGTGAGTCTCCATCAACTCCGCCGCCCACTCCTCCCAGGCCTGGAGCTCGCCTTTGAGCTCTTGCCAGTGCTGCCGGCCGATCGCCTGGTGAAGCAGGAGGCCGGCCGCGGGCGGGGAGCCTCCTCGCGTAGCGAGCTGCGAGACAGCCGTCTCGCGCCGTGAAAAGGCGGCGTAGACGGCCGGCAGGTAGCCGATCACGATGAAGACGACGGCGACGCCGCTCGCCGCCTCGAAGAGGCCGATCAGATGGCCCGCGGTCGAGCCGGACGGACTCTCCGCGCTGAGGAATACGCCGGAGCTCGAAAGCAAGCGGTCGCCGAACGTCCCACCAACGGCTCCCCACTCGAGCAGTGCGTAGCCGGTCATCAGCCCGAGCGTCCACACGACCAGCTGGAAGAGGAGCGCGAAGGGACCAAAGAAGCCAAGCCATGTGTCTGCCGTCGCCGGCGAGACGCGTCGCGCGAGCGCCCGCCACGGAAGCCAGAGTAGGCGGGTGAGTCCGCGCGCGATCCGCGGGTCGCGCCGCACGCGCCGTGGCAGCAAGAAGGTCACGAAGAACTCGAACAGCATCAGCAGGATCAGGACGACCCCGAAGATGCCCGCCACGACGCGCATTGGCTGCAGCCTAGTGGCCTGGCCGGTGAGGTTCCCCGCTTCCTGGGTCGCGAGCACCAAGCCAGAGGCCGCGATCGGACGCAGGCAAGGCTGGCAGCCTTGACAAGGGCGAGCGTGGACTTTGGCGCAGCGTGATCGCGGGCCAGGGAGCCGGCGAACGTCGCCGGTCGGGCCACTAGGCCTGGCCGGTGAGGACGGAGCCGGCGAACGTCGCCGGTCAGGCCACTCAGGGGGTGAAGACGGTCTGGCGGCTCGGCCGGATGTAGACGATGACGCCGCGCTCGAGCTCGAGCGCCTCCGCTTCCTCCTGAGTGAGCTGCGCGAGCAGGTGCTGGCCGTCGTCGCGCACGAGCTCCGCCCTTACCTCGAAGCCGAGGTGGACGACCCGCTCGACCATCGCCTCGGTCGTGTCGCCGCCGTCCTCGAGGCTAAGGCTGATGTCTCGCGGCCGTACGAACGTGTCGCCGATCCGGTTGACCGGTCCGATGAAGCTCATCACGAACTCGTTCGCCGGTGTTTCGTAGAGCTCCCGCGGCGTGCCGACCTGCTCGACGCGGCCCTGATTGATGACGACGATCTGGCCCGCGACCTCCATCGCCTCCTCCTGGTCGTGCGTGACGATGATCGTCGTCACGTGCACCTCGTCGTGGAGCCGGCGCAGCCAGGCGCGCAGCTCTTTGCGGACGCGCGCGTCGAGGGCGCCGAACGGCTCGTCGAGCAGGAGCACGTCCGGATCGACGGCCAAGGCCCGCGCCAGCGCCATCCGCTGCCGCTGGCCGCCCGAAAGCTGGGCCGGATAGCGCTTGGCCAGCCCTTCGAGCTGGACGAGCTCGAGCAGCTCGTGCACCCGCTTCCCGATCTCGTCCTTCGGGCGCTTACGGACCTTGAGCCCGAAGGCGACGTTCTCCCAGACGGTCATGTGCTTGAAGGCCGCGTAGTGCTGGAAGACCATGCCGACCCCGCGGGCGCGTGCAGGCCTATGCGTGACGTCCTCGGCGCCGAGCAGGACCTGCCCGCCGTCGGGGTCCTCGAGACCTGCGATCACGCGCAGGAGGGTCGACTTGCCGCTGCCGCTCGGCCCGAGCAGCGCTGTCAGCGAGCCCTCGGGGATCGCGACCGAGACGTCGTCGAGCGCGACGAACTCGCCGAACTTCTTCTTGACGTCAACGACGGTGATGCCCATTAACGCGCCTCCTTGGGTCGGAACATCCGCATGCAAAGGACGGTCGCGAGCGCGATCAGCGCCAGCACGACCGACGCGGCGAACGCGCCGGTCGTGTTGAACCCCTCGAACTGCGATTGCACGTAGAGCGGCAAGGTCTCGGTCTTTCCCTCGATCCGACCGGAGACGACGCTGACCGCGCCGAACTCGCCGATCGCCCGCGCCGTGGTCAGCACGACCCCGTAGCCGACGGCCCAGCGGATCGCCGGCAGCGTGATCCGGCGGAATGTCGTGAACGGCGCCGCGCCGAGCGTCTCGGCCGCCTGCTCCTGGTCGGTGCCGATCTCCCGCAGGACCGGGACGACCTCGCGGACGACGAACGGCAACGAGACGAAGATCGTCGCGAGCGTCATCCCCGGCAGCGCGAACAGGATCTTGATCCCGTGCTGGGAAAGCCCGCCGAGCCAGCCGCCGGTGCCGTAGAGCAGGTACAGCGCCAGCCCGACGACCACCGGCGAGAGCGCCAGCGGCAGGTCGACGACGGCGTTGACGAGACCGCGGCCGGGGAAGCGGTGCCTGACCAGCGCGATCGCGAGGACGACGCCGAAGACGGTGTTTGCCGGAACGGCGATCGCCGCGATCAAGAGCGTCAGCCAGAGAGCGTGCTGCGCCTGCGGGTTGGTCACAGCCGCCCAGGCCGGATGGAGCCCGTGCTCGAAGGTCCGGTAGAAGACCAGCCCGACCGGGACGAGGAGCAGGAACGCCAGGTAGCCGAGCGCGCCGAAGCGCAACGCGTATCTAGCGGTCATGGCGAGTCCTCCAGTGGCGGAAGACGCCGATCAAAAGCAGAACGCCGAGCGAGATCAGCAGCAGGACAACCGAAACCGCGGCGGCGCCGGCGGGATTGTCCGACTCGATCTGGCCGGAGATGTAGACCGAGGAGACCTCGGTCTTGAAGGGCACGTTGCCGGAGATCAGCACGACCGCGCCGAACTCGCCGACCGCCCGCGCAAAGGCCAGCGCGACCCCCGAGAGGATCGCCGGCAGCAGGTTCGGGAAAACGATTCGGCGAAACACGGCGAGCCGCCGCGCGCCGAGCGATTCGGCCGCCTCTTCCATCTCCCGGTCGAGCTCGAGCAGCACGGGCTGCACCGCGCGCACGACGAACGGCAACGTCACAAAGAGCAGCGCGAGTACGAGCCCCGTTCGCTGAAAGGCCAGGTTGACGCCGAACGGACTCTGCGGGCCGTAGAGCTGGAGGAGGACGAGCCCGGCGACGATCGTCGGCAGCGCGAAGGGCAGATCGATGACCGCGTTGACGATCCCTTTGCCCCGGAACGAGTCGCGGACGAGCACCCACGCGATCGCCGTGCCGGTCACCGCGTTGAAGGCGGCAACGAGCAGAGCCGCCACCAGCGTCAGCTTCAGCGCCGAGGCCGCCTCCGCCTTTGCGACCTCGTCCCAGAACGTTCCGAGTCCCTGCGCCCGCGAGCTCCAGATGAGTGCCGCGAGCGGCACGAGCACGATCAAGCTCAGGTAGCCGAGCGCGATGCCGCGTGCCAGACCGCCCCCGGCGCGGCCGAGAACCGCCCCCGGGCGCGAGACGGCGAGGGCCGAGCTAGCGGCCAATTACCTTCACCATGACCCCGCTGTCGTGATTGAAGAAGCGGAACTGAACCGACTTCCAGCCGCGCAGACCGAGAGCCTTGGAATTGATCTTGAAGAGCGTCTTCGGCTGCTTGAACCGGTACTTCGCGCTCCTGGCGACTGACTTGACGACGGGCCGGTAGCCGGTGTCGCCGAAGAGCTTCTGCGCCTTCGCGGACCAGAGGAACTTCAGAAAAGCCTTTGCCTCGGGATGCTTCAGACCGCTCTTCGTAAGCGCGACGGGATTCTCGATCAGGATCGTCTGCTTCGGCAGCACGTACTCGGTGTGCACACCCTTCTTGTTGGCGTAGATCGCCTCGTTTTCGTAGGTGAGCAGGACGTCGCCCTTGCCGCTCGCGAAAACCTGGGTCGCCTCGCGCGCGCTCTTCGGCAGCACGGGCACGTTCTTGAACAGCTTCTTCAGGTAATCGATCGCCTGTTTGTCCGTCTTGCCCTGCGCGCGCTCCGCCCCGTAGGCCGCCATCACGTTCCAGCGCGCGCCGCCCGACGTAAACGGGTTGGGCGTGATCACCTGGACGCCGCTTCTCGTCAGGTCGGCCCAGGTGTGGATCTTCTTCGGGTTTCCGTCGCGGACGACGAAGACGACGACCGAGTCGGTCACCATCCCGTGGTAGCGGTTCCGGGTCCAACTGCTCGGGACGACGCCCTTCTTGACGAGCGTGGAGACATCGGGCGCGAGCGAGAGTGCGACGACGTCGGCGCTGAGCCCGGCGGCGACAGCACGCGCCTGGTCGCCCGATGCGCCGTAGGACTGGTTGAAGGAGACGTCCTTGCCGGCCGCGCTTCCCTGGAACGCGGGGATGATCTTCGCGTATGCGTCCTTGGGCGTGGAGTACGCGACGAGGCTGAGCGTGGTCTTCGCGGAAGCCCCCTGAGCCCCGACTGCGATGCCCCCTGCAGCCAAGAACAGACACAAAGTCAACCAAATACGCCGCATTCGCTTCTCCTTATCTTTCTGCTTTCTCGACTGAGATGCTGGACATTACGCACAGGCGCCGGACAGCGTCAAATCGGAACGTAGAGTTGGGGCCGTGGAACCGCTCGACCGCTCAACGATCTGGCCGTACCGAGACGGCCGGCCCGGCGACTTCTACTACCAGCGTTTCGCCCACCCGACGGGGGCCGAGGCCGAGCGTGTCCTCGGCGAGCTCGACGGCGGCGAGGCGCTGCTCTTCCCCTCGGGGTCTGCCGCGATCACCGCACTCGTCCTCGCCGAGCTCGAGCCCGGGCGGACGATCGCGCTCGCTGAGGGCGCCTACTACGGAACCGGCGAGCTCTTCCACCTGCTCGAGGGCTGGGGTCTGCGCTTCGTCGAGTTCGACCAGACGGGCCCGCCGCCGGCCGGCGCCGACCTCGTCTGGCTCGAGGCGCCCTCGAACCCGTTCCTGACCATGCCGAACCTCGAGGCCGCCGCCGCGCACCCCGGCCGCGTCGTCGTCGACTCGACCGCGGCGACGCCCGTCTACCTTCGTCCGCTGGAGCACGGCGCCGACTACGCCTTGCACAGTGCCACGAAGTACCTGGGCGGCCACGATGACCTGCTGCTCGGAGCCGTCGTCTGTAGGGACCAGGATGCAGCGGCGCGCTTGCGCGAGCTTCGTGGGCGCACTGGGATGGTCGCGCCGCCGGATTCGGCGTGGCTGCTGCTGCGCAGCCTGAAAACCCTGCGCGCTCGGGTGGAGCGCCAGAGCGCGACCGCGAGTGAGCTGGCCGGGCGCCTGCAGGCTCACGGGACGGTCGATCGCGTGCGCTACCCGGGCTTCGGCGGCATGCTCTCGTTCGACGTCCGCGGCGACGCGTCGCGCGTCGAGAGATCGCTGCGGACGATCGCGAACGCGACCAGCCTGGGCGGCGTCGACTCGGTCCTGGAGAGCCGCCGTCGCTGGGAAGGCGACCGCGTGCCCGAGAACCTGCTGCGCCTGAGCGTCGGCCTCGAAGACGCCGACGAGCTCTGGGCCGACCTCGAGCAGGCGCTGTCGAAGGCTTGAGCGACCGGCCGACCGTCGTCTTCTTCCCCGAGGGTGCGTACGGCCCGACGAACAACTGCGTCGGCATCGGACAGGTCCTTCGGGCCCGCGGAGCTCGCGTCGTGTTCGTGGTCGAGGAGTCGTTCGCGGGCACGCTCGAGGCGCAAGGCTTCGAGGAGGTGCTGATGCGGCTGAAGCCCCCACCGGAGGCCGAGGAGGTGCCAGGCCAGTTTTGGAAGGACTTCGTCCGCGACACGGCTCCGGAGTTCCGGAAGCCGACGATCGAGCAACTCGAGGGCTTCGTGCTGCCGGTCTGGCGCGAGCTCGTCGACGGCGCGCGCTACGTCGACGAGCGGCTTGCCGAGATCTTCGCGGAGGTGAAACCGGACGTGATCGTCGAAGACAACGTCGTCGGTTTTCCGGCGGTGCTTGCCTCGGGCATTCCCTGGGTCAGAATCGTCTCGTGTAACCCGCTGGAGCTGAAAGACCCGGCTCTGCCGCCGACCTTCTCCGGCTACCCGACCGACGACCGCTCGGACTGGGAGGAATTCCGCAGGCGCTATCGCGAGCTCCACGAACCACTACAGAGGGAGTTCAGGGAGTTCTGCGTCGCCTGTGGAGCGCCGCCGCTGCCGGAAGGCGAGTTCATCCACGAGTCGCCCTTTCTCAACCTCTATCTCTATCCCGCCGACGCCGACTACGAGCGGTCTCGCCGGCTCGGGCCGACGTGGATTCGGCTCGGCTCCTGCGTGCGCCGGGCGGACCTGGTCCCGGGCCATGTCCGGGGACCCGGTCGCGCAGTGCTCTACCTCAGCCTCGGCAGCCTCGGCTCGGCGGACGTGCGGCTGATGCAGAAGCTGATCGACACGCTCGGCGGCACAGACCACTTCGTAGTCGTCAGCATGGGGCCGCAGCACGAGGAGCTACGGCTCGCCCCCAACATGACCGGCGAGGAGTTCCTGCCGCAACCGGCGATCCTGCCGCTGGTCGACGTCGTGATCACACACGGCGGCAACAACACCGTCACTGAGTCTCTGCACTTCGGCAAGCCGATGGTCGTGCTTCCGCTCTTCTGGGATCAATACGACAACGCACAACGAATGCATGAGCTCGGCCTCGGCCGCCGGCTCGACACATACGGGCACGACCCAGCTGAGCTGCTTGCCGCGATCGAGAGCCTCCTCGAGGATCCTCTGCTTCCGGAACGCCTGAGCGGGATCGCCTGCCGGTTGCAAGGCGATCCTGGAACGGCCCGGGCTGCAGACCTGATCGAAAAGCTCGTGGAAGTGTGAGAACGCCGCTCAGCGGCGCTCGACGACCTCGTCGATCAGCCCGTACTCGAGCGCCTCTCGCGGCGTCATGAAGTTGTCGCGCTCGGTGTCGTGAGCGAGCTGCTCGAGCGTCTGACCGGTCTTCTCGGCCAGGATCTCCTCGAGACGCCGTTTCATCTCGATCGCCTCACGAGCCCGGATCTCGACATCCGAGGCCTGCCCCCCGAAACCGGGGGTCCAGAGCTGATGAACCAAGATCTTCCCGTTCGGGAGCGAGCTGCGCTTGCCCTTCGCGCCGCCGGCGAGCAGGACCGCACCGATCGACATCGCAATTCCGACGCACATCGTGCGAACGTCCGGCTTGACGAACTGCATGGTGTCGTAGATCGCGAGACCCGAGTAGACGTCCCCGCCGGGTGAGTTGATGTAAAGCGAGATGTCCTGCTCAGGATCCTCCGACTCGAGGTGAAGGAGCTGCGCGTTCACGAGGTTCGCGACCTGGTCGTCGACCGCCGAGCCGACGAAGACGATGCGCTCGTCGAGCAGGCGCGAGTAGATGTCGAAGGCCCGTTCGCCGCGGCTCGTCTGCTCGATCACGGTGGGTACGAGCGGCGTCATGCGACGACGACCTCCTTTGCGGGAGCCGGCGCGCCGACGACCTCGACGGGAACGCCGTAGACCATGAGTTCCGCGGCGACGCTGCCGGCATCCTCGAGCGTTGCCGGCACCTGGACCTCAACCGGGTACGCGGCGGCGGCACGCCAGCCGAGCTCGCCTTCGAGGCGCTCACCCCAGATCAGCGCGCGGCCGAAGACGCGATCGTCCCCGACGGCGAGGTAGTGGCCCCATTCGCGAAGCGACTTGGCCACGTGGATCCCGCACTCGCAGAGCGGGTCTGGTGCCTCGTGCCGTTTGCGCAGCAGCTTCTTGCAGTCGGCAATTGCCGGCCGGCCCGGAGGCCAAAGGCTCCCGTAGAGGACGCTGCGGAGGCGAGTGCGCGCTTCGTCGTGCTCGACGCGCCAGATCTTCCAGCCGACGACCGGCTCTCCGGTGAGGCGAACGACGCTGCGTCCGATGCGCATGGATATCTAGATATCAGACCGATATCGCGGCGTCAAACCCGTCAGAGCCGGAGGGCGGACTCGAACCGCCGGCCTAGCGCTTACAAGGCGCTTGCTCTACCAGCTGAGCTACTCCGGCGCCGCAGGAATGGTAGGCGACAACACGGCTGGTCGTCTCGATCGCGGGTGGATGCCTAGTCGAGCACCTGACGGAGCTGCTGATGTTGAAGCACCTTCCGCTTGACCCGCTGCAGCGCGTTGTCGATCGTCTTCGTGTCGCAGCCAAGCTCCTCGGCCATCTCCTCGTACGACGAGCCTTCGAGGTACAGCTTCAAGGCGTCGGCTTCGAGCTTCGACAGGCCGGTGCCGAGCGAGAAGACGAGGCTCTGCAGCTCCTCGGTCGAGATCACGCAGATCGATGGATCGTCGACGGTTGGGCCGGGCAGCGCGTCGCCGAGCGTGACGTCCGAATCGGAGTCCTGGCCTGCCGGCGTGTTCGAGAACGAGATGTATGTGTTCAGCGGCGAGTGCTTGAAGCGAGTCGCGGTCTTGATCGCCGTGATGATCTGCCGGGTCACGCAGAGCTCGGCGAAGCTGCGGAACGAGGTCTCCTTGTCGTGCCGGAAATCTCGCACGGCTTTGTAGAGGCCGATCAGGCCTTCCTGGATCAGGTCCTCCGGATCGCCGCCGGCGAGGAAGTACGAGCTGGCCTTGAGGCGGACGAAGCCGGTGTAGCGGCGAATCAGTCCGTCGAGCGCAGCCTGGTCGCCGTTCCGGGCGCGGACGACGAGTTGGAGATCCGCGAGCTCGCGCTGCTGTCTTTGAGCCGAGTACGCTGGGGCTGAACGGGCCGGCATTCGCTCCCCTCTCTCACGGGTGGGATCCGGTCCGAGGACCGAATCTCACGTTGAGGTTGAGGTGACGGTAGCAAGGTCCCAACAAAAATACAAGACCTTGCGTTTATATCGACTTAACCGGACCGATTGCGTCTCAATCGCTCCAACCGGTCCCTTGTCGCCCGATCGAGTCGATCGCCCAATCTATGCGGCCGTTCCTCTTGCTTGCTCGCCGGCACGAGATCCCGGACGAAGCCCGCGGAGCTCAACTTCATCACTTCCTGGCCGGAGGTGCCGCGCACCGCGAGGTCGGACGAGACGAGGCAGACCCGCTCTGTGCCGCGGAGCTCCGCCGCCAACCGCTCGAGCACGGCATCCGCGTGTGGCGCGTAGCGGACTTCGAGCGGGCCATGCGTCCGCTCCTCGCCAACTCCGTCGAAGACGACCACCCCGCGGGCGCCCTTGAGGGCGACGAAGCTGGCGAGCCGATCGACCAGCTCGCGCGGATCCGAGAACGGGCCGGCGTGGAGAACGTTGTAGCCGTCGAACAGGTAGAAGGTCGGCTCAGCCACCGTTGCGCTGCCTGCGGGCTTCGTAGAGCAGGACGCCGGCGGCGACGCTGACGTTCAGCGATTCGACCTCGCCCGCGAGCGGAATCGAGACCGAGGCGTCGCAGGTGCGCCGGACGAGCGGCCGGACGCCCTTTCCTTCCGCGCCGAGGACGAGCGCGATCCCGCCGGTCAGGTCGGCCTGCCAGAGCGGCGTGTCTGCGTCGCCGGTGGCGGCCCACGCCCAAAGGTGCGGCCCCTTCACCTCCGCGAGGTAGCGGGCCATGTTCTTGACGACCGCAACGGGGAGGTGCTCGATCGCTCCGGCCGAGGCCCTCACGACTGCTGGCGTCACCCGGGCGGCGTTGTGCGCCGGCACGACGACGCCCGTCGCGCCCGCTGCCTCGGCCGTCCGCGCGACGGCGCCTAGATTTTGAGGGTCGGTCACCTGGTCGAGGCACACAAGCAGCGGCGAGTCGCCACCGGCGAGCTCGTATGCATCCGCGTAGCGGTAGGGCTCGGCCCAGGCGAGCACGCCCTGGTGGTCGCGCGTCCCAGCCGCTTCGGTCAGGTCCCGCTCGGCCTTGACCCGGGACCTGGTCCCGAGGCCTGGCTCGCGCAGCCATGGCTCTGCGTTCAGAGCGCGCTCCGTCACCCAGAGCTCGACCACCTCGCGCGGCCCTCGCAACGCTTCGCGGACAGGCCGGCGCCCGTAGATCTGCTCGCGAGTCACTTCGGGACGAGCTCGAAGCCGTCGGCGACGTCGCGGACCTCCCAGCCCTGCTCCTCGATCGCGCCGCGGAGCCGATCTGCCTCGTCGAAGTCCCGGCTTGCCCTGGCCTTGCTCCGCTTCTCCGCGAGGGCGACAAGATCCGCCGGCGCCGAGGCCGCTTCGGCAAGGCTGCCCAGCCCGAACAGCGCCAATCCCCAAAGTAGGGACGCTGTTCGGCCGCGAGTCCGCCAGTCGTGGAAGAGCGCCAACGCGTCCGGTGTGTTGAAGTCGTCGTCGAGCACGCGGGCGAGCTCATCCCGCTCCGGCTCCTCCGGCTCATGCTCGAGCCCGACGAAGTAGTTGCGGAACGTCTCAGCCTGCGCCCGTGCTTGCGCGAGCACCGCGTCGCTGAGGTGGATCGGCTTGCGCCAGTGAGCCGTCAGGAAGAAGAGCAGGATCGTCTCGCGCCCCCACTCCTCGACCGCGTCGCGAAGGGGGACGATGTTGCCGAGCGACTTCGACATCTTCTCGCCGGTCAGCTCCAGCATCCCGTTGTGCATCCAGATGCGCGCAAACTCGCTGCCGGCGCCGCGCGACTGGGCCAGCTCGTTCTCGTGGTGAGGGAAGACCAGGTCGTTGCCGCCGCCGTGAATCTCGAACACTGGGCCGAGGAACTTCTCCGCCATCGCCGAGCACTCGATGTGCCAGCCGGGCCGGCCGGGCCCCCACGGCGATTCCCAGACGGTGTCCTCACCCTCCTTGTGCGCCTTCCACAGCGCAAAGTCCCGCGGGTCTTGCTTGAGCTCCTCGCGCTCGGCTTCCTCCGAGGGATTGTGCAGCGCCTTGTGATCGCCCTCGCGGCCCGAGAGGCGGCCGTACTCCGGAAACGCGGCGACGCGGAAGTAGACGTCGCCGCCCGCCGGATAGGCGAGCCCGCCGTCGACGAGCTTGCCGATCAACTCGACGATCTCGGGAATCGTCTCCGTCGCCTTCGGCTCGTGGTCGGGACGGCCGAGGCCGAGTAGATCCGTGTCCTCGACGTACCACCGGGACGCCGCCGCGGCGAGCTCGGCGCTGGCTCCCGGTGCGGCCCGGTAGATCTTGTCGTTGATGTCGGTGATGTTCTCGGCGAGCCGGACGTCGTAGCCGGACTGCTCGAGCCAGCGCTTCATCCACATGGAGAGCACGAACGGCCGCGCATTCCCGATGTGGATCCGTTGGTAGACGGTCGGCCCGCAGAAGTACATGCGGATCGGACCCGGGAGCGGCGGCAGCTCGACGAGGCCGCGGCTGTAGGTGTCAAAGAGCCGCATCGGCCCTCCGCAGCGCTTCCTCCTTCGTCAGGGCCTCGAGCACCGCCGAGAGCTCCGGCCCGCGCTCGCGGCCGGTCAAGGCCAGCCGCAGCGTCTTCAGGTCGCCGCCGACGGCCTTCAGCTCCCGGACGAGCTCGCGGGCGGCTTCGTGGTCGAGGCCGTTGCTCGCGCGCTCGCGCAGCTCCTTGAAACGCTCCAGCGTCGGCCGCGCATCGGGCGGCAGCTTCGCCGCCTCGGGCTCGAGCACCTGCCGCGCTAGCTCGCCGGCCTCGTTCAGGTCCCGCGCTCCCCGCAGCACGGGCACGACCCCGACCGGCGCACCCGCGGCGTCCGCGAGCTCAGCGTCCGGCATCTCGGCGATCGCTTCGATCGCAAGCCGCCTGATCCGCGGCAGGTCGTAGTGGACGTCATGCTTGGGCAACCCGAGCTCCTCGAGGTAGCGGCGGACGGCCGCTGCCGGAATCCCCTGCTCGTGCAGCGAAGCGACCGTCGCCCCCGGAGCCCGCTTCGACAGCTTGCGTCCGTCGTCGCCGAGGATCAGACCGTGGTGGACGTACTCGGGCGGCGTCGCGCCGAGCGCCTCGGCGAGCCGCCGGTGCAGCTGTTCGTTCGGCCGGTGGTCGTTGCCGCGCAGGACGTGCGTGATCCCGAAGTCGACGTCGTCGACAACGCTCGCCAGGTGGTAGGTGGCGGTGCCGTCCTCGCGCAGCAGAGTGATTCCGTCGAAGCGATCGCCGAGGCGTCTACCGGCTTCCGCGTAGCGCCCGGCGCGCTCGCTTTGGCGGACGGGGCCTTCGTCCCACTCGACGCCGAGCCAGGCGAGGTCGGCGATGATCGCGTCCTCGCCGCCGGGCATGTTGCGTTCGGGGTCGGTGTCATCGATCCGGAGCAGCAGCCAGTCGCCAAAAGCGCGGTTGGCAACCGCACTGAGGGCGTTGCCGACGTGCAGGGAGCCGGTCGGACTCGGTGCGAAGCGGACTTTTCGCATTCCGAGCCGAAAGTTACTGTCCCGGCGGTGCGTGAGTCGCTCCTCGCCTGGTTCGTGGTCCACGGCCGCGACCTCCCGTGGCGCCGCACGCGCGACCCCCACGCGATCCTCGTCTCCGAGGTGATGCTCCAGCAGACGCAGGTCGACCGAGTCGTGCCGAGATACCTGGCCTGGCTCGAGCGCTGGCCGACGGTACACGCGCTCGCCGGCGCCTCGGCCGCCGAGGTGATTCGCGAGTGGCAGGGGCTCGGCTACAACCGGCGCGCCCTCAACCTGCACCGCGCCGCGCGGCAGATCGCGGTGAGCGGATGGCCCGACGACCTGACCGAGTTGCCGGGCGTCGGCCGCTACACGGCCGATGCGGTCGCCTGCTTTGCGCTCGGGCAAGACGTGCTACCCGTCGACACGAATGTCTCGCGCGTACGCGAACGCACCGGCGAGGCGTTCGACCCAGCCTGCGCGCAGGCGCTGATGGACCTCGGCGCCATGGTCTGCCTCGCCCGCGTCCCACGCTGCGGCGCCTGCCCGCTCGCGGCCGCATGTCCGTCGCGCGGACGGCGCTACGCGCCCCGGCGCAAGCAGAGCCGCTTCGAAGGCTCCTTCCGGCAGCGCCGGGCAACAACCCTGCGCCTCGTCTCGGACGAGCCTCGCCCCCTCGCCGAATTGGACAGCGATGCCGTCGCAGCCCTCGAGCGCGACGGTCTAGTCAGGATCGCCGACGGCGTGGCGGCGTTGCCGCACTAGCGCAACTGCCTGCGCTGCCAGCCCTTCGCCGCGTCCCGTGAAGCCGAGCCGGTCAGTCGTCGTCGCGCGTACGTTGACCTGCGCTGCTTCCGCGCGCACGGCATCGGCGAGCCCCTCGCGCATTTGCTCGCGCAGCGGCGCGATCCGCGGATCCTCGCCGATCAGTACGCAGTCCGCGTTGACGAGCTCCCACCCCGCCTCGCGGACCTGAGCGGCGGCGCGCCGGAGCAGATCGAGCGACGAAGCGCCTGCCCATTCCGGCTCGCCGGCTGGAAACAGCAAGCCGATGTCTCCGAGCCCTGCCGCACCGAGCAGCGCGTCGATCAACGCATGCGCGATCACGTCGCCGTCCGAGTGGCCCGCGAGGCCGCGCGGCGAGTCGATCGCGACGCCCCCGAGCACGAGCGGAACACCGTCCGCGAAGGCATGCGCGTCGACGCCGAGCCCGACCCGGAGCTCGCTCATCCGAGCGGCTCCTGCCGGCGCTGCCGCCGGTCGAAGACGCTGACGGTCTCGTAACCGGCGTCGCGCGCGTGAGCGACGGCGCGATCGAGGTCGCGACCGAGGTCTTGCGGCACGTGCGCGTCAGAAGCAAGCGTGATCGGTATTCCCCGGGCGTGGCAGGCCTCGAGCAGCGGTCGGTCGGGGTACAGCTCGCTGACCGGCTTGTGCAGCCCCGCTGCGGAAACCTCGACGCAGACGCCGGCGGCTTCGATCGCATCGGCGGTCTCCTCGTGCAGCCAGGCCGTCGTTTCGGGATCCGGACGCGGTCCGTGGTGCTTGACGAGGTCCGGATGCGAGAGCGAGTCGAACAGTCCGCTGCGCGCCGCATTGCGTAACCAGACGAAGTACCGTCGCCACGCCTCGTGCGGTCCGAGCTTCTCGACGAGTCCGGGCATCTGATCGACTCCGAAACCGTCGACGAAGTGGACGGAGCCGAGCAGATAGTCCCACGGATAGGGCGCGAACACCTCCGCCGTCTCGCGCTCGCGGCCGGCAACGTAATCGACCTCGAGCCCGAGCTTGACCGGCAGCCCCCGCTCCTTCGCCTCGACGACCGCACCGACGTAGCGGTCGAGGTCGTAGACGCAGCGCTCGAGCATCGACTCCTCGTCCCAGAGGTGCCGCGTTTGCTCGAAGTAGTACACGTGCTCGGTGAAGCCGATCTCGTCGACGCCGCGATCCGCGGCCGCCTCGACGTATCTCTCCACCGCCGCGACCGTGTGGTCGATCCGCTCGTCTGGATCGCGCAGGTGCATGTGATAGTCGACGATCACAGAAAGGACGCGACTAGCTCGAGATCCGAGAGGTCCGTGACCTTCAGGAGCGTCCGGTCTCCCGGCACGGTCGCCACCCGCCCGCGAGTTTCGACGAGTGACGCGCAGTCGGTCGCGCCCGCAAGGTCACCGCCGAGGGCCTCCCGCAGGGCAGACGCGAGAAACGCCTGCGGTGTCTGAGCCGCGGCGAGCTCCTCCCGCGGCAGCGTCTCGACGATCCGGCCGTCCCGGACGCGCTTGACGGTGTCGGCGAGCGGCAGAACCGGCACTGCGCCGTCCCAGCCCTCGTTCAGCGCCGTTAGCACGCGCTCCAGCACCTCGTCGGGAAGCACTGGCCGTGCCGCATCGTGGACGACGATCACGGCCGCGTCGTCGCCCACCTCGGCGACGCCGGCTCGGACGGACTCGGCGCGAGTCTCGCCGCCGGTCGCGCACGCCACGACCTTCGTGCAGGCGAGCTCCTCGGCTAACAGGATCGACGGCTCCTCCCAACCGGGCGGAGCCACGATCACGATCGAGTCGATCCAGTCCGAGGCCTCGAGGCGCTCGAGGCTCTCGGCGAGCAGCGGCCGGTCGCGAAGCTTCGCGAACGCCTTCGGGCGGTTGCTTCCGAGCCGCTCGCCTCGACCTGCTGCAACGAGAACTGCCCAGACGGCCATCAGCGCGGGGCGCCCGTAGAGCTCACTCGCCTATCCAACCACCGGGTTTAGCCGGACGCGGCGGCAAAGCCGCCACAGCCTCTAGTCGGCATCGCAAACAACGCCTCGGCGCCAACCTAGATCGACGCCTGAGCTAGGCGGTCGCTGCGACCTTGGTCTTCTTCTTCGACCCGCCGTTGTCGAGAACGCCGTCGAGCCACTCGGCCGCCTCGTCCTCGTCCATGTCCTTGGCGTACATCAGCTCGCTGGCGAGGATCTTCTTCGCCTTGACGAACATCTGCTTCTCGCCGGTCGAAAGACCCTTCTCGTGGTCGCGGAGGGAGAGATTCCGCACGACCTCGGCGAGCTCGAAGATGTCGCCGGTCTTCATCTTGTCGCGGTTGTGCTTGAAGCGCCGGTTCCAGTTCTTCGGCATTTGCGTGCCGCCGCCGGTGAGCGCCTTCAGCACCTTGTTGACCATCTGTTCGTCGATCACCTTACGCAGGCCCACAGCGTCGGCGTTCTCGGTCGGGACGTTCACCGTCATGTCGTTGTGGAGGATCTTGATCGTCATGTACTCCCGCTTCTGCCCGAGCACCGTGCGGGATTCTTTCTTCACAACCGTGCCTGCACCGTGGTGCGGATACACCACCTTGTCGCCGACCTTGTACAAGCCGACCCTCCCTTTTCGTCGCTTACATCGCCAGAACGCCGACGGAGTCGAACCCGTCGGCGACGCGAGCCAGTATACCGAAAGTTCCGCGAAAAGGCCACTATTTCCAGGGATTTTCGGTCTCTGTACGAAAAAGCCCTGCTCAGAGCGGACTACTGTTGGACGCAGGCAGCGCTAGAGCTGCAGATACCGGTCGACGAGATTGTGCTCCTGCAGGCGGCGCAGTCCCTCCCGGATCTCGCGGGCGCGGACCGCGCCGACGCCGCCCACCGCCTCCAGGTCCCGCTGCGACGCCCGGATGATTCCCTCGAGCCCGCCTAGCTCGCTGACGAGGCGTTGGATCACGTTTTCCGGCAGCCGCGGGATGTGCGTCAAGACGCGGTAGCCGCGCGGCGTCACGGCGTAGTCGAGCGGGTTCGTCGTCGCCGGATACCCGAGCACGGCCAGCAGCTCGAACTCGAGCAGCTCCTGGTAGGGCAGCTGGGCGAGCGCTTCCAACCCTTCGGCGACGCGCTCGGCGCCGCCGTCGGCGTGATAGTCGTAAACGATCGCGGCCTTCTCCGCCGGGACCTCGCCGACTTGCTCCTCGAGCTGCATCCGGATCAGGCGCCCCTCCGAGCCGAGCTCCGTGCAGGCGCGCTCGATGTAGTCCGCCATCCGTGTCGTCAGCTCCGCCCGCTGCAGCACGACCAGGACGTCGTCGAGCATGACGGCGTTCTGAAACTCGAGCGCGGTCAGGCGGGTGAGAACCTGGTCGAGCCGCTGCCGGTAGGTCTCGAGCGTCGCCAGCGCCTGGTTCGTCTTCGCGAGGACGTCGGCGATCGGATCGAGCTGGTAGCGGCTCTGGCCGACGAACACCGTCACGGTCTCGCGCTGTTGCGAGATCGAGATCACGAGCGCCCCCGTCTGCCTCGCAACGCGTTCTGCCGTCCGGTGCCGAGTGCCTGTCTCGTTCGACGGGATGGTCGGATCCGGCATCAGCTGAACGTTGGCTTGCGCGATCTTCGCGATCGCGGAGTTGACGATGATCGCGCCGTCCATCTTCGCCAGTTCGTAAAGGAGCTGCGGGGTGAAAGCCGCATCTAGCTGGATCCCGCCCGAGAATAGGAAGGCGAGCTCGGCGGGCTCGCCGATCACGATCAGGGCGCCTTCGCGGGCGCGGATGATGTCGTCGATGCCCTGACGTAGCTGCGTGCCGGGCGCGATCCGCGAAATCGCGGTCAGCAGGACGGGGTCGATGCGCGGGTCGAGCTCCGCCGCGCTGCGCGGAAAACCGAGCGGCGCCGCCGGTCGCCGTTCCTGCCTATCCGCCCTCGGATCTGTCGTCATCGAGCCCCGCCCCTATCGCCCTGCGCAGCGTCTCTGCTTCGAGAATGCGTAGTTTGCCACTAGGCGTCCCCGCGGGAGCGACGACCTGACGGAGGCCGAACTTGGCGCACTCTTCCAGGCGCCGTTCGGCCTGCGTTGCAGCGCGCAGCCTGCCGGTGAGCCCGATCTCGCCGAAGGCCGCGGTCGCTTCCTTGACCGCCGCCCCACGCGCCGCTGAGGCGATCGCCAGCGCGACGGCGAGATCGGCGCCCGGCTCGTCGATGCGAACTCCGCCGGCGACGTTCACGAAGACATCGGCGGCGCCGAGCGAGACCCGCGCGTGCCGCGAGAGGACGGCGACGATCATCGCCAGGCGCTTCGGATCGACCCCGGTCGCGACGCGTCGCGGCATTGCCAGGTCGGTCGGCGCTACGAGCGCCTGGATCTCGAGCAGGATCGGCCGGGTCCCCTCGAGGGCGCAGGCCACAGCCGCGCCCACTTCGCCTTCGGCGCCGCGGCCGAACAGCTCGGAAGGTTCGGCAACGCCGACGAGGCCGGCGCCTGTCATCTCGAACAAGCCGAGCTCGTTCGTCGAGCCAAATCTGTTCTTCGCGGCGCGCAGGACTCGGTGGGCGTGGTAGCGATCGCCCTCGAACTGGAGCACGCAGTCGACGAGGTGCTCGAGCACGCGCGGACCCGCGACGGTGCCGTCCTTGGTCACGTGCCCGACGAGGAAAGTCGCGACGTTCGATTCCTTGGCGACCCGGAGCAGGCGCGCCGCCGCTTCCCGGACCTGCGCGACCGAGCCCGGAGCGGAGCCGACCTCTGACGAGTAAAGCGTCTGCACGGAGTCGATCACGCAAACTTCAGGCCGCTCGCGCTCGAGCGTGGCACAGACCGTCTCCAGCTCCGTCTCCGCGAGGATCTCGACCTTCTCCGCGCCGCCGAGCCGAGCGGCGCGAAGCTTCACCTGAGCCGTCGACTCCTCGCCGGTCACGAGCAGGGCGCGTCTCTCCTTCGAGATCGCGGCGAGCGCCGAGAGCAGCAACGTCGACTTGCCGACGCCGGGCTCGCCGCCGACGAGCACGAGCGAGGCCGGGACGAGTCCACCGCCCAGGACTCGGTCGAGCTCCGGAACGCCGGTTGGGATGCGCTCGGCCTCGTCGGCCTTGACGTCGACGAGACGCAGCAACGGCTTTGCGGAGGCGCGCGCGGCTGTGCCGGCGGACTCTTCGACGAGCGTCCCGAAAGCTCCGCAGCCGGGGCACTTGCCGAACCAGCGGCCGGCGCTGTAGCCACATTCGGTGCACGCGTGTTGGAGAGCCGCCTTGGCCACGTCGACCGAGTGTACGGCTGCGGTCCGACGCCGACCGTGACGGATCCGGGTCAACTCTGAGACGTTTTCCATACGGACAACGCTTTCGTCCCGCGCCGCGCGTACCGTCGAAGCAGTCGACAAAGGAGGATGCATGAAACGAGTTTTCGGAGCCCGAGGCGCAGCCGCCGCGGTCGTGGTCGTCGCCGGCGGCGCGGCCGCAATCGTCGGCGTCGGCGTGTTCGGCGCACACGGCGCGGCGCCGAGAACGGGGCCGCTCAGCGTCCATGCCGGGCTGAAGAAGCCGCCGGGAGCCGTCGTCCGAGGCACGACGTTGGTGGACGAGAAAGGCGCCCGCAGCGAACTCGGCGCCTCCGTCTCTGGGTCGATGATGGGCCCGCTCGCGCCCGTCGCAGTTCGCTCGACCGACGGCAAGCTCATCGCCTACAACACGTGGCAGGAGCTGCGGCCTGTGGATGCCGACAAGTCGTTCTCGGCGCAGGGAATCGAGAAAGGCGCCGCGCTCGGCGTGCCGTCGCTGCGCATCCACGACGACCAGGGCCAGGACTTCCTGCTCGCGCGCGGGGCCTACTCCGCCGCGTGGCGCCACGACGGCGCCATCGCCTTCGTGCAGGGAGTCGATCCGGTCTTCCGCGCCAGCGCAGCGTACGACGGGCAGGTGGTCGTGCGGCGCGGCGTCCACGGGCGCGACGTCACCTGGATGAGCGCTCGCGCCCACTACGTCGTCTATGCGTGGGCGGGCGATCGGCTGCTCTTCTACCGGATCGGGCTCGGCGAGAAGACCGAGCTGCTCGTCGCCGACGCGCCGGGCAAGATCCGCTCGCTCGCCGAGGGAACGGCGATCGCGGTCAGCCCGGATGCCGCCCGCGTCGCGATCCTCAGCGAGGACGCGACGAGCGTGCGAGTCCTCGATATCGCCAGCGGCCGTGAGCAGTCGTGGATCGACGTGACGATCGCGACGCCCGCGTTGCGCTGGGTCGCGTATTCGGGCTCGTGGGTGGGCGACCACATCGTCGCGCCGGCGAGTGCCGGGCTCGCCGTCTTCCAGGTCGGTCCGGGCTCGCTGACGCTCGAGCAGGTGCTCAGCCTCGACCAGGCGCAGTTCCCGCCCGGCGTGCAGGAGCCGCGCTTCGTCGACAACGCCGGCAACGAGATCGCCGCGAGCGCGGACGTGCCGCCGGCAAACGGCAACAACGGTGTGTCGTTCCTTCTGCAGTGCGACCGCGTCGTCAGGACGTGTGAGCGGACCGACGCTGCGCCGGCCAAGGAATGGCTGCGCCAGGTCGACGACACCGCCACCGAGGAAGGAGGTCAGTGGTGAACGTGCGAGGTGCAATCGCAGGCGTCCTGGCAGTGACGGCGCTGGCCATCCCAGCGAACGCGTCCGCCTACCGGACCTGGTTCGAGTTCACCCGGCAGTCGAACATCTCATCGCCCCTGACGATCGCCACCGATTACGGCGGCGGGTACATCAGCACCCAGACTTGGCGTGCCGGCTCGGGCACTTCGACGGACGCCTGCTGGGTCAGCCACGGCTGGCTTCCGACGGGCTGGTACGACCTGTGGGGTCACTGGGACTACTACGACGGGACGATCAAGGGCCGCGTCTTCTACTTGTCGAACAAGCCGTGCTGGAACGGGACGTGGCGTTCTGCTCTCTTCATCCATTCCGAGGAAACGGCCGCGCAAGGCCAGTACTGCCCCACAGCCTACGACGATCCCTACTGCTGGGAGGGAGCTGGCGACTACTACTCGAACGGCTGCATCAAGGTCTCCCGGGCGGGGAACCCGAGCGACCTACGGCTCGTCCACGGCGGCTGGCACTCGAGGAGCGGCGACTACCGCCACGGCTCGTTCGGGATCGGCAACTTCCTGTACGTGCGGGACTACTGACCCAATTCCCAGGCCCCTCCCCCAGGGAAGCGGAACGGCGGCTTCAGGCCGCCGTTTCGTTAGTCCGCGTCCGAGTGGTCGTCCTCGCCAGCCGAGCCTTCCGGCTCCTCGGGCGGGACAGTGACCTTTTCGGGCGTGATCTCGCCGGGAATGACGGTGATGTCGACCGTGTCCTCGTCCTTGCGCTCGACGAGGATCGTTGAGCCGGGCTCGAGAGAGCGCCCGAGCACGAAGTCCGCGAGCGGATCCTCGATGTAGCGCTGGATGGCGCGGCGTAGCGGCCGCGCGCCCATCGCGGGGTCGTAGCCTTTCTCGACGAGCAGTTCCTTGGCCTCGTCGGTCAACTCGATCGCCACTTCGTGCTCGCCCATCTGCTCGCGCAGGCGGCGGAGCACCAGCTCGACGATCGTCGTGATCTCTTCCTTCGTCAGCTTGTGGAACACGATCACTTCGTCGATCCGGTTGAGCAGCTCGGGGCGGAAGACCTTCTTGAGCTCTCCGAGCACGCGCTCCTTCATGTCCTCGTAGGAGAGGCCGCTCTCGTCGCCGATCGAGAAGCCGAGCGTCTGGTTCTTCGAGATCGTCCCGGCGCCGATGTTCGAGGTCATGATCACGATCGTGTTGCGGAAGTCGACCTTGCGCCCCTGCGCGTCGGTCAGGCGTCCGTCCTCGAGGATCTGCAGCAGGATATTGAAGACGTCCGGGTGCGCCTTCTCGATCTCGTCGAGCAGCACGACCGAGTACGGCTTGCGGCGGACGGCCTCGGTGAGCTGACCGCCCTCGTCGTAGCCGATGTAGCCGGGCGGTGAGCCGACGAGCCGGGACACGGAGTGCTTCTCCATGTACTCCGACATGTCGACCTGAATCATGGCGTCCTCGTCGCCGAAGAGGAACTCGGCGAGCGTACGCGCGAGCTCGGTCTTGCCGACGCCTGAGGGGCCGAGGAAGATGAACGAGCCGGTCGGGCGCTTCGGGTCCTTGATGCCGGCGCGCGCGCGGCGGATCGACTTGGAGACGGCGATGATCGCCTCCTCCTGGCCGATAACGCGCTTGTGCAGCTCGTCTTCCATCCGGATCAGCTTCTGTGACTCGGCCTCGGTCAGCTTGAAGACGGGGATGCCGGTCCACATCGAGACGATGTCGGCGATCTCCTCCTCGCCGATCTCCGGCTGCTCCTCGGTGCCCTCGGAATTGCGCCAGTCCTCTTCGAGCTCGCGCTTCTTCTGGGTCAACTTGCGCTCCTTGTCGCGCAGCGACGCTGCCTTCTCGAACTCCTGGGCCTCGATCGCCTCTTCCTTGTCCTTGCGAACCTTCTCGATCTCGTCCTCGAGCTCGCGATACCGCGGCGGCGCGCTCATCGTCTTGATCCGCATGCGGGATGCGGCCTCGTCGATCAGGTCGATCGCCTTGTCCGGCAAGTGCCGGTCCTGGATGTAGCGGTCTGCCAGCGTCGCTGAAGCCCGGAGAGCCTCGTCGGTGATCTTGCAGCGGTGGTGAGCCTCGTAGCGGTCGCGCAAGCCGCGCAGGATCTGGACGGTGTCGTCGACGGACGGCTCGTCCACCCGAATCTGCTGGAAGCGCCGCTCGAGCGCCGCGTCGCGCTCGAGGTACTTGCGGTACTCGTCGAGGGTGGTCGCGCCGATCGTCTGCAGTTCGCCGCGCGCGAGAGCCGGCTTCAAGATCGAGGCCGCGTCGATCGCACCCTCCGCGGCACCGGCGCCGACGAGGTTGTGGAGCTCGTCGATGAACAAGATGATGTCGCCGCGCTGGGTGATCTCCTTCATCACCTTCTTGAGGCGCTCCTCGAACTCGCCGCGGTACTTCGAGCCCGCCACCAGGGCGGCGAGGTCGAGCGTGTAGATCTGCTTGCCCTTCAGGAGCTCCGGCACCTCGTTGCCTGAGATGCGCGCCGCAAGGCCTTCGACGACCGCGGTCTTGCCGACCCCGGGCTCGCCGATCAGGACGGGGTTGTTCTTGGTGCGGCGCGAGAGGATCTGCATCACGCGCTCGATCTCGGTCTGGCGCCCGACGACGGGGTCGAGCTTGGCCTCGGCGGCGAGCTTCGTCAGGTTGCGGCCGAACTGGTCGAGCAGCTTCGAGCTCTTCGACTTCTCGCTGGGAGCGCCGCCCGGGCCGCCCTGCTGGCGCCGGCCGGGACCGGAGAGCATGCGGATGATCTCGTTGCGGATCTTCTCCGCGTCCGCGTCGAAGTCGAGCAGGATTCGCGCCGCGACCCCTTCGTTCTCGCGCACGAGGCCGAGCAGGATGTGCTCGGTGCCGATGTAGTTGTGGCCGAGCGAGAGCGCCTCGCGCAGCGCCAGCTCGAGAACCTTCTTCGCGCGCGGGGTGAACGGAATCTGGCCGGTCGTGACCTCGTCGCCTTGGCCGACGATCCGGGCGACCTGCGCGCGAACCTCCTCGACGGTGATGTCGAGCGACTCGAGGACGCGGGCCGCCAGGCCCTCCTCCTCGCGCAGCAGGCCAAGCAGGATGTGCTCGGTGCCGATGTAGTTGTGCTTGAGCGCGCGCGCCTCGTCCTGGGCCAGGACGACCACTTGGCGGGCTCTCTCGGTGAAGCGTTCGAACACGTACTTCCTCTCTCGGCTTCCTGGACCCTACGCCTTAACTCCCGCCCACTGTAGCGAACGCTTCGGGGGGCACCGTCGGGCCTCCGAAACGGCTTTACCGATCCGTTACCACTGCCTTCTCAGCAGGGTTGAATCCGTCCCGTGCGGCCTGAAATGTACGCTTCCAAGCGCTTTGCGCCCTCGTGACACGGTCCAGCCGAAAGCCCTCGTCACCGGTGGCGCCGGCTTCATCGGTTCGCACCTCTCGGAACTATTGCTCGAGGCCGGCTGGGAGGTGTTCGTGCTCGACGACCTCTCGACCGGAGCGCGCTCCAACATCGCCCACCTCGAAAGCAGGCGCGACTTCCACCTGGTCGTCGAGTCGATCCTCTCTCCGTCCGTCGTCAGCGAGCTCGTCCACAAGTGCGACGTCGTCTACCACCTGGCCGCGGCGGTAGGCGTTCGGCTGATCGTCGAACAGCCCGGACACACGCTGCTCACCAACGTCCAGGGCACCGAGAACGTGCTCGAGTACTGTGCGCGGTTCGGCAAACGGGTCCTGATCGCGTCGTCATCCGAGGTGTACGGGGACCACCGCGAGGAGAAGCCGCTCGCCGAGGACGCGCGGCGGATCTACGGGCCGACGACCGCTCGCCGCTGGGCCTACGCGGACTCGAAGGCGATGGACGAGTTCCTCGCCCTGGCGCTACACGAGGAGCGTGGGCTCGACTGCGTGATCGCTCGCCTGTTCAACACGGTCGGCGCCAGGCAGAGCGGCCAGTACGGGATGGTGATTCCGCGGATGGTCGATCGTGCGCTTGCCGGCGAGCCGATCGAGATCCACGGCGACGGCACCCAGACGCGCTGTTTCTGCCATGTGGCCGACGCGATTCGCGCCTTGCACGGCCTGCTCGAGGGCGGCGGGACGAGCGGCGAGATCTTCAACGTCGGTTCGACGGAGAGCATCCGCATCCGGGATCTGGCCGAACGCATCCGGGCCGCGACCCGCAGCGACTCCGAGCTCCTCTTCGTCCCGTACGACGAGATCTACCGGCACGGGATCGTCGA
>VAWH01000100.1:9784-13259 GCA_005888315.1 Actinomycetota bacterium | reverse complement strand
TGATTTCTCGCCGGCCGGACGGTCTATGTTCAGATGGCCACCCCTGCGCCGCGTACGATCGTCTGGGACCTGAGCGCGCTCGCGGGCGCGGACGTGGAGACCGTCGACCTCCTCGCCCGGCTCCAACTCGCAGCGCAGCGGCAGGGTCGGATGCTCCTGTTCGTTCATGCATCGCCGGCGCTGCTGGAGCTGATCGCGTTCTGCGGCCTGGACGCGGTGTTACGCGTCGAGTCTGGGCGGGAGGCCGAACAAAGGGAAGACCCGCTCGGTGTCGAGGAAGAACGTCAGCTCGACGATCCGGCCGCCTGAGAGCTCCAGCACCTGCAGCGCCCAGGGATCGAAGCCGCTTCCCGATTCGCTCGGTTTGTACTGCCCGAAGGCGGGCGAGCCGTTTGCGGCGACGGTGGCGATCACACGTGAGCCGCGGCAGCCGATTCCGGGTCCGAGCCACCACTCGAAGATGTCGTCGCGGCCGCTCAGCCAGAGGTCGTACGGCGGCATCGACTGCGTCGCGTCCTCGTGGATCAGCGACGTGAGCGCTTCGATGTCGTAGGCCTCGAACGCCTGCACGTAGCGCGCGAGCAGCTCGCGGTCTTCGTCGCGCAGCTCCGGCCCGGGCTCGGTGCCGACGTCGGTCGCGTCGAGCGTCGCTCTGGCGCGCTGGAGCGCACTGTTCACGGACGCGACGCTGGTCCCGAGCAGGTCAGCGACCTCGGACGCCTTCCAGCGGAGCACCTCGCAGAGGATCAGCACGGCGCGCTGGCGCGGCGGCAGATGCTGCAAAGCGGCGACGAAGGCGAGCCGGATCGTCTCGTGCGCGACGGCGACGTCGGCCGGGTCGCCTTCGGGTGCCAGCGCGTTCTCCGGAATCGGTTCGATCCAGGTCACCTCGGGCAGTGCGTTGAGGTTCGACGCGACCGGCTCGCGCGCGGGCCCGAGATCCATCGGCCGGGCGCGTCGCTCGCGGCCGGCCAGCATGTCGAGGCAGACGTTCGTCGCGATCCGGTAGAGCCACGAGCGCAGCGAGGCCCGGCCCTCGAAGCTGTCGAGGCTCCGCCAGGCACGAACGAGCGTTTCCTGGACGGCGTCCTCCGCCTCGAACGGGGAGCCGAGCATCCGGTAGCAGTAGGCGGTCAGCTCGGCGCGGTGCTGTTCGAGCTGCTGCTCGGCGGCGGGCTTGACGGTCAGCGACGAGTCCTGCATCCGCGGCATGGTACGCGAGCGATGAGTTTCGGCAAAGTCCGCGGTCTAGGCAACCGAGGTCATCGGAAAGGAGCCAAGGATGGGCCAGCCGGTCGTACATTTCGAGGTCGTCGGGAAAGACGGCGACAAGCTGAAGAAGTACTACTCGGAGCTCTTCGGGTGGGAGATCGACTCCAACAACGAGATGAGCTACGGGATGGTGAGCAGGGAGGGGAACCAGGCGCCGGACGGCCTGGGCATCGGCGGCGGCATCGGCGCCGGGCCCGAGGGCTATGAGGGCCACGTCACCTTCTACGTCGCGGTCGACGACATCGAGGAGGCGCTCCAGAAAGCCGAGAGCCTCGGCGGCTCGCGTGTCATGGGTCCCGAGCGGATCATGGACATGCTCGACCTCGGCCAGTTCAAGGATCCCGAAGGGCACCTGATCGGTCTCGTCCAGCCGCTGCAGATGTAGACGACGGCCCCTGTGGATGAAACGTTCCAGCTTCGGCACGTTTCCGGCTTGACAAAACCAGGTGTCGGACACCTGGTTTGGGTTAGAAGTCAACGATGCGGAAGCTTGTCGAGTGGACCTTCGTCAGCCTCGACGGCGTCGTCGACTCGCAGGAGTGGGCCCGGCCCTATCTTGACGCCGAGCATCACCGCTTCGCCCGGGCTCTGCTCGACGAGGCTGACTCATTGCTGCTCGGCCGCAAGACATACGAGGGCTTAGCGGATTTTTGGCCCAGGCAGAGTGGCGAGATCGCAGACAGGATCAACAGCCGGCCGAAGTACGTCGCCTCGCGGACACTGGCGCCGGGCGAGGCGGAGTGGAACGCCACCGTCCTCGACGGCGAAGTCGCCGAGGTAGTAGCCAGGCTCAAGACCGAGTCCGGTGGGAACATCCTCAAGTTCGGCACCGGCGAGCTCGACAGGACCCTGCTCGAGCACGGCCTCGTGGACGAGTTCTATTTCTCGAAGGTGCCCGTCGCGGTCGGCCGAGGCGAGCGGCTCTTCGAGGGGGTCGAGGCAACGCTCGAGCTGCTCGAGACGACAGCGTTCGCCAGCGGGATCGTTGTGCTCAAGTACGCGCCGAAGACCTAGGATCGCCTCGTGGCTGAGCCAGTGAAGAGCAGCGCCGAAACCGGGATTGCGGCGCCGCCGCAGGTCGTGTGGGAGGTGCTGACGCGCTTCGAGGACTGGCCGAACTGGAACCCGGACGTGAAGTCGATGTCGTTTGCCGGGCCACTCGGGCCGGGAGCGGAGTTCCGCTGGAAGGCCGGCCCCGGGACGATCGTGTCGACGCTCGAGCGGGTCGAGCAGCCGAGCTACATCTCCTGGCGCGGCCGGGGGCTCACGATCAAGGCGTACCACGAGTGGTGGCTCGAGCCGCGGGACGGCGGCACTCACGTGAGGACGGAAGAGTCGTTCTCCGGCCTTCTCGCACGGCTGCTACGCGGGATGCTCGAGAAGACGCTCGACAAGACGCTTATAGACGGCCTCGTGCATCTAAAGCACGAGGCCGAGCGGCGGTCGACCTAGGACTTGGCCAAACTGATCTACTCGGCAATTGCGTCGCTCGATGGCTACGTAGCCGACGAGGATGGCAACTTCGACTGGGCTGCGCCGGACGAGGAGGTGCACAGTTTCGTCAACGACCTCGAGCGGCCGGTCGGCACGTACCTCTACGGACGCCGGATGTACGAGGTGATGACCTACTGGGAGACCGCGGAAAGCGTCGCTGACCAGCCGCCCTTCATTCGGGACTTCGCGAAGATTTGGCAGGCAGCCGACAAGGTCGTCTACTCAAAGACCATGGAGACCGCATCAAGCGCCAGGACGCGGATCGAGCGAGCCTTCGACCCTGAGGCGATTCGGCAGCTTAAGGCGGCGGCAGAGCGTGACATCAGCGTCGGAGGTCCCGACCTCGCCGCCCAGGCGATCAAGGCCGGCTTGGTCGACGAGCTCCAGCTGTTCGTCACGCCCGTCGTGGTGGGAGGCGGCAAGCAGGCCCTTCCGGACAATGTCCGTCTGAAGCTCGAGCTCCTCGACGAACGCCGTTTCGGCAACGGCACGATTTACCTCCGCTACCGACTGAGTTAGGCGCGAACCGGCTCGTACCTCAGGATGACGACGCCGTCGTCGCCCACCGCCCGCAATTCGAGCAGACGGAACGCTTTCCCAGACGCGGAGTCGCCGAAGAGCCGCTTACCGCTCCCGAGCAGGATCGGATAGACCATCAGCCGCAGCTCGTCGACGAGGTCGTGCTCGAGGAGCGTCCGGACGAGCGTCG
>VAWH01000100.1:3452-9535 GCA_005888315.1 Actinomycetota bacterium | reverse complement strand
AAGCTTTCGCCTCCGCCGGGGTCCTCGATCACGGCGTCGAGCGTGATGAACTCGGTTACGACCAGCTTTCCCATCTTGCTCCGATGAGTTCCGGCACGGACGGGAGTCTGACTGACAACCGACGTGATAGGAGGCAGAGATGCGGAAGCTAGTCGAGTCGACCTTCGTCACCCTCGACGGCGTGATCGGCGATCCGCAGGTCTGGGGGATGTCGTACTGGGACGCCGAGCACAACGAGTACGCGCGCCGGCTTCTCTTCTCGGCCGACGCTCTGCTGCTCGGTCGCAAGACCTACGAAGGCTTCGCCCAGGCCTGGCCGGAGCGCGCGGGTAGCAGCGACTTCGCCGACCGGTTCAACGAGCTCCCGAAGTACGTCGCCTCGAGAACGCTGCCGGCCGGCGAAGCCGAGTGGAACGCGACTGTCCTGGCAGGCGACACGGCGGAGGCCGTCGCCGCGGTGAAGGAGCAGCCCGGTGAGAACCTCGTGAAGTACGGCACCGGCGAGTTCTCGCAGACGCTGCTCGAGCACAAGCTCGTCGACGAGTACCACTTCTGGCTCTTCCCGGAGGTCGTCGGAGACGGCGACCGGTTGTTTGACGGATTCAGGACGAGCCTGGAGCTCCTGGACACGACCAGGTTCGCCAGCGGGATCGTCGTGCTGATGTACGCGCCGAAGTAGTTTCCTCAGGCGGCCCTAGGAGTAGCCGACGTAGCGCGCCTGCGGATGCGCTACGTCGGCCTCAGAAGTGCGGCCTAAGCGGGTGTCGCCGGCGCGCGGGTCTGCCCGCGCATCCCGCGGATGAACAGCCCGCCGCTCACGACCAGGATCCAGATACCGATCGCAGCCTGAGGAAAGAAGATGATCGAGCCGAGCGCGAGGATGCCCGCGATCACACCGAGCCAGCCCGCCCAAGCTGGGATGGCGCGCGCGCGCATTCCCGCGATCGTGGCGGCGATGATCATCGCCGAGGCGCCGCCGGTGGCGTGCAGCACGTAGCTCGCGTCGTCCGCCGCATGGATCAGGCCCGGATAGACGGTGTGGTGATAGGTGTCGTCGCTCATCGTCCTGATCCCCATGTTCACGGCGAGCGCGGCAAAAGCGAGCGTTGCGTAGATCGCGCCGCCGATCGTGGTCAGCCCCGTCAGGAAGCCGTCCTCGCCTTCGAGCCGGCGGACCGCTTGACGCAGGCTGCTCAGGAACCAGAGGAAGAAGAAGACGCCGAGGCCGGCGATGATCCAGGCGATGGCGATCTTGTCGCGGTGGCTGGATTTCGCGTAGTAGGCCATCACCTTCGCCGGCGAAGCCTCTGAGCCGGGCTCGCCGTCGAACATGACGATGATGCCGATGACTAAGAGGACGACGTAGAGGATCCCGCCCAACGGGGCCCAGCGGGCGAGCCCGACGTTCGAGCGAGTGGATGGGGTCGTGTCCAAATGCAGCTCCTTCTTGTTGGTGGCGCCCGAATTATCGGGCGGCCCTCGGCTGGACTCATCAAGCGCCCCCTTGTGTCCGCCGTGTGCGCGGCGTACGCTTGTAACAGAGCCGACGAACTCCGCCATGTTCGGCCGTGCGGTCCGGGCTCGATCGTGTAGGGACGATTCGTCGGGAGGGTTGTCTGACGCACGTACGGGGGCGAACGGTTTTGGGAGCAGATGAGAATCGGAAGCGCCAAGCGGCGTTGACTGCTGCCCTGCCGGCGCCTCGACGGAGCCGGAGGACCTCGAATGGACTTCCTCTGCGAGTGCTCGGATCCGGCGTGCCAGGAGCTTGTCTCGATCACGCTCGGCGAGTGCGACTTCGTTCGGAGGGTGCCAGACCGGCTCGTGGTCAAAGTCGGCCACGCGGACTATGAGAGCGAGCGCGTCCTGATGGAGGAGCCGGGCCGGTTCCAGGTCGTCGAGAGGTTCGGATCTTCCGACGACGTGATCGCGCATATCGCTCCGTGGCGCTCGCGCAGGGCTCCGAGACGCAGCGGGCGGGCTGCCTAGCGTCCGTCCCGGTCAGAAGACCCTGAACTGAGCACGAATATCCAAGCGTCCCGCCTACCTCTGGCGCAACTGTCCTGGTCCCGAGACGGGTCAACCAGAGGCGGGAGGTACTTCGATGAAGCGATTTGCTGCACTCTTCGTGAGCACCCTGGCGCTAGCGCTCGCCGGCGTTGCGACCGCTGCCGCTGACGACGGCTCCTACGGACCATGGGAGCCGACGTATCAGGGGGCAATCACAGCACCCGCAGGGGTCGTCTGCTCGTTCGAGGTCACCGCCGAGCCGGTTCGCGAGGATCTGAGCGTCCGCTACCACTACGACGCCGCCGGGAACATCGACGGGTACCAGGCGAAGGGTCAGCTGATCGCCCGGATCACGAATACGGAGACCGGCGCCAGCGTTGTGCGGAACCTCTCCGGTCCCGGCACGGTCACGTTCAACCCGGACGGTTCCTATGACGCCGTTGTCGCCGGCGGCTTCCTCGTTTTCTTCCTCGGCCAGGACAATCCGGCGCACCAGCTCCTCCTGCTCTCGGGGGCGACCGTGCTGCACGGAGCGCCGAGCGGCGCGAAGACGCTCGTGTCGCACGAAGGCACCGTCGAGAACCTCTGCGACACCCTCGGCTGATGGCGGTCGCGACGCAGCGGCCGGTCGATCTCGCCGGCGCTCTCTGCGCCGGCGGGCCGCACCCCGGGCACGAGGAGGCGCTGATGCTCTTCGGCCAGTTTGTCGGCGAGTGGGACTTCGACTGGGCGGGCTATGCCGAAGGCGAGCAGACGCTGAGCGACGCCGGAGAATGGATCTTCGACTGGGTGCTCGAGGGCCGAGCTGTCCAGGACGTCTGGATCATCCCTCCCCGCGAACGGCGCGGAGAGGCAGGCGCCAGGGCCGGCGAATACGGCACGACGCTGCGGTTCTACGACCCGCGGCTCGACGCGTGGCTCGTGACGTGGAACGGCCCGATCAACCGCGCTCGTCGGACGTTCCTCGCGCGCCGATCCGGCAGCGAGATCGTGCAGGAGGGGCAGACCGAGGAGGGCTACCCGATGCGTTGGATCTTCTCCGAGATCGCGGAGCGGTCGTTCCACTGGTCGAGCGTCTTCTCGATCGACGGGGAGAAGACATGGCAGCTCCGCGAGGAGATGGAGGTTCGTCGGAAGGCGGGCTGAGGAATGGCCGCTGCATCGCCTCCGTTGTCGAAGCCATGAGCGTCTTGGCGGCCGACGAGACTCGGGGGTTGGCGAAGACGGTCCTCGTGGACACGAGCGAGTTCGCGATCGAGTCCGTCGAGTGCCGGTGCGGCCCGGGTGAGTGGTCGTCGCCCGAGCCGGCTGCGAGGTACGGGATCATCTTTGTTCGTCGCGGGTGCTTCCATCGCAGGCTCAACGGGTGCGAGTCGTTCGTCGACCCGACTGTCGTCTACTTCGAGCGACCGGACGACGAGCAGCAGATCGCTCACCCAGGCGGAGGCGACTCGTGCACGGCGTTGTATCTGTCGGAGACCTTGCTGGCGTCCCTGTGGGGTGATGAACCCGGCCTTCCGGAGGAGCCGGTGGCGACCGAGCCGGCCACGGATCTGCAGCACCGGTTGCTGCTCACGTTGATTGCGTCAACCGACGACGGTGGGGTGGCGGATGCGGTGGTCGCGGCCGCGGCGGCGGTGCTTTCGCACGCCGCGCCGAAGCGCGTCGAGGCCGGGCGGCCGGCGACCGCGCTCGCGAGACGGCGGGTCGTCGCCGAGGCGCGCGAGCTCCTGGTCGAGAACCCGGCCGCGAGCGTCATCGAGCTCGCGCGACAGGCCGCGGTCTCGCCGCATCATCTGAGCCGGGTCTTCAAGGCCGAGACCGGAGAGACGGTCTCCCGCTATCGCAATCGGCTCCGAGTGCGCCTCGCGCTGGAGCGGATCGCCGAGGGCGAAGCCTGCCTGGCGCGGCTCGCCGCCGACCTTGGTTTCGCCGACCAAGCGCATCTGGCGCGCGTCGTCGGGAACGAGCTCGGTATGCCGCCGTCGGCACTGCGGAGACGGCTCGCTCGGGCGTAGCGCTTCTGCCTCGACTCGGCCGCGTAGCGTCGAGCTTCGGCGGCGCTAGTGCGCCGAGACCGCCACGCTCGCCGCGTAGATGTCGGACTTCTTCCCGCTCGACGGCGTCGCGCTTCCCCAGCTGAGGACGACGTGGCCGGACGAAAGCGTCGAGATGCCGAACGTATCTCCCGGCCACACCGAGGTGTCGCCGAACTCCGGCGACACCTGCACGGCCGCCCCGAGCCAGCCGCGCGTGACTGAGAACGTACGAAGATACTCGGCGTAACCGCGAGGGTCGGCGCTCGAGAAGAAGCTGACGTAGGCGATCCCGGAACCGCCGCCTGATACTTCCATCACGTGTGGGACGTTCAGCCGGTCCGGGGGCACCTGGATCGGGTCCGACCAGTGTGCGCCGTGATCGGTCGAGTACGAGAGCCAGCCGACGTCTTTGTCAGGACCTTGCGTGTCCCAGACCGCGTAGAGGTTGCCGCCGGCGTCCATGGCGATGTCGCCGTCGATCCACCACTCGGAAAGCGACATCGTGCCGCTGTTCGGGCCGAGGCGAACAGGCGTCGACCACGTCGTCCCGCTGTCAGACGAGGCGGTGAAGTACTCGTACCCCGGGTCCATGGCGTAGGTCGTCGTGTCGGTGATGTGGTAGCCCTGATAGAGCACGTCGATCCGGCCATTCGGCTCGATCACCATCGGTGCGCTGTCCCCGCCGCTCGCGGGGAAGCCCGGACTCACATAGGTCATCGGCCCGAAGCTCTTGCCGCGGTCGGTCGACTTCTGCATCACGACGTTGAGCTGGCCGGTCGCGAAGCCGCAACTGCCTGAAGGATCGCAGAGATACGTCACGGTCTTACGGCTCGGGCCGTAGTCCCAGGTCACGTAGACGGCACCGTCCAGGCCGACGGCGATGAAGACACGGTCACCCCAGTTCTGCTCGTCCGGAGGGACGAGCTGTGTCACCTGCGAAAACGTCTTGCCGTTGTCGAACGAGGCCGCGACGACGGGATACCACTGCGAGGAGTGGCCGAGCATGAACGCGGCGTAGACGGTGCCGTCGGGAGCGACCGCGACGGCAGGATCCCACGAGTTGTAGTTCGAGCCGACCGAGCCGGGAACGGAGATCGGCTTCTCGAACGTCTGTCCTCGGTCAGTCGAACGCGCGAAGGCCATCCCTTTGCAGCCCATCCATTCCTCGTAGACGTAGCCGAGCTTCGGATCGACCGCCTGCTCGACCTCGGCGTTCTGGCCCGAGCACGACGCACTGATGTCGCTAACGGGACCGATGTTGTACTGCGGCCCCGCAGCGAGAGCCGGTGTGGCCGTAAAGAGCGCCGCTGCACAGAGGCCCAGCACGAACGTTGCGATCTGCCGCGGGTTAACGCCCATCGTCCCCCTCCTGACGGTGAGGGACGATTCTGCGACCCGCGGTTCCGCGCGTCAAGCGGGTTTTCAATCCGGCCAGGCCCCGGCCGAGTTCCAGTCAGGCTCGTTGAGAAGCTCGGCTGAGCGATCCGCCTGTCG
This sequence comes from Actinomycetota bacterium, assembly GCA_005888315.1. GTDB lineage: Bacteria > Actinomycetota > Thermoleophilia > Gaiellales > Gaiellaceae > 13-2-20CM-68-14. The sequence goes on along the minus strand of VAWH01000100.1, from coordinate 3,992 downwards.
CGAGCGGCAGCGTGAACGCGACGCGGGTGCCCCCGCCGCCGCGGTTCTCGGCCCAGATCCTGCCCCCGTACGCGTGGACGAGCCCCTGCGAGATCGCGAGGCCGAGGCCCGCGCCACCGCTCGAGCGGGCGACGTAGAACTCGAGCGAGCGATTCTGATCGCCTGCCGGAATGGCCACGCGGCCGACCTCGGTGATGTGGAGCTTGTCGGACCTGGGGTCTTCTTTCTCGTGGCTTGATTTCAGAAGCTCAGACCGACGAAATCGGCGCAACTCATCGGTCGGCGATGAGTACTAAGGTTGCACCGATGGCGATGGAGCAGATTCAGAGTGCGGACGCCGTCCGCGCCGGGCGCGAGCGGTACGTGACGCGAGGCGTCGCGACGACCGACTTCACCGTCTCGCGCGCGGAGGGCGCCGCGATCTGGGACGCCGACGGTCGGGAGTACCTCGACTTCGCGGGCGGGATCGCCTGCCAGAACCTCGGCCACAACCCGGAGGCAGTCGTCCAAGCCGTCCATGAGCAGGTCGACCGCTTCATG
>VAWH01000100.1:0-3435 GCA_005888315.1 Actinomycetota bacterium | reverse complement strand
GACGCCTCGACGAGCTCTGGCCGGGTCACACCGAGACGAGGTCGCTGCTCGTCAACTCGGGCGCGGAGGCAATCGAGAACGCGGTCAAGATCGCGCGCACGGCAACGGGGCGCCCGGGCGTGGTCGTCTTCGACCGCGCCTTTCACGGGCGGACCAACCTGACGATGGCCATGACTTCGAAGCTCGCCTACAAGAAGGGCTTCGGGCCGCTCGCGTCGGAGGTCTACCGTGCGCCGGCGCCTTACCCGTATCGGGGTGTCACCACCTCGGACGCGATCGCCGGCCTCGAGCTGCTCTTCGCGCAGGACGTCGACCCCGGGGCGGTCGCCTGCGTCGTGCTCGAGACCGTCCAGGGCGAGGGCGGCTTCATTCCGATGCCGGCCGACTTCGTCCAGGCGCTGAAGCTGATCTGCGAGAGACACGGGATCCTCTACGTCGCCGACGAGGTGCAGTCCGGCTGCGGACGGACGGGGCCGCCGTGGGCGATCGAGCACCTGAACGTCGAGCCTGACCTGATCGTCTCCGGCAAGACCCTCGGCGGCGGACTGCCTTTGGCGGCGGTGACCGGCCGCTCCGAGCTGATGGACTCGGTGCACGCGGGTGGGCTGGGAGGCACGTTCGGCGGCAATCCCGTGTCGTGCGCCGCCGCCTGCGTCGTGCTCGACGGTCTAGCCGAACCGGGCTTCCGCGGCCGTGCGGAGACGGTCGGCCGCCTGATCCGCGGCCGGCTCGAGCGGATCGCCGGGCAGCACCGCGCGATCGGCGAGGTGAGAGGCCTTGGCCCGATGCTCGCGATCGAGTTCGTCGAGAAGTCGGGCGGGGTGACGAAGGCGGTGACGACGAAGGCTCGTGAGAGCGGGCTCTTGCTTCTGTCCTGCGGTCTCTACGGCAACGTGATCCGGTTGCTGCCTCCGCTCACGGCGACCGACGAGGAGCTGGAGCGCGGCTTGGACATCTTGGAGCAAGCGGTCGACAGCTAGGAAGCTGGCGAGTCTCCGACCAGGCTCGACTGTCAATCGTCCGGGCCGCTCCACGGATCGGTGACCAGTCTGCCTCCTGGGATCGGGGGCTTCGCTTCCAAGTAGCTCGATTTTCGCCGCGCCAGGTCCGCCGTCTCGCGGGCTCTGGCGGGCGAGCTTCCAGCTGGGCGCGGCGCAGAGCAAAAGTGCCGTAAAAAGCGGCTTTTCCGAGGTGCGCGAGGCGTTTAATCAGGGTTTGGGGGTAGGCGAAAACTACCCCTACGAGGAAGGTGTGGTGGTTATGGCGACTATCGAGATGTGGACGTTCACGATCGCGACGCCACCGAACGTCGACCTGAGCGGATTCAAGGTCGAGGCGCGCGATGGCAGCGTCGGCAAGGTCGATGAAGCGACCCACGAGGCGGGCGGGAGCTTCGTCGTCGTCGACACGGGGCCGTGGATCTTCGGCAAGAAAGTGATGCTTCCCGCCGGTCTGATCCGGGATCTCGATCCCGACACGGAGACGATTTTCGTCGACCTTACGAAGGATGAGATCAAGAACGCGCCCGAGTTCGACGAGAGCACGTACCGCAACCAGACCTATCGAGACGAGCTTGGCCGCTATTACACCGGCCACCGCGTGGGCAGCCCGGGTACGGGCACCTAGCCGGCGAAATCGATCCGTCTCGGCGAAGCCCCGCCGCCCGCGGGGCTTCGCCACTTTTTGGTCCACGAGCTACTCGAGCGGCTCGACGATCGACAGCGCGTTCCCGCTCGGGTCGCGGAGCCGGAACATCGGCGGCACGGGCGCGCCCCAGCGCGCGATCTCCGGATCGACGTCGACGCCGGCCTCCTTCAGCGCCGAGTGGTCGGCCTCGATGTCGTCGGTCGAGATGATGATCCCGCTGTCGACGGAGGTCGGGCCGCCCTCCATCGGCGGCGTCAGCGCGATGGCGGTCGGGGCGCCCTTCGGGGCGACCTCGATCCACTGCATCTGCCCGTCGGCGAAGGTCTCGTCGACCCGCTTCTCGAAGCCGAGCTTGTCGACGTAGAACGCGAGCGCGCGATCCTGATCGGCCGCCGGAATGGCTACGCGGCCGACCTCGGTGATGTGGAGCTTGCCGGACATGAGGTCTCCTTTCTGGGTGTTCGCGACTTCAAGAGCTCAGACGGTCGGTCGCGTGGAAACCCATCGGTAGTGTGGCCGCGTGGCCTTTCGCGTCATCCGTCCCGACGACCTCGAGTGGGTCGAGCGCGAGCCCGAGCCGGGCGGAGTGCCGCGCTACGTCGCGCGGCTCAGCGACGTCGCCGGCTTCGCGCACACGCGCGGGAGCATGTGGCGCTATCCCCCCGGCTCGAAGGGTCGGCGCCATCGGGACACGATTCAAGAGGAGACGTTCGTCGTCCTGTCCGGGACGCTGACGATGTATCTCGGCGACCCACCGGAGCGCGTCGAGGTTCCGACCGGCGGAGTCGTCCACGTCGAATCGGGCACAGTCCTGCAGTCGGCGAACCACGGCGACGAGGAGGTCCTCATGTATGCGTACGGTGCACCGCCCGAGACCGGCGGCGCCGAGTTCCTCGACTCAGCGGTCTGACGGCCAGGCTGAGGTTCTGCTCTTCCATCACGCGCAGGGGCTGACGCCGGGAGTCGTGGCGTTCGCCGACGAGCTTCGGTCTGCCGGGCACGTTGTTCACACACCAGATCTCTACGAGGGCAAGACCTTCGGCACGGTCGACGAGGGCGTTGCGCATGCCCGGGAGATCGGCTTCGGCACCGTCCTCGAGCGGGGCCGCGCCGCGGCCGAGGACTTGCCGGCGGAGCTCGTCTATGCCGGGTTCTCGCTTGGCGGGATGCCGGCGCAGATGCTGGCCCAGACGCGCCCGGGCACCCGCGGCGCGTTGCTGTTTCATGCGGCGATTCCGCTCTCCGAGTTCGGCGACTCCTGGCCGCATGGCGCTCCGCTGCAGATCCACTTCATGGAGGACGACCCGTGGGCGGAGGAAGACGTTCCCGCCGCCCGCGAGATCGCCGACACGATCGAGGGAGCGGAGCTGTTCCTCTACCCGGGCGATCTACACCTCTTCGCCGACAACAGCGTCTCGGACTACGACCCGAGCGCGGCGGCGCTGCTCAGGCAGCGCGCGCTCGACCTGCTCGCCCGGGTCGCGTAGTCCTCTAGCTCTCGAGTGGCTCCACGATCGCCAACTCATTCCCGTCCGGGTCGCGAACCGCGAACATCGGCGGCACGGGAGCGCCCATGCGCTGGACCTCGGGGTCGATGTCGGCCCCCGCGTCCTTCAGCGCCGCGTGGGTGGCCTCGATGTCGTCGGTCGAGACGATGATCCCGGTCTGCCGGCCCGGCTGGAACTCGCCCATCGGCGGCGTCAGGGCGATCGCCGTCGTGCCGCCGGCCGGAGCGACCTCGATCCAGCGCATCTGCCCGTTCGCGAAGGTCTCGTCGACACGCTTCTC
>VAWH01000024.1:84833-110310 GCA_005888315.1 Actinomycetota bacterium | reverse complement strand
TCTTCCGCGACGAGGCCCAGGCGCTCGAGGAGAGACTGCTCGGGGCGTCACTTTCTACCGGTTCGCATACCGACCTGAGCACTCCTGACCCGACCTCGGACGCCGCTGCATCACGCAGAACGGCCGAAACGACAGCCTCAGACCTGCCCTAGCGGAACCAGCTCTTCTAAGGGGAACGGGTCAGGGGACCCGGTGCTCGAGGAGATTCGCGCCGTCTAGCAGCGAATTCCCGCCTTGGCACTTGGGGCCTCAGGTGGAACACTGGAGCGAGTGAAGCTGATAGCCGTCACGCTGATTCTCCCGACCACGATCGTGCTCGCGATCGCGATCCTCGAGACGCGCGTTCTCTATTCGCCGCCGGCGAACCCGCCGACGAGGGGGCTTGTTTGGGCAGGCCATACGTTCGTGGCCCGCGCGGATTTCTCTCGCTGGCTGCGATCACGCGGTCTCACCTACGGGGCTTGGGTGCGCCGTCACCCAGCACCTGCGAGCGTCGCACAAAGCCATTGGGGCCGCCGGCCGGTGCAGCGGGCGGCGGAGCTCAGGCGAAGCCACCGGCGCTACAGCTTGGCCGCAGCAGGCCTGGGCGGCATGGCGGTCCTGACGACGCTGAGCCTCCTCGCCGGGCTGGCCCGGCGCGGTCGGCCGCGCCGGGGTGGTGCGTCGCCCGTGCTCCGCTAGACGAGCTGAGCTCGCGCGCCGACAACTGGTCGCGATGGTCGCGATCGCGTCGCCGGAGGGGCCTTCGTCGGAACGGTCGCTACACTTCGCCGCCGTGGCCGGCGAACGAGTAAAGCTCTCGGTCCGCGAGCGCGAGGGCCGGGGAACCGGCGATTCGCGCCGCTTGCGGCGCGAAGGAATGATCCCCGGCGTCCTCTACGGGCGTGGGAAGCAGCCGCATGCCATCTGCATCGAAGAGCGCGAGCTGCGGCGGGTGCTGACAGGTGATCACGGCCTGCACGCGATCCTCGACGTGAGCCTGGATCAGCAGAAGACGACGCACGCCTCGATCCTCAAGGACTACCAGGTGCATCCCGTCCGGGGCCACCTGATCCACGTCGACCTGCAGGAAGTGCGGCTCGACCAGCCGATTCAGGCGCAGGTGGTCGTCGAGCTCGTCGGCGATCCGGAAGGCGTCAAGGAAGGCGGCGTGCTCTCGCAGGTGCAGCGCGAGATCAACGTCGAGGCGCTGCCGCTCGAGATCCCCGAGCGCCTCGAGCTCGACGTCAGCGGGATGGCGATCGGCGACACGTTGCGGCTCGCCGATCTGCCCGCGCGCGAGGGTGTGACCTACCTCGACGATCCTGAGGAGACGGTGCTCGCCACGGTCGGGGCGCCGACGCAGATCGTCGAGCCCGAGCCCGAGGAAGAGGAGCTGGAGGAGGGCGAGCTGCCCGAGGGCGAGGTGCCGGAGGGCGAGGAGGCGCCGGAGGGCGCCGAGGCGCCGGCCGAGCCGGAGGCGGACGCCGCCGGCGAGCAGGGTACGACCGAGGGCTAGCACATGCGGCTGTTTCGTCGAGGCGAATCCGCCTCGACACTCGACCTGTTCGTGGTCGGGCTGGGAAACCCGGGACGCGAGCACGAGCGCGACCGGCACAACGTGGGGTGGCTGGTCGTCGACGAGCTTGCGCGTCGTACGGACGCGCGCTGGCGCGGGAAGTTCTCCGGGCAGCTCGCCGAGGTTCGGCTCGACGGCTTGCGGCTCGCCCTGCTCAAGCCCGAGACGTTCATGAACGACTCCGGGCGCTCGGTCGCGGCCGCTGCGCGCTTCTTCAAGGTCGAGCCGGAGTCGCTACTCGTCGCTCACGACGACGTCGATTTAGAGCCTGGGCGGTTGCAAGCCCGGGCAGGCGGCGGCCTCGCCGGACACAACGGCTTGCGATCGCTTGCGCAGGCGCTCGGCACCCAGGATTTCCTGCGGCTGAGGATCGGTGTCGGCCGGCCCGGCCGCGGCGATCCGCGCTCTGTCGCCGACTACGTGCTTTCTCCATTCGAGGTTGAGGAAGACGTTGGAGCGCTCGTCTCCCGCTCCGCCGAGGCGGTCGAAACGCTTGCGCGCCAGGGCATCGAGGCAGCCCAGCAGCGCTTCAACTAGACAAGCCGCCGCGGCTACGATTCGAGCGCGGAACCGCGAGTTCCGTCTTTCGCGATGGACCGACCCGTCTTGCACGCATTCGTCGACGAGCTCGTCGAGGACGAGCGGCTCGCCGCCTTCGCCGCTTCGCTTCGCGATCGGGGATCTCGCGCCCGGGTATCTGAACCGGCGCTGCCGCTGCTCCTCGCGTCGCTCCACGAACGCCTCGGTCGCGGCCTCGTCTGCGCGCTGCCGGAGGACGCGGACGCGCGCGACACGGCCGATGCCGCCGCCTGGTTCCTCGGCGGGGAACGCGTGGCGCTGCTGCCAAGCCGCGGTGTCCACTGGGCATCAGGCCTCGAGCCGCCGCCGCACCTCGTCGGCGAGCGGTCACGCGCGCTCGACGTCCTCGCCCGCGGCGGGCTCGTTTGCGCATCCGCCGCCGCGCTCGCGGAGGGCATGCCGCCGCCGAGCGAGCGGCCCGAGCCGATCGAGGTCGCGCAGGGAGAGGAGCCCGGGATCGACCTGCTGGCCGAGGGCTTCGCGCTCGCTGGCTACGAGCGCGTCGAGCGGGTCGAGGAGCGCGGTCAGTTCGCCGTTCGCGGCGGCCTCGTCGACGTCTTCCCGACGACCGGGCGGGAGCCGCTCCGGATCGAGCTCTTCGGCGATGAGATCGAGTCGATTCGCGCCTTCTCGCCGTTCACGCAGCGCGCGCTCCATCCAGTGGAGCAAGCGGTCGTCTATCCGGCGGCCGAGCGACGACCGGACCTGAGCGAACCGACGCTGCCAGACGAGGACGCGTCCCCGCCCGTCATGCCCCGGGACCTGGTCCCGCCGTTGGAGCGGGCGCCCGACTTCGTCTGGGAGGCCGACGAGGTGCGCTCCGTCTCGCTCGAGGAGCTGAACGTCGAGCCGAACCTCGACGGCTCGACCGAGCTCGATTCGCTGCCGTCGAACCAGCCGTTCTCGTTCGAGGCGCAGCGGCCGGCGCTCGCCGCGCGCGGGCTCGCCGAGGCTGAGAACGAGCTCGGCGCGCTGGTGCGCGCCGGCCAGCGCGTTGTGGTCGCCTTCCCGCACCGAGGTGAGGCGCTGCGGACGCAGAACCTGCTCCGCCGGGTCGACGCGCGGCTGCTCGAGCCGGGGGAGCCGCTGCCCGAGGAGGCCCAGCTCCTGTTTGCGGTCGCGCCGGCCCGGCGCGGCTTCGTCTGGCGCGAGCTCGGGCTCGTCCTGCTCGCGGACACGCAAGTCTTCCGCAAGCGTCCACCGAGAGCGGACGCGCGGCTCGGGCGCGCGCTGCAGAGCTTTGCCGATCTCCGCACGGGCGACTACGTCGTTCACGAGGACCACGGCGTCGGGCGTCTGCAGACGTTCGAGACCAAAGAGGTCGCCGGCGTCACCCGCGACTACCTGCTGCTCGCCTTCAGGGGCGAGGACCGCCTGTACGTTCCCCACGAGCAGATCGGCAGGGTCTCGCGCTACGTCGGCGCCGACGGCCGCTCGCCGGCGCTCTCCAAGCTCGGCGGCAAGGCCTGGCAGAACCTGAAGAGCCGCGCCCGCGCGAGCCTGCGGGAGCTCGCCGGCGAGCTGCTCGCCCTCTACGCCCGCCGCCAGCAGGCCGAGGGCCAGACCTTCGATCTCCGCAACGAGTGGCTGGAGCGCCTCGAGACCGAGTTCCCATACCGGGAGACCGACGACCAGCAGCGTGCGATCGAGGCCGTCAAGGAGGACCTGGAGGCGCCGCGCCCGATGGACCGGCTCGTCTGCGGGGACGTCGGCTTCGGCAAGACCGAAGTCGCGGTCCGGGCTGCCTTCGCGGTCGCCGTCAACGGCAAGCAGACGCTGATGCTCGTGCCGACGACTGTGCTCGCGCAGCAGCACTGGAACACCTTCCGCGAGCGCTATCGCGACTTCCCGGTCCGCGTCGAGATGGTTTCGCGCTTCCGCTCGCCGGCCGAGGTGAAGCGGGTGCTCGCCGAGTACGCCGATGGGAGAGTCGACGTTCTGATCGGCACCCACCGCGTGCTCTCGCGGGACGTGATCCCGAAGGAGCTCGGGTTGATCGTGGTCGACGAGGAGCAGCGCTTCGGCGTCGCGCAGAAGGAGCTCCTGCGCCAGCTCCGGCTCGAGGTCGACGTGCTCAGCCTGACCGCGACCCCGATTCCGCGGACGCTGCACATGTCGCTCTCGGGCCTCCGTGACATCTCGGTGATCGAGACCCCGCCGCAGGGCCGCCGGCCGATCCGCACGTTCGTCGGCGAGTACGACGAGGAGCTTGTCCAGACTGCCCTGCGCCGCGAGCAGGCCCGAGCAGGGCAGGCCTTCTACTTGCACAATCGCGTCGAGACGATCGACGAGGCCGCCGAGCGGCTGCGCCAACTCTGTCCGGAGCTCCGATTCATCGTCGCGCACGGCCAGATGCGCGAAAAGGAGCTGGAGGACCACATGCTTTCGTTCCTCGCCGGCGATGCGGACGTGCTCGTCTCGACCACGATCATCGAATCCGGCCTCGACATCCCGCAGGCGAACACGCTCGTCGTCGAGCGCGCCGACGCGCTCGGGCTCGCCCAGCTCTACCAGATCCGCGGTCGCGTCGGTCGCTCGGACGTGACCGCCCACGCCTACCTCTTCTACCCGGACTCGCAGGAGCTGACGGCCGAGGCGCGGGCGCGCCTGGCGACACTGGCCGACCACACCGAGCTCGGCGCTGGGTTCGCGATCGCGATGCGCGACCTGGAGATTCGCGGCGCCGGCGACCTGCTTGGCGCGGAGCAGTCCGGGCACGTCGCCGCGCTCGGCTTCGAGCTCTACGTCGAGCTGCTCGGCGAGGCAGTCGCAGAGCTCTCGGGCCAGCGGCGCGCGGTCGCACGACCGGTGCGCGTTGACGCGCGCGTCGACGCCTACGTGCCGGCGGCGTATATCGGCTCGGAGGCGCTGAAGATCGACCTGCACAGGCGGCTCGCGCTGACGGAGGACGAGGACGAGCTCCGCGAGCTGCAGGCGGCGACCGAAGACCGCTACGGCCCGTTGCCCGAGCCGGTGGAGAACCTCTTCGCGATCCAGGAAGCGAAGCTCAAGCTCGCGCGGCTGGGCGCCGACTACCTCGTCTTCCGCGGCGGGCGCGCCACCGTCGGGCCGGTCGAGCTCGGCTCCGGCGAGCTCCGGGCGCTGCGCGGCCGGGTCGACACCGCGGTCTACACGACCGCACGAAGGGAAGTTTCGTTAAGAGACGAAGAATTCGACGGGGCACTCCGACTTGTCGATGCTATGCTCGAAACCCGCCAAGCAGCCTGAGGGTTGGGCTTTGCTTGGCTCTTCGTACGTTATGAAGCATCTTCGCCTAGTTCTCATCCTCGCCCTCGTGGCGGCAGTTGCAGCGGCCTGCGGCGGCGGCGGCGCACCGAAATCGGTTCCGAGCGACGCGGTCGCGGTTGTCGGCAACGACACCATCTCGAAGGATCGATTCAACGAGGTGCTCGCCGACGCCAAGCGCAGCTACCAGGCGACGCACAAGCCGTTCCCGAAGCCCGGGACACCGCCCTACGGAACCCTGCGCTCGCAGATCATCCAGCTGCTCGTCGAGCGCTCCGAGTACGAGCAGTCGGCGAAGGACCTCGGGGTCAAGGTCAGCGACAAGGACGTGAGCGACCGGCTAGAGCAGCTCAAGCAGCAGGTCTTCGGCGCGACCCAACCTGGACAGAAGCCGAACTCGAAGGCGCAGATCGAGAAGCTTTACCACCAGCAACTGAAGGCGCAGGGTCTGACCGAGAAGAACGTGAAAGATGGGCTTCGGGTCCAGCTCCTGCGGGACAAAATCGCCCAGAAGGTCACGAAGGACGCCAAGGTCTCAGACGATGACGCCAAGAAGTACTACGACGACCACAAGCAGCAGTACGAGCAGCCGGCCCAGCCCGCGAGCCGTGACGTCCGCCACATTCTCGTCAAGAGCCACGCTCTGGCGCTCACGGTCTACAAGAAGCTGAAGACGGGCGGAGACTTCTCGAAGCTTGCGCTCAAGTACTCGACTGACTCGAGCAAGACCACCGGCGGCCGCTTGACCGTGTGCAAGGAGAAGACGGTCACCTGCCCGCTGAAGACTGTCGCTCCTTTCGAGAAGGTCGCGTTCTCGCTGAAGGTCAACGAGATCTCGAAGCCGGTGCACACCCAGTTCGGTTGGCACGTGATCCAGGCACTGGGGCCCGTGAATCCGCCGAAGAAGGCGAGCACGATTCCGTTCGACCAGGTGAAGGCGGCGATCAAGCAGCAGCAACTGCAGCAGAAGAAGCAGGACGCCTACAACAACTGGTGGAACGACACCAAGAAAGACTTCGCGAAGAAGACCAAGTATCAGGTCGGCTACAAGCCCCAGGCCACGCAGACCACGACGACCGGTTAGTCCTAGTGACCCTCAGCGACGCGCTGCTCGAGCTCCAAGGGCTCACGGAGCGGCTGCGCCGCGATTGTCCGTGGGACCGCGAGCAGACGGTCCGCACGATCGTTCCCCACACCCTCGAGGAGGCCTACGAGGTCGCGGACGCGGCTGAGCAGGGCGATGACGCCAAGCTGCTCGACGAGCTCGGCGACCTCCTTTTCCAGGTCTACTTCCTCTCGCTGCTGCTCGCGGAGCGGGGCCAAGGCGACCTCGAGCGCGCCGCGCGCGGGATCCACTCGAAGCTGGTCGCCCGCCATCCGCACGTCTTCGGCGACGTCGAGGCCCGGACCGCCGGTCGTGTGCGCGAGAACTGGGAGCGCATCAAGCGCGAAGAGGAGGGCCGGGAAGGGATCTTCCATGACGTCCCCGGCAACCTGCCTGCGCTGATCTACGCGCGGAAGATCCAGCGCCGGGCCGCCGCGGCCGGGTTCGAATATCCCGACACGGCCGGGGCCCTCGCCGATCTGGAGGAGGAGCTAGGGGAGCTGAAGGAGTGGCTGACGCGGGTGGGCGAGCGTTCCGCCGAGACGGAGCCGGACAGGGCCGTCGCGGGCGAGGTAGGTGACGTCCTCTTCGCGGCCGTGAACGTCGCGCGACACCTCAACGTCGATCCCGAGCTCTCGCTGCGAACGGTCAGCGATCGCTTCGTCGCGCGGGTCGAGCAGGCCGAGCGCCTCGCCGCGGGCGAGGGTCGGCGCTTCGACGAGCTGCCACTCGCGCAGCAAGACGAGTACTTCGACCGGGCCAAGGAGACGTTGCGCTGACCGCGATCTCTGGCGTCCGCGCCCGTCAGATCCTCGACTCGCGCGGCAATCCGACCCTCGAGGTCGACGTGCGGCTCGACTCCGGCGTGCTCGGCCGGGCGGCGGTCCCCTCGGGAGCATCGACCGGTGTCCACGAAGCCGTCGAGCTTCGCGACGGCGGCGAGGCCTACGGCGGCAAGGGCGTCGGGAAGGCGGTCGCGAACGTCGGGGGCGAGATCGCCGAGGCCGTGCGCGGGCGCGACCCCTTCGACCAAGCTGGCCTCGACCGAGCCCTGATCGAGCTCGACGGGACGTCCAACAAGGGCCGGCTCGGCGCGAATGCGATCCTCGGCGTCTCACTCGCGGTCGCGAAGGCGGCGGCGGCCGAAGCGGGGATCTCACTCTTCCGGCACCTCGGTGGCGACGATGCCGCGACCCTGCCGGTGCCGATGCTGAACGTGATCAACGGCGGCGTTCATGCGGACAACTCGATCGACTTGCAGGAGTTCATGGTCGTTCCAGCGGGGGCCGCGAGCTTCGCCGAGGCGCTGCGCGTCGGCGCCGAGGTCTACCACTCGCTCAAAGGGGTGCTCCACGATCGCGGCCTCGAGACCGGGGTCGGCGACGAAGGCGGCTTCGCGCCGAACCTCGCTTCGACCGAGGCGGCGATCGAGGCGATCCTCGAGGCCGCCGACCGCGCGGGGCATCGCGACCGCGTCGCCATCGCGCTCGATCCGGCGACGAGCGAGGTCTTCCGTGACGGCGCCTATCGCTTCGAGGGTCGCGAGCTGCGCAGCGACGAGATGCCCGCGTTCTGGGCGGAGCTCGCCGGGCGCTACCCGATCGTCTCGCTCGAGGACCCGCTGGCCGAGGACGACTGGGACGGCTGGGCTCGGCTGACCGCGGAGCTCGGCGACCGCGTCCAGCTCGTCGGCGACGACCTCTTCGTCACGAGCTCGGAGCGCCTTCGCGAGGGCATAGACCGGAAGGCCGCCAACTCGATCCTCGTCAAGGTCAACCAAATCGGGACGATCACGGAGACCGTCGAGGCACTCTCGCTGGCCCGGTCGAGCGGCTACAGCGTGGTGATGTCGCACCGTTCCGGGGAAACCGAGGACACGACCATCGCCGACCTTGCAGTCGCGTACGAAACCGGCCAGATCAAAACCGGCGCGCCGGCAAGAAGCGACCGCGTCGCCAAGTACAACCAATTGCTGCGAATCGAGGAGGAACTCGGCTCCGCTGCCGTCTATCCAGGCTGGGACGCGTTTCCGCGTAGCAAGCGCTAATCCGTCGCACCGCCGTTGACGAAGAGGTAAACAGGAAAGACGCGTCGAAGAGCCGGAGGTAGGAACGATGGTCACGCAACCCCCGCGCAGAACCAAGATCGTCGCCACGATCGGGCCCGCCAGCGGCACCGCCGAGGGCGTGCGGGCGCTCGTCGAGTCCGGGATGGACGCCGCGCGGCTCAATCTCTCGCACGGCAGCCGCGAAGAGCACGCCGAGCGTGCGCGGCTCGTACGCGACGTCCAGGAGACGATCGGCCGCCCGCTCGCGCTGATCGCCGACCTGCAGGGCCCGAAGCTTCGAATCGGCGACCTGCCCGCTCCCGTAACGCTGACGCGCGGCGACGAGGTCGTGGTCACCGGCGATGGGAGCTCTCGCAACGGCGAGCTGCCGGTGCTACCGGGGGTGATCGGAGAGGTGCTGCAGCCGGGCCACGAGGTGCTGATCGACGACGGCCTCGTGCGCCTGCGGGTCGAGCGCGTCACGGGCGGTCGCGTCGAGTGCGCCGTGCTCGCCGGCGGCGTCGTCAGCGCCCACAAGGGCGTGAACGTTCCCGGCGTCCCGGTGCCGATTCCCTCGCTGACGCGAAAGGACATGGACGACCTCGAGTTCGCGCTGGCGCTCGACGTCGATTTCGTGGCGCTTTCGTTCGTGCGCTCGGCGGCCGACGTGCGCGACCTCAAGGATCTGATCCAGCAGGCCGGCTCGACCGCGAACGTGATCGCCAAGATCGAGAAGGCGGAGGCGGTCGATGCACTTCACGCGGTGCTGGAGGAGGCGGACGCGGTGATGGTCGCCCGGGGCGACCTCGGCGTCGAGATCGGGCCGGAGCTCGTGCCGCTGCTACAGAAGCGGATCATCGTCGCCGCCTTGGACTACGGCAAACCGGTGATCACGGCGACGCAGATGCTCGAGTCGATGATCCACCAGCCCGAGCCGACGCGCGCCGAGGCGAGCGATGTCGCCAACGCGATCCTCGACGGCACCTCCGCGGTGATGCTCTCCGGCGAGACGGCCGTGGGCGAGTTCCCGATCGAGGCGGTGACGACGATGACCCGGATCGCCCGCGCGGTCGAGCCGAGTCTCGGCTACCGGCACCAGCTGCCCGAGGCTGCGGAGGAGCCGACGGTCGGACAGGCGATGTCGAACGGGGCCTGCGACCTCGCAGAGACGTTGCAGGCGGCCGCGATCCTCGTGCCAACGTTCAGCGGACGCACCGCCTCTGCGGTCGCGCGCCTGCGGCCCAGCCGACCCGTGCTCGGACTCACGCACCACGAGTATGCGTGGCGGCAGATGGCGATCGAGTGGGGTGTGATCCCGCTCCGAATCCCGGAGTGCGCCGACGTCGAGGAGCTGTGGGACCGCTCGGTCGACGCGGCGCGAGAGTCCGGGGTCGTCGAGCCCGGCGACCGCGTCGTGATCACGGCGGGCACGGCCGTCAACGTCGCCGGCTCCACGAACGTGATCAAGGTCGAAACGGTCTAAGAGCCCCTTTCACAATGAAGCCTGAGCCGTCGGGCCGCGCTGGACGCCTCCTGGCGGCGTCCTCACTCGCGCCCGTATTACCAATACGGGCACTCCCTGCGTCCTTGCCAGGAACCGACCATCGCACCCCGACGACGAGGCCCCATCATGAAAGGGACTCAACCCAAGCAGGACCGCGGGATCCCTGGGCGAACATCGACGGCCCATGGCCGCTGCGGCAAAAAAACGCAAGCGCCGACCGCGGCGCGGCGTTCTCGTCCGGCGCTGGCTCGGCGTCGGGGCGCTCTGCCTGGTAGGCCTCCTCTATTACCGGCCGCTGCACACCTATGTCGACGCACGGCGCACGCTCGCGGAGCGCGCCGCGGAGGTCAAGAGCCTTCGCGGCGAGCGGTGGCACCTCCAGCACAAGCTCGCCGATTCCGCCGGCGATGCCGCGCTCGTGCGCGAGGCGCGACGACTCGGGTTGGTCAAACCCGGCGAGCGCCTCTTCATCGTCAAGGGAATCGAAGCGTGGAACCGTGCTCGGCATACGATCAGGCGGCATGGAGGATGAGGCCGTCGTCGCACGCCAGCTCGGTCGCCCGCCTCGCGCCTTCCGGCGTGTAGCGGTCCGCTGCCCCTACGGCCGGCCGGCCGTGAGCGAGCAGTGGCCGCGCGACGAGGCCGGCGCACCGTTTCCGACCACCTTCTACATCACCTGCCCCCAGCTCGTCGCTGCGATCTCGCGGCTCGAGGCGGCCGGCGGCGTCGAGCGCTGGACGCAGGCGGTCAGGGACGATCCGGTGCTAGTCGAGAGCCTGGAGCGGGCGAACGAGGAGCAGCGGCGTCTTCGGCCGGAGCTTCCGGGCGGTATCGGCGGCTCGACGCGTAGCGGCAGCCTGAAGTGCCTGCACGCACATGCCGCTTTCGCGCTTGCGCGCCCAGGCTACGAGCTCGGCGAGCGGATCCTGGCCGAGCTCGACGCGCTCTGGCCCGATTCAAGGTGCTGTACAGCGTAGTGGTCTGACCGGCAACGTCGAAGCAACGTTACCGGCCAGACCACCTAGTCTCCTTGCGCATGCCGATCGCCCTGGAGCAGACCCGCCGTGAGTGGGAGCTCGGTCATCGCCGGCTCCAGCAGGACGTGGGTGAGACGCCGCGCGGCGAGGCTGTCCTCGCCGAGGTCGAGGCCGTCCTCGCCGAGCTCCGCCGTCGAGTCGGCGGAAGCTTCACCCTCGCCGAGCTCGCCGACGTCTACGTCTCGGCGGAAACGTGGAGCCGCGAGGCGGTGGCCGAGATCGAGCCCGCGAGCGGCTGGCCGCGGCGGCTCGCCACTGTCACGGACGCTGCCTTTCATCTCTATTCGCGCGGCGCACTGGACTACGAGCCGTGACGGTCGGGAGTCCGCCTCGGAGCGGGCGCGAGCGCGCGGCTCGCCGCCGCGCGAAGAGGCGGTTGCCCCGGAAGAAGCTCCTCTTGGGCCTGGCGCTCATGGTGGCGTTCGCAGTCGGGGTCGCGTTCGGGCAGGCGCTGCACGACAACCCCCGGCCGGGCGGCGTCCAGACGTCTTTCAGGACCGTGCCGCCGCTGACGGAGACCCAGGCTCCAGGTTAAGAAGTGAGAGCTTTGGGTAGCTTTACGCGATGGCCCGCCGTGAGTTTCCGGGAAGGCGCGCGCCGACGAGCGAGCCCGACTGGCTGACGCTCGGCCAGGCTGCCAAGTACCTCGGCGTCGCCCAGAGCACGATCCGCAAGTGGTCGGACCAGGGCCGTGTGCCCGCCTTCTACACCCCCGGTGGCCACCGTCGCTACCGCCGCGCCGATCTCGACAACTTCCTCAACCGCTCCGGCCCGGGCGGCGCGGCCCAGCAGGGCCCGCTGGTGCTGATCGTCGACGACGACCCGCGCGTGCGCGAATACGTCCGCGTCAACCTCGAGATGGAAGGCTACGCGGTGCGCGAGGCAAGCAGCGCGGAGGAGGGGCTCGCGGTCCTGGAGGAAGTCTCCCCAGACCTCGTCCTGCTCGATGTGATGATGCCGGAGGTAGACGGGTGGGAGATGCTGCGCCGCCTTCAGGAGCGCCACGGCGTCGGGGCGATTCCTGTCGTGATGTTCAGCGGCAAGGTCGAAGAGCAGGCGGCGGCGGAGGCGACCGCACGGGGAGCGCAGGGTTTTCTGGGCAAGCCTTTTGATCCCCAGCAGCTGATCGAGCACGCCAAGCAGCTGCTCCCAGCCTGAGTCGCTCGTCTTCGACTCGCTCCCGGGGGGGAAACCCTGTTTCGCCCGGGAGCCCCCTTCTCCATAGAAACGGGGGAACCTCCCACTCGCTCCGCGTCGGTTTCCCCCTCCAGAGCTCATAGGCCAGACTGGCCTATGAGCTACGACCGGCACCTCGAGCGCTGGACAGTCCATCACCGGGCCGGCTGGCTCAACCCGGTTTTCGAAGCGCTGTCGTGGATGGGCAGCCAGGGGCTCGTCTGGCTCGCGATCGCGGCGGCACTTGCCATCTGGTGGCGGCGCCCGTGGCTCTTCCTGCAGGTCGCGCTCGCCGACTTCGTCGGCCAGCTGATCTCGTATGGACTCAAGCAGTGGATCAGCAGGGTGCGGCCGCCGGAGGTTTACCCGTCACCGAGGCCCCTTGTACGCGTGCCGCACGACGGCTCGTTCCCGTCCGGCCATGCAACGTCGAGCTTCGCCTGCGCGACGATCCTGTCAATCTACGCCCCGCGCGCGGCACCGGCCTTCTTCCTCCTCGCCGCCGCGATCGCGTGGTCGCGCGTCTATGCCGGCGTGCACTACCCGCTCGACGTGCTGGGGGGTGCTGTGCTCGGCGTTCTGGTCGCTATAGCTCTTCGCTGGCTCGCAGTAGGCCCGCGCCGATCACGGCGAGCGAAGCCAGCAGGCTGATCCAGATGCCGATCCCGCGTCCGCTCGCGGGCAGGAACTCGTCGGGGATCGAGATCAAGCGGATCATCACGAAGATCGTCGAAAGCGAGCCCAGCGCGATCACGACGAGGCTGTCGGGCACGGTCGGGGGCAGCTCGATCCCCGCCTCGCGAAGCGCGACGAGCGCGACGACCGCAAGCCCGATGAAGAAGACGAGCTTGCCGAGCGTGCCGGTGTGCCAGCCGATCACGCCGATCGTGGGGCCGACCGAGCCTGACCCCGCGTACCAGTCGGTGAAAGCCGAGAGGCTGAGCACGAGCCCGGCGATCCAGGTTGCGCGCTCGCCGAGGGCCGTCATGCCGCCCGCCATGACGGGGGCCCGACCCGTGGGCCTGCGGCTCACGCCGCCGGGAGAGAGGGGTTCCTCGGTCGCCATGGTGGAAGTATGGGCATCTTCGTGGTTAGATTCATTCGTCGCCGATCTAGGGGGTCGGGATGAACGCATCCCGCGAAAGCCTGGCCACTGCCGCCGACGGCGACGAAATCCAGCTCGCTGCCGCCGGCGATCATGCAAAAGGGGAGTTCCGCTGCACCGACTGTGGGTATGCGATCACCGTTTGCCGCGAGTTGCCCCCGTGCGCGATGTGCGGCTGCGAGACGTGGCAGGCGGGTCTCTGGCGGCCCTTCGGCCGTGCGCTGGAAAGCTCCCCGCATTAGGACTAGAGCCCGAATAGGTTCTGCACCTGATGCCACATGGCGATGCTCAGGTACACGCTGAGCGCGAGCAGAGCGAGCACGATCAGCCAGAAACGAACGTTGGCCGCACGCCGCTCGCGGTTGCGGCGCTGACGGGCCTCGCGCTTGGCGCGGTGGCGTCGATACTCCTTGCGGACCGCGCCCGGGTCGTAAACGGGTACGTCCGGCGGCAACTTCCGTGCGGGCTCCGCCATCTGCAGCAGTTTAGTGGCCTGACCGGCGGCGTCACCGGCCAGACGACCAGAACCTCACGCTCGCATGTGGCCATACTTCCGTGCGGGGCGCGATGAGCATCGACCCGGGCCAGACGATGGAGGCGGCCGAGAGCGCGACGGCGCTCGAATCGCTGGCGGACGCGCTGCGGCTGCTGGCCGAGAGCAGCTCGCTCGACCAGGCGTTGGCGGTGATTGCTGACGCAGCCGCGCGGGCAGTCGGCGCCGAGGTCGCCGTCGTGCGGGTGCTCGACCAGGACAACGGCTCACTCCAAGCGCGGGCCGTCTCGGCTTCGTCCACCTCCGTCGCCGCAGAGCTGCAGGGGTCCCGAGTCCCACGGTCCAGCGACGGCGAGGCGATGGGCTCGACCGGCCATCGGCTCGGACTCGGTATCGCGCTAGAGCTGCCGATCGCGCTCGGCGAGCGGGAGCTCGGCCGGCTGCAGCTCTTCCGGCGCGCCCGACCGTTCTCCGCCAGAGAGCGCGCGCTCGGGCGGTTGGCGGCCGAGCACGCTGCCCTTGCGCTCGTGGGGCTGACCGGAAACGGCAAGGACGGTCAGACCCTCCCGGCGCATCAGCTGCTGCGGCTCGGCGGCGATGCGCTCGCCACCGGTCTCGACGAGCGACGAACGGCCGAGGAGGTCGCGCGACTCGCCATGCAGGGAACCGGGGCCGAAGGCGCGGTCGTCTGGCGATTCGACGAAGAGCTGCGGCCGAGTGTCGCCGGTGCGCACGGTACCGGCGCCGACGCCGGGGCCGAGCGCGACGTCGTCGAAGCGCTCGCCTCCAGCAGCGCCTTCGCGGTCATGCCGGGCTCGTGGGTCGTCCAGCTTGGCCAGCCTCCGTTTGGGGCGCTGCAGCTCCGCTTCGAGCAGCCGCTCGTCCCCTCCGACGACGTCCTCGACGCCCTGACGACGTTTGCGGCGCGGGCTGCTCACGCTCTGCGCTCGAGCGAGAGGGCGCGGCGGCAGTCGGTCGAGCTGGAACGCAGCCGGGCGCTCGTCGCCGTCGTCGGACAGGCGATCGCGCAGCTTTCGCTGGCCCACACCCTCGAGACCGCAATCGAGCGGATCGCCGAGCTGCTCGGCGCCGAGCGGCTCGCCGTCTACCTGCTCGAGCCGGACGAAGATCGCCTGCTCGAGGCCTCGGGCCGTGGCCTGGCCGGCCCCCACACGCGGGTCGCCGAGCGCCTGATCGAGCTCGCTCGCGGGCCGCTCCGGCGGCAGGAGGCGATCCTGATCGACGACGCGAAGGCAGATCTCCGCCTCGCTCCGGTCCGCGAGCAGCTGGCGGAAACGGGGATCGAGGCCGCCGTCGGGCTGCCGCTTCGGGTTCGGGAAGATCTGATCGGTCTGCTCGCCCTGTACCCGCCGAGCGGGCGCACGCTGACGGCCGACGAGCTCGCGCTGGTGACCGCGCTCGCCGCGCAGCTGGCAGTCGCCGTCCAGAATGCGCGCCTCCACGAGGAGGTGAAGCTCCGCGACGCGGAGCGGCTCGAGGCGCTCGAGGCGGAGCAGCACGCGTCGCGCACGCTGCGCTCGCTTTACGAGATCTCGCGGGCTTTCGCGCAGAGCCTCTCGTTCGAGAGGACCCTCGAGGCAGTGGTGCGCACGTCAGCCGAGCTGCTGGAGCTCGACGCGGTCGCGATCCGGATGCCCGACGAGCGCGGGGAGGCTCTCGTCACGCAGGCGCTGCACGTCCGGGACGAGCGAATGGCCGAGGCGGTCCAGACGGTCTTGTTCCGTCCCCAGCCGTTTTCCCCGCGTCTGCGCGGCCTCTTCGCAGGAGGGCGTCCGCTGCTGCTCGATCCGCGCATCGCGCGCGAGCTCGGGGGCGCGTACGGGCTGCTCGTTCCGTTCCTCGAGCGGGGCTCGACGACCGCGATCGTTCCGGTCTCGACGCCGGCGGAGGTGCTGGGAACGCTGACGCTTCTCTCGCTCGATCCGGCGCGGCCGCTCGGCGAGGCCGACCTCGAGCTCGCGCTCTCAGTGGCCGGCCAGGCAGCACTCGCCCTCGAGAACGGACGCCTCTACCAGCAGCAGAAGCGATTCGCGGACACCATGCAGAGGTCGCTGCTGCCGCGGGTGTACCCGAAGATCGAGGGGCTCGAGCTCGGCGACGTCTACGAGTCCTCGGCGCGCCTCGACGTGGGCGGCGACGTCTACGACTTCCTCCGCCTCGACGACGGCCGGCTCGCCGTCGCACTCGGGGACGTCACCGGACATGGAATCGACGCAGCCGCGGACATGGCGATGGCGAAGTTCGTCTTCCGCTCGCTGGCGCGGGAGCATCCGGAGCCCGCAGACTTCCTCGCCGCCGCGAACGAGGTCGTGGTCGGCGAGGTCGCGCCGAACAAGTTCATCACGATGCTGTATCTCACCGTCGATCCCGAGACGGGTGCCATCGCTTCCGGCTGCGCGGGGCACCCGTGGCCGCGGCTCGTCACGCCGGCCGGAGAGGTGACCCCCCTTCAGGCCGGCGGGCTCGCGCTCGGGATCGAACCCGGGCAGACGTACGACGAGCTGCGAGCGCAGCTTCCCAGAGGCTGCGCTCTCGTGGTCTACACCGACGGCGTCATCGAAGCCCGTCGCGAAGGCCAGCTCTACGGCGAGGAGCGGCTCGACGCGCTGCTCGCGGCGAAAGCCGGACTGCCGGCCGCCCAACTCGCCCGCGCCGTCGTGGAGGATTGCCGCGTCTTCACCGGCGGTGATCTCACGGATGACTGCGCCGTCGTTGTGATTCGCAGGACTTGAGGCGGCTTCGCCGCGGCGCCCGCGTGCTGCGGATCGGTCATCGCGGCGCCGCGGCGCTCGAGCCCGAGAACACGCTGGCGGCCTTCCGCCGCGCCGTGGAGCTCGATGTCGACTTCGTCGAGTTCGACGTGCTCGACCTCGCTGACGGCACGCTCGTGCTTGCCCACTCGGACGATCTGCTCGAAGTCAGCCACGGCGTGGCTGCCGGCCGTGTTCGCCCACTCCGGCTTCCGGAGCTGCGAGAAGTCGCGCCCGAGCTGCCGACCCTGGAGGAGGCGCTCGAGTTCTTCGGCTCGACCGCTGTCGGACTACACGCAGACGTCAAGTGCGGCGGGCATGGACGCGAGCTGGCGGCGGAGCTCCGCCGGCACGGTCTGGTGGAACGTACGGTCGCGAGCTCGTTCTGGACGCGGGCGCTCCATGACCTGAGGGCTGAGGAGCCGAGGCTTGCGGTCGGGATCACCTACCCGGAGGATCGACGCGGACTCGCGCGCCGGCGTCTGCTCGCCCCGCTCGTTCAACCAGCCGTCGGCCTGCTCGGTCGGGCGCTGCCGCGACGGCTCCCACGCTGGCTGAAAGGGACGGGTGCAAGCGTGGCGATGCTCCACTACGCCGTGCTCTCGCAGGCAGCGGTCGATCGCTGTCACGCACGCGAGGCGGCGGTCTGGACGTGGACCGTGAACGAGCCCGAGCTGCTGAGACGAGTCGTCGCGCTCGGCGTCGACGGCGTGATCAGCGACGACCCTCGGCTCTTCCTACAATGACCCCGTGAGACGCGCTGCGCTTGCAGGGCTTTTCGCGGTTGCGCTCGCCGCGGGACTCTCCGTTGCGGCGGTCGCCCCGGGCGCGCAACCGCTGTCGATCCTGACGACGACGGGAACGACGACCACGGGTACGACGGCGCCGTTGATCGCAGCCGGCGTCACGATCGGGGGCGTCCCGGTCGGGGGGATGACGGCGGCCGATGCCTACGACGCGGTCGACGAGTCGTTCTCGCAGCCGCTCCTCCTCGTCGTCCGAAGCCATCGACTCGCACCGGAGCCCGCGCAGCTCGGCGCCTTGGCGCGCATCGGAGAAGCGGTCGCGCGGGCAGGTAGCGCCGCTCCTGGAACACAGATCCCGCTCGCCGTCTCCGTGAAGGGCGGGCGCGTGCGCGCCTACGTCGGCCGGGTCGCAAAGCGATTCGACGTCCAGCCTGTCGACGCGCAGCTCTATCTCCGGAACCTCCGCCCCTGGATCGCCAAGCCGGTCGTCGGGCTCAGGCTCTACCGCGCGCGGGCGGCGGCGGCGATCGTCGGCGCGCTGGTCGCGAACAAGCGCGGCCCGCTGCGGCTGCGCCAGAAGGTGGTTACGCCGACGATCACGCGGACGAACTTCGGGCCGGTGATCGTGATCCGGCGGGGTTCCAACCGGCTCAATCTCTATCGCGGAATGCAGCCGTGGCGCGTCTTTCCGGTCGCGACCGGCCAGGCGAGCTATCCGACGCCGCTCGGTCGCTTCCGGGTCGTCGTCAAGTGGCGGAACCCGTGGTGGTACCCACCCAGCTCACGCTGGGCACAGGGGTTGAAGCCGGTGCCGCCGGGGCCTGGCAACCCGCTCGGGACCCGCTGGATGGGCCTGAGCGCGCCGGGCGTCGGGATCCACGGCACGCCCGACGCGGCCTCGATCGGCTACTCCGCCTCGCACGGCTGCATCAGGATGCGGATTCCGGACGCCGAATGGCTCTTCCGGCACGTCCGCATCGGCACGACCGTCTTCATCGTTGCTGCCTGAATGAACGCTCGCGCCGCCCGTCTCGGCATGCAAGCACTCGCGCTGGTCGGGGTGATCGGACTGCTCGCCCTCCTGGTCTGGAAGCTGACGCACGATCCCGGCGGCGGCGTCGCGGCTCAGCTCTCGCAGGGAAAGCGGCCGACGGCGCCCGATTTCACGCTTTCCAGGCTCGATGGCCGCGGCTCCGTGGAGCTTGCCTCGATCAAGAAGCCCCGCGTCGTCGACTTCTTCGCCTCATGGTGCTACACGTGCCCCACCTACTCGAAACGACTTGAGAAGTACTCGCGCGAGTACGGGGGGCGGATCGCCTTCATCGGGGTGAACACGCTCGACGCCGGCGCCGACGCGGAGAAGTACGTGCGCCGCTACGGCCTGACCTACACGATCGTGCGTGACCATGGACGGAAAGTGCTGAACGCCTGGGGCGGGCTGCCGATCCCGCGAATCTTCTTCATCGACCGGAGCGGCAAGGTGATCGGAGAGATGCAGGCTGATGAGGATCTGCCGCGCTTTCTGAAGAAGCTCGCGGTCGACGCATGACCCGACTGGTCGTTGTCGCCGCGTGCGCGCTGTCGCTCGCGCCGGCCGCGTTCGCGAGCGAGCGGCACCCGACCTTGAACGAGCTCGAGAACGAGGTCATGTGTCCGGTCTGCGGGACGACGCTCGCCCAGTCCGATTCACCCGCTGCGCATCAGATCGAGCGCGACATCAGCGCGCGCATCGCCAAGGGGTGGACGAAGAGCCGGATCGAGAACTCGCTCGTCGACGACTACGGCCAGGAAATCCTGGCCTCGCCGCCCAAGCACGGCTTCAATCTCCTCGCGTGGCTGCTCCCGCTCGTCGGCATCGTCGCAGCAGGTGCGGTGCTCGGAGTCGCGGCCTGGCGCTGGACTCGCGGGCGAGCCGAGCCGGGACCGTTGAGCGCGCATTCGGTGAACGGCCAGGGGCCGGTCGACGCCGAACTCGACCGGCGCGTGGACGAAGAGCTCGCTCGGTTCGAGTAATGGTGGGCCAGATACCGGTTGCGTTCGCGGCCGGAGTGGTCTCGTTCATCGCTCCGTGCGTGCTGCCACTCGTGCCGGGCTATCTGTCCGCGGTTTCGGCGGTCGAGGCCGGACGGCTCGGCGAGCCCGGAACCACCCGGCGGGTCTTGCTCGGGAGCCTTCCGTTCGTGGCGGGCTTCACCGTTCTGTTCGTCGCGCTCGGCGCGGGCGCCGGGTTCGTCGGCAACGCGGTCTCACTGAACTCCACGCGCGTGCAGGCCGTCGCCGGCTTCGTTGTCGTCGTTTTCGGGCTTGCTTTCGCGGGTTTGCTGCCGTTTCCGGAGCGCCTCGTCGCGCCGGGGCTCGTCGGCGGCGCGAGGCGGCGCGGGTCGGGCGCCCTGCTCGGGGCGGCCTTCGCCGTCTGCGCCGCGCCGTGCATGGGTCCGGTGCTCGGAACGATTCTCGTCCTGGCGGGCTCGACGACGACGGTGGCGCGCGGCTCGGTCCTGCTGCTTGCCTACTCGCTCGGCCTGGCGCTGCCCTTCGTCCTGGCCGGGATCGCGTTCTCGCACGTGATGGGACCGTTTCGCTGGCTCCGCGACCACTACGCCGCGATCCGATCGGTCAGCGGCGCCCTGCTCGTGGGGATCGGACTGCTGCTCTTCTTCGACCGGATCTGGTGGCTGAGCGTCGGCTTCAACCGCGCGCTCGAGGCGGTCGGCTTGCACTAGGACGGCCTAGCGAAACAGAGTCTGTGCCGTCAGGCCGCGCTGCTCGCCCACACTGGCTTCGCCCTGGTATCGCAGTCGCGCCAATAGCTTTGGCTATTGACGCTCCCTGCGTCCTTGCCTCGGAACGACCATCGCACCCTGACGACGAGCGCCGTTCCGCTAGACCCTCCTAGAGAGAAGGCGGCGCGAGCTCGAGCGATCCCCTGTTGACTGTTTCGGCGGCCGTCTCGAGTTGCCGCAGCAGCGCGTCGACATCGACGCCCCGATGCGCCGGCGCGTAGGGCGCTAGTCGCCGGCCCGCCTTCTCGAGTTGGCGCTCGCAACCAACTCGGTTGCCCCGACCGGCTTGGTACCAGGCGACGGCGACGTGCACGAGGCCCTGGAGGAAGTCGCGCTCGGCCGCCTCGGCCGGGCGCCAGGCGTCTTCGAGCTCCTCATGGGCGGCGAAGAATTCGCCGGCTCGGATCAAAGCCAGGCCGCGCTCGAACGGATCATCTCGCTGCCGCGAGTCCTCAGAGCGCGATCTGCACCTCACCGCCTTCGACCTTGACCTGGAACGTCTGCAGCCGGATCGCGTGGTCGAACTCGTTCTTGCCCGTGCGCACGTCGTATTGCCAGCCGTGCCAGGGGCAGCTCAAGGTCTTTCCCTCGAGCTGGCCTTCCGGAAGCGGCCCGCCGAGATGCAAGCACGCGTGCTGCGTGGCGAAGAATTCGCCCTCGACGTTGGCGATCGCAATTGCCTGGTCGTCGACTTGCACGGCCGCGATCGTCCCCGGCGGGATGTCCTCGACACGGGCGACGTTGCGGAACTCAACCTCGGCCATCTCGACGAGGGTAACAACCCGGCGCCGGGCGCTTCGGCGTATCGATTGGGAGTGTTACCCTCGTCCCGTGGCGACGATCCTGCTGGCGGGAGTCGACCTCTATTTTCGCGGCAAGCTCGAGGGACTTCTGCCGGGTTACCACCTCGTCACGGTCGACAGCGTCGACCCGCCGGATCTCGTCATCGCCGACATCGCCAGGATCGATCCGGACGAGGTCGCCGATGCGTATCCCGAGGTCCCTATCCTCGGTTTCACCAACCACACCGACACCTCGGGCCTGCGCCGCGCGCACGAGGCCGGATTCGACCAGGTGGTCGCAAAATCGGCGCTCACCGAGCGCGCCAAGGACCTCGTCGAGGAGCTAACCGCCTAAGGCGTCGCTTGCGATGCCGCTAAGAGGCCGCCCGATTTACTCGGGCGGCCGTTCGATCCCGGCTTGCGTCTTCCTGAGCGATCTCGAACCCTCAGCCACCGTCAACGGCTGAGTACACTGACCAGCTCCGGTGACCTACATCATCGCCGAGCCCTGCATCGACATCAAAGACCTCTCCTGCGTGGATGTCTGCCCGGTCGACTGCATCCACGAGTTCGAGCGGATCCTGATCATCGATCCGGAGGAGTGCATAGATTGCGGGGCATGCGAACCGGAATGCCCGGTCGAGGCGATTTTCCCCGAGGATGCGCTGCCGGATAAGTGGAACGACTTCGTCAAGATCAACTACGCCTACGGTGACGGCGCCGACGTCATCAACCAACTCACGAACGAATACGCGACGGCGCACAACGTGCAGAACCCGCCTCTCGAGAGTTAGTTCTCGCGCCCGCTGGGCACAAACCGCCGTGTCCAGCTAGAAAGGGGTTCTCGATGCCACAGCAAGCATGGGGCGCGAAGCGCGAACGGCAGTACGAGCACATCAAGGAGAGCGAGAAGAAACAGGGACGCTCGACGAGGCGCGCGAAACAGATCGCTGCCGCGACCGTCAACAAGGAACGTGCCCGCAAGGGCGAGGCGAAGTCCGCATCCCGGAGCTCGACACGTGACATCTCCTCGGGCCGGCGCGGCGGACTTCGCTCGGGGACGAGCCGTCCAAGAGGCCGCACGAAGGAACAGCTCTACAACGAGGCGAAGCGGCGCGGCATCAAAGGCCGCTCGCGAATGAACAAGGCACAGCTTCAGCGCGCCGTTGCGGCGAAGAGCCGGTAGATCGAGAGGCTCTCGGTCAGGTACCTGCGCATGGTTATCCTGCCGCGGTGAGGCCGCGGACGCTCGACCACGTCGCGCTCTGGGTCGCGGAGCGCGATCCGATCGCCGACTTCGTCACCGCTCACGTCGGCATGCATGTGATCGAGCGGACGGACAAGTTCACGCTCGTGGGCTCGGACGCGCGTCGCGGCAAGCTGACGCTCTTCGGAGCGGAGGGGCCGAGGGAGCGCGGCGCGCTGAAGCACGTCGGCCTCCGCGTCTCCGATCTGCAGGCTGCGCTGGCCGAGCTGCCGGAGAACCTCACGGTCGAGCAGCCCCGCGAAGGTGAGGCGTACTTCGACGTTCACGAGGGTCTCCGGCTCGGCCTCGTCGAGGGTCGAACCGACGTGGACTACGACCTCGACCACGCCGCGCTCTTCTCTCTCGATCCGACCGCGACTGCACGTACCTACGAGCGCCTCGGTTTCCGGTATGCACCGCCCGGACCGTCAGAGCGGCCGCGTGTCGAGGTCGGCGGCGCCTTCGTCGAGTTGCACGACGGCGACCCGGGTGAGCCCAAGCGGCCGCTCCTGAATCATCTCGCTGTGCTCGTCGACTCGACCGACGAGCACATCTCCGAGGCGGAGGAGCTCGGCGTCGAGATCGACGACATCGTCGACGCGCCGAACACATACGCGGTCTTTCTCTGGGGTCCCGAGCGCGTGCGGATCGAGTACGTCGAGCACAAAGCAAGCTTTTCGCTGACTTAGGTGCGGGTCGCCGGCGCCGGCATGGCCGGGTTGTGCGCTGCCGCGCGCGCCCGCGAGCTGGGCCTGGAGCCGACGGTGCTGGAGAAGGGCGACCGTCCCGGCGGGTCGATGCTGCTCTCGAGCGGCGTCGTCTGGCGGTATCGCTCCCTCGAGGAGTTTCGGCGCCAATGCCCGAACGGCGACCCCCGCCTGCAAAGAATGATCGTCGAGCGGCTCGACGGCGCACTCGAGTGGCTGGAGTCGCTCGGCGCTCCGCTCGTCAGGGCCGAGACCGAGAACCCGCGGACGACGGGTAGGCGCTTCGATCCGCGTGGACTGACCGAGGCGCTCATTCGTGCGGCCGGCGAGGTCCAGACCGAGCATGCCCTGGTGCCAGACCCCGGGACACGGCCCGAAGAGCCGCTGGTGCTTGCGACCGGCGGGTTCCCCGTGCGGCTCGCTCGAGAGCTCGGCCTGGCGATTCGCTCGAACGCGTGGAGTGAAGGTAACGGCCTCGCCTTCGGCCTTTCGCGCGGTGCCGACACGACAGCCGGAATGGATGAGTTCTACGGCCGAGCGATGCCGGCGGCGCCGGCGAAGTGGGGCGAGGACGAGTTCGTCGACCACGCACAGCTCTACGGACAGCTCGCCCGGGTCTTCGACGAGAGCGGCGAAGAGATCGCCGTAGACGCCGACGACTGGTCGGAGAACGGCCTCGTCCAGGAGATCGCCCGTCGCGGCGGAAAGGCCTGGTACGTGGTCGATCCGGACGACCTCCAGCATGAGACCCCGTACGGAACGATCGCCCACGCGATCGACCGCGCCCGCTCAGCGGGCGGGAGCGTCGAGAAGCGAGACGACGGAAGCGTTGCGGTTCACGTCGTGGCGGCCGTCACACACACGATCGGCGGCCTCGTGATTGACGAGAAGACCCGCGTGCTCGCCCGAGGAGGAACTCCGATCGAAGGGCTTTATGCGGCCGGAGTCGACGCAGGCGGCTGGTCGACGGGCGGCTACGCGAGCGGACTTGCCGCCGCCCTGGTGTTCGGGCTTGCCGCCGCCGAAGAAATCGCTAGCTGACGGGCTGAAGGTACGCGCAGCGGCGCCGGTCGCCCGGCAGCGGTGAAGGCCCGATCTTCGAGACTTGGAGCCGCCCCCCGTCCTCTTCGATCTCCTGACCGACGCCGGGCAGGTCGCCTTGGCGCTCGCGAAGCTCGTAGCCCGTCGGCTTCGAGATGAAGAGCAGGTAGCCGCTCGCGCTCATCGGGGCCAGCGATCTTAGTCGCGGAGCGAACCTGCCGGCTCGCCCGCACGGCCGCCGGTCGACATCGCAACCGACGCCTAGGTCTCGCCTTCCGCTGCATAACGCGGCAGGACGACGCGCACGGCCGTGCCGCCGTTCGCCCCGGCTCCGACCGTCATGTGGCCGTTCAGTGTGCGGGCTCGCTCCTCGATCGCCTCGAAGCTGCGCCGCCGGCGCTCGCCCGTGCCGTCGTCGGCGATCTCGGTGGCGATCTCGCCGTCGAGTTGGTTGACCCGAATCGAGATCCGCGTCGGCGGCCCGCGCCGGATCGCCTGGCTGACGGCCTCACGGATGATCTGATAGAGCCCGACCTGCGCCTTTTCGGCCAGTTGGGTGGCTGCCTCGAGATCGAGGTCGATCTGGATCTGGTTCGACAGCCCGACCTGGTCGGCGAAGGCGCGCACGGCCGGAGCGAAGCCCTGGTCGCGGAGAACGACCGGCTCGATGTTGAACGAGAGGTCGCGCAGGGAGCGAATCGTCTCGCGGTGGCGTTCGAGCGCGGACGCCAGCACGCGCCGAGCGTCGTCGAGCCGCTGCGACTCGATCGATCCGATTGCGGCGTCGAGCATCAATCCGATCCCGGACATCGACTGGACCGGTCCGTCGTGCAAGAAGAGCGCGAGACGACGCCGCTCGTCCTGCTCGGCAGTGATGAGCTGCTCGGAGAGTCGGGCTCGCTCGGCCTCGCGGACCTTCGCCTCCGCCAGCAAACGCGCATTCTCTGCCGCCCGCGCCGCGAAGTCGGCGAGCACCGTGGCGCGGACGACGTCGCCTCGGTCGAAGGGCCGGTTGCGCGTCAGGCGCAACAAGGCGATCTCCTCGCCGTGCACGCGCAGGGGAAAGAGCACCGATCGCTCTGCGGGCGCCGTCTTCGGCTTCGCGCCGGCGGGCAAGATCTGCGCCCGCGCCCGGAAGATGCGCTCGGCCTCACGCCGCGTCTGCTCGAGAATCTCGGCTGCCTCTCGAGTCTGGGCGATCGTCCCCATCGACTCGACGAGGGAGTCGAGGAAGGTCGCTTGAGCGACGAGCTCGCCCTCGGCAACCCGGTGCCGGCGCCGCTCGGCGAAGAGCAATGAGAAGGTAGCCGCACCGGCGGCCAGAACGGCGCCGGCGAATCCGATCCAGGCCAGCCAGGGCTCGCCAATCGCCAGCCCGACGGCCCCAAGGGCCGCGCCCGCGACGACCGCAGCGACGGCCGGCGCGAATCTAGTCGATGATGGCGTCGCGAAGCGCAATCGCAACTGCGTGCGTCCGCGTGTCCGCCTCGAGCTTCGTGAGGATGTGCCGCACGTGGCTCTTGACGGTCTCCTGGCTGATGAAGAGCCGCG
>VAWH01000024.1:0-84777 GCA_005888315.1 Actinomycetota bacterium | reverse complement strand
GCGTCGCCGAGGAACGCGGGCATCAGCGCCGGGTCGACGAAGCCGTCGCCGGCGACGACCTTGTCGATCGCCTTCAGCAGCGTCTGGTGCGGCGCCTCCTTGAGGATGTAGCCCTTCGCGCCGGACTCGAGCCCCCGCCCGAGCAGGCTGCGTTCGCTGTAGGCCGTGAAGATGAGGACGGCCGTCTCGGGCACCTTCTCGGTCAGGATCTTCGTCGCCTCGAGCCCGTCCATGCCCGGCATGCGGACGTCCATGATCACGACGTCGGGCTTGCGCCGCTCCGCCAGCGCGACCGCCGTGGCGCCGTCGGAAGCCTCGCCGACCACGCGAATGTGAGGCGCCCGTGAGAGCGACAGGCGCAGGCCTTCGCGCACGACCTCGTGGTCGTCCACGATCAAGCAAGTGATCTCCTGGCGTCCCTGCCCGTTTTCAGCCACGGCCCACCGGATTGTATGCGGGAAATCGGAAGACAGTCCAAGGCGCCGCTTGCGGCGCCGTTCTTGTGGCCGTGCGGGCTCTGCCCGTACGGCCGTCTTCATCCGGCCCTTGGGGGAATCGCGCTTGAGCGATGACTCGTCAGCTAGACGGCCCCCTTGCGGCGCCGATCTGGAGGCCGCGCGGGCTCCGCCCGTACGGCCGTCTTCATCCGGCCCTTGGGGAATCGCGCTTGATCGATGATTCGCCCAGCTAAACGGCGAGGGCGAGCTGCTCGGCGATCACAGGCGGCTCGGGCTCGAGCCGAACGCTACGGCGGTCGCGGACGCCGTATTCCTTCGCCAGCGCGCTGACCTTTTCCCGCAGCGGCTTCGCCTGCTCCTTGCCGAGGTAGGCGCGTCTCTCGTAGAGGCGCTCGTAGCGTTCGAGCTCTTCGGGCCAGTCCCGAGCGAGGTGCTCGAGGAAGTGCTCCCGCGTCCCCGGTCGCAGGAAGAGTAGGTTTGCCCAGATCCCGCACGCACCCGCTTCTCGGGCGGCGCGGACGACCTCGGCGAGCTGCTCCGGTCGCTCCGAGATGCCGGGCAAGATCGGCGCCATACCCACCGACGCCTTCACCCCCGCGTCGACCAGCGTCTTCAGCGCCCGCAGCCGCTGGCGCGGATGCGCGGTCGACGGCTCCGTCTTTTGCCAGACCTCTTCGTCCAGCGTCGGGATCGAGAACGTGACCGAGACGTTCGCCCGCCTCGCCGCTTCGGCGAGGACGTCGACGTCGCGGACGATCAGCGGCCCGCGGGTGATGATGCTGAAGGAGTTGTGCGCGTCGGCGAGCGCCTCGAGGCAGCCGCGTGTCAGGCGGTAGTGCCCCTCCGCGGGCTGATAGGGGTCGGTCGCGGCGCCGATCGCCACCGTCTCGTGCTTCCACGAGGCGCGCGCGAGCTCTCGGCGCAAGACCTCGACGACGTTGACCTTCACCCGGATGGAGCGGCCATAACGGTCGTCCGAAGGTCGGTCTGCGCGGCGCTCGAAGGCCCTGACGTAGCAGAACGTGCAGCGGTGCACACAGCCCATGTAGGGATTCAGCGACCAATCGAACATCATCCCCTTGACACGGTTCAGAGCGCTCTTGCATGGCTCTTCCCGGTACTCGGCGCGCATGGCGGAAGTATACGAACACACGTTCGTCGATGTCGCCCGAGTACGTCGCTACACTCCGGCGGAGACCTTTGGACGACGACCCGCTTAGTCCCACGCCGGCGCGGGCCGGGACGTGACCCTCTTCTTCGAACTGCTCGGCGTTGCGGCGCTGATCCTGCTGAACGCGTTCTTTGTNNNGTGACCGCGCGGCGAACGAAGATCCAGGAGCTCGCCGCGACGGGGAGCCGCCGCGCCCGGGCGGTGCAGCGAATCGTGGCCGACCCGCCGCGCTTCATCGCCGCCATGCAGCTGGGCGTCACCCTCGCGAGCCTCGGTATCGGCGCCCTCGGCGAGCAGGCGCTCTCGCACGCGCTCGAACCGGTGCTGGCGACGGTCCTGGCGGTGGCGATCGCGTTCCTGATCATCACCTTCCTGCACGTAGTCGTCGGCGAGCTCGTGCCCAAGGGCGCTTCTCTGCGCTACTCGGAGCGGGTGGCGCTGGGCGTTTCCGGGCCGGTCCGCGGGTTCTTCTTCATCGCGCATCCGCTGATCTGGATCCTGCAGAGTGCGTCCGAGCTGATCCTGCGCGCGCTGGGCCTGGAAGTCCCGGGAGCCGAGCGCGAGCCCCTATCCGAGGCCGAGCTGCGGATGCTGCTCGGCCGCGCCACCGAGCACGGCGAGATCGAGCAGGAGGAGCAGGAGATGCTCTACAAGGTGTTCGACTTCGCCGACAAGGAAGTCGCGGACGTGATGGTGCCGCGGCCCGAGGTCGTCGCGCTCTCGATCGACCTGCCGCCCGAGGAGTGCCTGGCCGCGGTGATCGAGTCCCCGTACACGCGCTACCCGGTCTACCGCGAGACCCTCGACGACATCGTCGGGATCCTGCACGTGCGCGATCTCTTCTCGGCGCTGAACGACCAGGGATTCGCCAACGTCCAGGTCGAAACGCTGCTGCGCGACGCCTACATCGTCCCCGAGACCAAGGATCTGGCGGCGCTGCTCGCGGACTTTCGGCGCGCCAAGTTCCACATTGCCGTCGTCGTGGACGAGTACGGGACGATGGCCGGAATCGTCACCCTAGAGGACCTACTCGAGGAGATCGTCGGCGAGATCGAGGACGAGTTCGACCTTCCCGATGAATCGGTCGAGCACGTCGACGAGAACACGGTGCGGATCGACGGCACCTTCCCGATCGACGACTTCAACGAGAAGTTCCGCGTCGAGCTGCCCATCGAGGACTACCACACGGTCGCCGGCTTCGTCTTCCATCTGATCGGCCGCGCGCCGGCCGAGGGCGACGAGGTCGACTACGACGGGCTGCACTTCAAGGTGGCCGAGATCGAGGGCTCGCGTATCGAGAAGCTCGAGGTGCAGTTCGTGGTGGCCCCCGCGCCCGAGCAGGACGAGCCTCGCGAAGAGCGCGCGGCGGCCGAAGGCTGAGAAGCGTTAAACAGGCGTTAAGCCGTGCTGGGAGCGGGCCGCGGCCACGTATGCTCGCGCCGGACACCGTCCTTCCTTACCCGCAAGGAGACACATGCTGAGACCGAAGCTCTCGACCGGAATTGCGCTCGCGGCGGTCATCGCCGTGCTCGGGGTGACCTCGATCGCGCTCGCGCGCACGCAAGCCGCGACGGCGACGACCGTGACCGTGAAGGCCACCGAGTTCAAGTTCAGGCTCTCGACGACCAGGGCGCATCACGGGGTCTTCATCTTCAAGGTCACGAACAGGGGCAAGATCGCGCACGACTTCAAGATCGCCGGTAAGAAGACGGTGAAGCTGCGGCCCGGCAAGTCGGCGACGCTGAGGGTCACCCTGACGAAGGGCCCGCACAAGTACGTCTGCACGATCGACTCCCACGCCTCCTTCGGTATGAAGGGGACGTTCAGGGCTACTTAGCGAGATCGAACGGCGAGATGCGGCCGCCTTCGATCGTGAAGGCGGCCAGCTCTCCCGTTCCGAGCGAAAGGATCAGATACGGCCGGCCTTCCCAGAGGCCGATGTTCTCGACATCCGTCCGGGACGGCCGTGCCGGCGCCGAGACGTGCGAGTGGAAGACGGCCAGCTCGTAGCCGTCGTCCTCGAGGAACCAGATCTCGGGATCGACCTCGAGCTCGAAGCGATACGGCGAGGCGCTGCGGTTGCGCCCAGGCTCGTAGCGCTCGGCCTTGCCGTTGCGAAGGACGACGACGCCGCACGCTTCGTTCGGCGCCTCGGCTCGCGCGTGCTCCTCGAGCGCGGCGCGCACCTCGGCGCTGATCACCACCAGAGATCGGCCTCCATCTCGCGCTCGACGTCGGCCGCGTCCCAGAAGGAGGCGGAGAGATACTTCCAGCCGGCGTCGGCGAGGATCGCGACGACGACGCCCTCGTCGAGCTCTGCAGCGAGCTTGCGGGCGACGTGGACGACGGCCCCTGCCGAGACGCCCGCGAAAAGGCCTTCCCGGTCGAGCAGGGCACGCACGCCGGCGACGGCTTCCGCGTTCGAGACGAGCAGCTTCCGATCGAGCTTCGAGACGTCGAGGATCGGCGGCACGTAGCCGTCCTCGAGCGAGCGGAGTCCCATCACCGGATCGCCGGGCAGCGGCTCGGCCGCGGCGACGACGAGGTCCGGGAAGCTCTCGCGGAGCCGCTCCCCGGCCCCCATCAGCGTGCCGCCGGTGCCCAGGCCTGCCACGAGGACATCGATACGGTCGAGCGCAGCGGCGATCTCGGCACCCGTCCCGTCGTAGTGGGCCTGCGGGTTCGCCGGGTTGCCGTACTGGAACGGCATGAAGTAGCGGGGGTCGCGCGCCGCCAGCTCCTGCGCGAGGCGAACGGCGCCGTTCGAGCCCTCGGCGCCGGGCGACTCGACGATCTCGGCGCCATAGAGGCGCAGCAGGCGCCGGCGCTCCTCGGTCACGTTCTCCGGCAGCACGCAGGTGAGCGAGTAGCCCTTGAGCTTCGCGACGAGCGCAAGCGCGATGCCGGTGTTCCCGCTCGTCGGCTCGAGCAGCTCGCGTCCGGGCTCGAGCTCGCCGCGCGCTTCGGCGTCCTCGATCATGGCGAGCGCGACGCGGTCCTTGATCGACCCGGTCGGGTTCTGGCCTTCGAGCTTGGCGTAGAGGCGGACTTCCGGCTTCGGATTTAGCTTCGAGAGCTCGACGAGCGGCGTTCCTCCGATCAGGTCGAGCAGGCTTCGCGCTGTCTGTAGGGACAGTCCCTCTGGCGAGGGACAGTCCGGGCCCTCAGTCAATGAGGGACTGTCCGCCTGCCATCGCCGGCAGCAGGATGACCGTGTCGCTCTTGGCGACCGGTGTCTCGAAGCCGTCGCGCGTGCGGATGTCCTCGCCGCCGACGTAGACGTTCGCGTATTCGAGCTGACCCTGCAGGCCCGGGAAACGGCTCGTCAAGTCGTCGAGCAGATCGCGGACGGTGTCGGCCTCGACGATCACCTCGCGCTCGCCGCCCGTCTCGGTTCGCAGTGTGGGGGGAATTCGCACCACGCTCATGCGCGCACCGGATTGCAGAACTCGACGTAGTCGACGTATTCGGTGATTGTCGGGCTCTCGCCACAGACCGGGCAGTCCGGGTCACGGCGGAGCGCAACTTCGGTGAAGGTCGTCGTCAGCGCGTCGAACAGCAGCAGGCGCCCGATCAGCGGCTCGCCGATTCCGAGTGCGAGCTTGATCGCCTCGCTCGCCTGGAGCGAGCCGATTACGCCCGGCAGCACTCCGAGCACACCGCCCTCGGCGCAGCTCGGCGCCAGCTCCGGCGGCGGCGGCTGCGGGAAGAGGCAGCGATAGCACGGACCCTCGTGCGGCTTGAAGACGGTGGCCTGCCCCTCGAAGCGGAAGATCGAGCCGTGCACGAGCGCGATGTTGTGCCAGACGGCTGCGTCGTTGACGAGGTAGCGGGTCGGGAAGTTGTCGGCGCCGTCGACGATCACATCCCAGCCGTCGTCGAGGATCCGCTCGATGTTCTCCGAGGTCAGCTGCTCCTTGTAGGCCTTGACCTCGACGTCGGGATTGAGCTCTCGAATCGTCCGCGCGGCCGACTCGACCTTCGGCTCGCCGAGCGAGGCGGTCGAGTGCAGGATCTGGCGCTGCAGGTTGGTCTCGTCGACGACGTCGGCGTCGATGATCCCGAGCGTGCCGACTCCGGCCGCGGCGAGGTACAGCGCCGCCGGCGAGCCGAGGCCGCCGGCGCCGATCAGCAGGATCCGCGACTGCAGCAGCTTCAGCTGACCTTCCTCGCCGACCTCCGGGATCAGCAGGTGACGGCTGTAGCGCGTGCGCTGCTCGGGCCCGAGCGCACCGGCGGAGACCTCGAGCGGAAAGCCGTGCCTCTTCCAGTCGTTGATACCGCCGGCGAGCGAGACGACGTGCACGTAGCCGAGCTCCTCCAGCGTCTTGGACGCGAACACCGAGCGGTTGCCGGACGCGCAGTAGGCGATGATCGGCGTCTCGCGGCTCGGGACGGCCTGCTCGATCCGAGACTCCAGCCAGCCGCGCGGGATGTGGACTGCGCCGGGGATGTGCCCTTCGTCCCATTCTTCGCGCTCGCGGACGTCGAGGAAGACGGGAGCGTCAGCCTCGTCGCGAACCTCGCGTGCTCGGCCGACTTCGATCTCGTCGATCTGCTCTCTCGTGTCCTGGAGGAAGTCGCGGTACGAACTCATTGCTTTCCAAAAGATAGCGAGCCGTCGGTGGCTATGGTCGAACTATGGGCCCACGGACCCGCACGTACCTCCTCGTCGCGCTCGCAGCCGCCGGGGCGGCCGGACTCGTCGTTGCGACGGTCGCCTTCACGCGCACGAGCACCGGCGGGCGCGTCGCGGCCTCGACGCAGACGACCGCGAGCGCGCGCGGGCGGGCGCCTGCGCTCGTGCTCGACCTCGGCGTCCGGACCGATCCGG
Source organism: Actinomycetota bacterium (assembly GCA_005888315.1). Taxonomy (GTDB): domain Bacteria; phylum Actinomycetota; class Thermoleophilia; order Gaiellales; family Gaiellaceae; genus 13-2-20CM-68-14. The sequence goes on along the minus strand of VAWH01000024.1, from coordinate 78,314 downwards.
AGGCGGCGGCGCTCCGACGCGCAAACCGGCTCTACGCAGCTGGGAAACGGGCGGCGGCCGGGCGGATCTTCGCGCGCTACAGCTCAGTGCAGGCCCAGGTCGGCGCCGCGGTGGCGGCGTGGCCGAGCGGGACGGTGACGCGGCTCGAGCGGCTCGCCGACCGCCACCCGACGAGCGCGGTGGTGCTGCTCCACCTCGGCCTCGCAGAGATCGCCTCCGGGCGCGCCCGGGCCGCACAGGCCGCCTGGCGGCAGGCGCTCGCGCGGGATCCGAACACTCAGCCGGCGTTGCAGGCCGAGAGCCTGCTCTACCCGCGCTACGTGCCCGGCCGGCCGCCGTTCGTTCCGAGCTTCTCCGTGCCGGCCTCGATCTCCCGGGTTTCCGCGCCGCGCCAGCTCGCCGCGTTCGCCCGGGCCGCCCAAGGCGGCGTCCGAGCGAAGCTGATGTATGGCTCCGCGCTGCAGCGGCTCGGGCGGCCCTTCTCGGCCGAGCGCGAGTTCGCGGCGGCCGCGAAAGTGGCTCCGGACGACGCCGAGGCACAGACCGCTGCGGCAGTCGGCCTCTTCTCGAAGGCCAGACCGGCCGTTGCTTTCTCGCGGCTCGGCCCCTTGGCACCGCGCTTTCCGCGTTCTCAGACCGTCCGGTTCCATCTGGGCGAGCTCCTGGTCTGGATCGGCGAGCTCGACAAGGCTCGCCAGGAGTTTCGGCTCGCCCGTGCGGCGGGCCCGCACACGCCGCTGGGCAAGACCGCGAACGAGTTCCTCGCGCGACTAAGAGCCAAGTAACGGCCGCCCAAGGCCCGGGCGCCCAAGGTCCGGGCGCTCAGGGTCCATTCCCCTTTTCCCAATCCCAAAAGGCGTTCGCTTGCGACGCCGACCAAAAGGCCGCGGCGGCTTTGCCGCCGCGGCCGCTAATCCCGAGCGAAGGAGAAGCCGCGTTTGTAATAGGACCTACAAACCGCAATTAGGGCCGAATGGCCTATGGCGTCTATCCGAAACGCGTGCAAGAGTGCCCGAGCTTCGAGAACCGCGTTGGCCGCCAGACAAAACAAGCTACGGTGAGCTAGGGATTTTTTCCGGGGAGGGGGAGCCTTGAGCACACAAGCCGAAAAGACACGTCCGGCGACGATTGTCGAGCTACTCGAGACGGACGAGGCAAAGGGTCTCCTCGAAGCGGCGCGGCAGACGGGGTCGCTGAACACCACCGAGATCGCCCTGGCGCTGGACGAGTTCGAACTCGACGCGGCGCAGATCGATGACTTCTACCACGCCCTCGACGAGCTCCAAATCGAGGTGCTCGAGAACGGGGCGGAGCCTCCGGAAGCGGCCGCCGAGCCGGAGCCGGAGGCACGGGAGATCTCGACCGACTCGCTGCAGCTCTTTCTCAAAGACGTCGGCAAGGTCGACCTGCTGACGGCGGCACAGGAAGTGGAGCTCGCGAAGCGGATCGAGCGCGGCGATCACCGCGCGAAGCAGGAGATGGTCGAGGCGAACCTGCGCCTCGTCGTCTCGATCGCCAAGAAGTACCGCAACCAGGGGCTGCCGTTCCTCGACTTGATCCAGGAGGGGACAATCGGCCTCGTCCGGGCGGCGGAAAAGTTCGACCACCGCAAAGGTTTCAAGTTCTCGACCTACGCGACCTGGTGGATCCGCCAGGCAATGGCGCGGGCACTTGCCGATAAGGCTCGGACGATCCGCATGCCGGTGCACATCGTCGAGAAGCTGAACAAGATCGCCAGGACGGAGCGGAAGCTGCGCGCCGAGCTGGGCCGCGAGCCGTTCGCCTGGGAGATCGGCGACGAGCTCGAGCTCGATGCCGCCGAGGTCGAGTCGATCCGGCGCAGCTCGCAACCCCCGGTTTCGCTCGAGAAACCGGTCGGCGACGACGAAGAGTCCGAGTTCGGCCACTTCCTCACGGACGAGAACGAGGCGCTGCCCGACGAGGTCGCCGAAGTGGAATTGCGCAAGGCTGCGCTGCGGCGCGTCCTCGGCAGCCTCTCGCCCCGCGAACGCCGCGTGCTCGAGCTTCGCTACGGGCTGGACGGCGAGCATCCGCGTACCCTGGACGAGGTCGGGCGGACGTTCAACGTCACGCGCGAGCGGATCCGGCAGATCGAGAACCAGAGTCTCAAAAAGCTCCGCGCGCTCGCAGAGGCCCAGTCTCTGAAGAACGTCGCGGCCTAAAAACTGCGGCCAAAACGGTTGAGGCGATCATAGGGTCACGGCCGCCGCAACCGCGCCCGTAGAATCCGCCGCCGTGGAGCGCGCCTGGCTCGACGAGCTCTCGGAGTTCATTCGCATCCCCAGCGTCAGCGCGGATCCCGAGCGCAGCGGAGCGGTACAGCAGGCCGGCGAATGGGTCTGCGACTTCGTGCGCCGCGCCGGGGGCGAGGCCGAGCTTCGCGACTGGGACGGACACCCGCTCGCGCTTGGCGAGATCCCCGCGTCGGCCGGCAACGGGGAGCGGCCGACGGTGATCTGCTACGGACACTTCGACGTCCAGCCCCCGGCGCCGCTCGACCTCTGGGAATCCGATCCCTTCGAGGCGACGCTCCGCGACGGGCGCGTTTACGCGCGCGGAATCGCGGACGACAAGGGACAGCTCTACATGCAGCTGAAGGCGGCCGAGGAGCTGAGGGCCCGCGACGAGTTGCCCGTCAATGTGCGCATCTGCTGCGACGGCGAGGAGGAAACGGGCGGCCATTCGATCGTCGACTTCCTCGCCGCGGATGAGCGTGGGGGCGACGCCTGCGTGATCTTCGACGCGGGGATGCTCAAACGCGGCGTGCCGCTCTTCAACGTCGCGACGCGCGGGCTCGTCTACTTCCACCTCCGCGTCAGGACGGGCGCCCGCGACTTCCACTCCGGGATCTTCGGCGGCGCCGCCCTGAACGCGTTGCACGCGCTCGTTCAGACGTTGGACGCTGTGCTGGCGAAGGACGGGCGCTTGCCGGAGCCGCTACGCGCGGGACTCGCACCGCCCACCGAGGAGGAGCTCTCCGCCTGGGCGCACCTGACACCCGGCGCGGAGGAGCTCGCCGCCCAGGGCGCGCGGCCGCTGGACGCCAAGGCGGAAGAGGAGTTCTATCTCCGCACCTTTGCGGAGCCCTCCCTCGACGTGAACGGCATCGAGGGCGGCTCGCCGCAGCTACAGAAGACCGTCCTACCCGTCGAGGCGCACGCGAACCTCTCGATCCGACTCGCGCCCGGGCAGGATCCCGAGCAGATCGCCCCCGAGGTCGAGCGGCTGCTACGGGAGGCGGCGCCGGAAGGGGCGGAGCTCGAGGTGACGAGGCTCTCGTCGGCGCGGCCGGGCCTCGTCGATCCTGAATCGCAGGTGGTGCAGCTCGGCCTGGAGGCCTTCGAGCGAGCGGTCGGCACCCGGCCGCTGCTCGTTCGCTCCGGGGGCACGCTGCCGATCGTGCCGGCGCTCGCCGACAAGGGCATCCCCACGATCCTGACCGGCTTTGCCCTGCCGGAGTCGAACATTCACTCGCCGAACGAGAACCTCCTCGCCGAGTACCTGCCGCTCGGCGTCAGGGCCGCTGGCGAGCTGTATCGCGCCTTCGGGTCGCTGGAGCCTGGCGGTAGCGGCCTTGCCACCCGGGATTAGACGGACATCCGGGCAAAGCCCGCATGTCCTCCATGTCGGCGTCGCAAGCGGCCGCCTTGTGGGGCTGGGCTTGGGGAGCGCTAACGGAGTACAGCCGGCTCTTCGACCAGCCAGGAGTGCCCGAAGCGGCGCATCTCCTCGATGATCGGCAGGAGCGCGTCGCCCTTGTCGGTCAGCTCGTACTCGACCCGCGGCGGCGATTCCGCATAGCTGTGCCGCGCGACGATGCCCTCGTCCTCGAGGACGCGGAGGCGTTCCGAGAGCGTCCGCGGACTGATGCCGGCGCACGAGTGCTCGAGCTCCGAGAAGCGCCGCGGCCCCTCCGAGAGGTCGTGGACGAGCAGCGCCGTCCATTTCGCGCCGATGATCTCGGCGCAGGCCGCGACGGAGCAACTCTCGTCGTGAATTGGCCGCATGGTGCGCATCGCACCTCTGATGTTACTCCTCGGACTCGCTGCCCTTCTCGATCGGCTCGAGCTTGTAGCCGACGCCGTAGCGCGTCTGGATGAACGTGTGACGGGACGCAGCGCGGTCGATCTTGTCCCGGAGGCGCCTCACGAAGACATCGACCGTGCGGTCCCGATGCATCTCGCGGCGGCCCCAGATCCTCTGCAGCAGCTCGTCGCGCGTCGTCACGCGGCCGCGGTCGAGCGCGAGCGCGTAGAGGAGCCGAAACTCGGTCGGGGTGAGCTCGGCGCTGGCGCCGTCGACGTAGGCCTGCACCTCGCGTGGGTCGATTCGCAGCTCCTCGATCTCGATGGCCTCGCCTCGCTCCTCCGGTTGCGCGCGGACGCCGCGCCGGGCGGCCGCCTGCACCCGGGCGACGAGCTCCTTCATCGAGAACGGCTTGACGAGATAGTCGTCGGCGCCGATCTCGAGCGCGTGGACGCGGTCGTGCTCGGTCCCGCGCGCGCTGACGACGATGATCGGCGTGCCGATCCCTTCGGCGCGCGCCGCCTCGATCAGGCTCCAGCCGTCGAGCCCTGGCAGCATCAGGTCGAGCACGACCACGTCGGGCGCTTCGTAGCGGAGGCGCGCCAGCCCGATCTCGCCGCGGCCCACGGTGACGGGGTCGAAGCCAGCGCCGGAGAGGTGCTGCGCCATCCCCGAGGCGATCACCTCGTCGTCCTCGACGATCAGGACCTTCGTCATTGCACCTACCTTATTGAGGGTGAATGCGGACCCATACAGGGAGCTCAGAGTCGGTTTCACCGCCGCGGTCTCACACGAGCTGCGGACGCCGCTCGCGCGCCTGCTCGCGCTGATCGAGGGGGCGAGCCTGCCCGGCAGCGACCCCGCGGCTTCGCTCGAGCAGATGCGCGCGGAGGTGGAGCTGATGGACGAGCTGATCGACGACGTGCTCTTCCTCAGCGAGCTCGAGACCGGGCGTGAGGTCGTCTCGCTCGGGTCGACCGAGGCCGCGCCGCTCCTGCGCGAGATCGTCTCCGAGCTCGACGAGCGGTCCGAGCGGGCCGGCGTCGGGCTCGAAGTCGAGATCGAGGACGAGAGCCTGGAGCTGCCCCTGCGGGCTCGCATGCTGCGGATCGTGGTTCAGAACCTGGCCGAGAACGCGCTCCGCCATGCGGGCGAGGGCGCCACGTGCGTGCTCGGTCTCCGGCGCGAGAACGGCGATCGCATCCTCTCCGTCCGTGACGACGGGGTGGGCGTGGCCGTTGATGACCTGCCGCGTCTGTTCGAGCGCTTCTACCGCGCCGACCGCGCCCGGGCCTCGCGCGGCAGCGGCCTCGGGCTCGCGATCGTCAAGCACGTCGCCGAGGCCGCCGGCGGGCAGGTCGAGGCCCTCGGCGCACCGGCCGAGGGCCTCGAGATTCTCTGCCGCTTTCCGTAGCCCTAGCCTCTCGGCCAACGGCTCCAGACGTTGTGGCGAGGTTGTGGCGACGCGGTGCCGGGTGAAGCGGCCGCGGCGCGGATGTCGCCGCGGCCTCTTCGACGGCATCGACAAGCGATGCCTTAGGAATGGATCCGGCGGATGAACTTCTTGTCCGCGGTCCGGACGAGCTGCGGCAGCGGCAAGAACTGAAGTGGTTTTGCGTACTGCTGACCGCTGGTGATCGCCCAGCTGATGAACTGCTTCAGCGTCGAGGCCTTGTTCGACTTGAGCGGCACGATCACGTACGTGAAGGTGCAGATCGGGTAGGCCAGTTTCTGCGACTTCGGCGGGTTGACGATCGAGAGCGCTCCGTTGCTCGGCACTCCGTGAATGGTCGCCGCGGCCGCCTTGATCCCGCGCAGGCCCGGCAGCTGGAACTTGCCGGCCCGGTTCTGGATCTTCGCGACCTTGAAGCCGTTCTTCAGGGAGTACGCCTCGTCGACGTACCCGATCGCCCCGTCGGTGCGCGAGACGACGCCGGCCAGCCCGGATGAACCCTTGCCGCCGATGCCGGTCCGGAAGCTCGGCTGCGTGCCGACGCCGACCTTGGTCCTGAACTCCCTGCTGACGCTGGAGAGATAGTCCGTGAAGTTGTAGGACGTGCCGCTACCGTCGCTGCGGTAGACAGGCGTGATCTTCAGATCCGGAAGGTTGACGCCCGGGTTGATCTTCTTGATCGCGCGATTGTTCCACCTGGTGATGTGGCCGAGATAGATGTTGGCGATGATCTTCCCGGTCAGCTTCAGGCCGTATGCGACGCCGGGAACGCGATAGGGAATCGACGTCGACGCGAGCGCCCACGGAATCTGCTCGCAGCCCTTGCACGCTGAGAACTGGTCCTTCGTCAGCGGCGCGTCGCTGGCACCGAAATCGACCGTGCGGGCGGAGATCGCCGCGATCCCCGCTCCCGAGCCGACCGAGCCGTAGGTGATCTGGGCGTTCTTGTAGTTCGCCTGCCACTGGGAGACCAGCGGGAAGACGAACGTGCTGCCGGCGCCCTTAATGCTGCCGCTCTTCGACCCGGCGGCGGCGAAGCTCGCTCCGAACGCGAGCGTGACGACCGCCAGCGCGGCCGCCATGGCTGTCTTTCTGGACACTCTTTCGCTCCTCTCTCGATGACACCAACAGGATCGAATGCGCCCGCGCGCGCGTGGGCTGAAACGTGGTTGCCGGGTGGTGACGGTCCGGTAAACGGTGCAGGAATCAGCCGAACGCGACGTTAGTGTCCGCGCGGGTGAACGCGATCACCTCGACGCCTGCGCTCCGGGCGCGCCGCCGGCTCGGCGACCGCTTCGGCGACGTGTTCCTGCACGGACTGACCGGAGCCGCCGCGGCTGCCGCTGGCGCCCTGCTCGTCGCGATCGCCTGGAAGATCTTCGACATCGCGCACCCGGCGATCTCGAAATACGGGTTTGCCTTCGTCACGCGCCAGGGCTGGGACGCGATCCACAGCAGGTTCGGCGCGCTGGACCTGATCTGGGGAACCCTCCTCACCTCGTTCCTCGCGCTTCTGATCGCGACGCCTGTCTCGATTGCGATAGGCCTCTATCTGAGCGAGCTCGCGCCGCGCGGCGCCCGCACGGTGATCGCCTCGCTCGTCGAGCTGCTCGCCGCGATTCCCAGCGTCGTGCTCGGACTCTGGGGGATCCTCGTGCTCGGGCCTTTCGTGGGACAGGACCTCGGCCCGTGGCTGCACCGCCACCTCGGCTTCATCCCGCTCTTCGACGGCACGCCCCAGAACGCCGGGATCCTGGTCGCCGTGCTCGTCCTGACGATCATGATCGTCCCGATCACCTCGAGCATCTGCCGAGAGCTCTTCCTGGGGGTGCCGACCGAGCTGGAGGAGGGCGCGCTCGCGCTCGGCGCTACGCGCTGGGAGATGGTGCGCGGGGTCATCCTTCCTTACACGCGGACGGGAGTCGGCGCAGCGGTGATCCTCGGCTTCGGGCGCGCCGTCGGTGAGGCGATCGCCGTCACCCAGGTGATCGGGGCCGGGTACGGGATCCACTGGTCGCTGTTTGCGACCGGCGACACGCTGGCGAGCAAGCTCGCCGAGCAGTACCAGAGCGCCACGACGAAGATCCAGACCGCGTCGCTCGTCTACCTGGCGGCGATCCTGCTCGTGATCTCGCTGCTCGTGAACCTCCTGGCGCAGGTGATCGTCCGGCGGTTCTCGCATCAGCGGACGGGAGGTAGCTGATGGCGGTCGACGCGGCCCGCTTCTCGCTGACGCCGAGTCCGCGGACCAGGCGTCGCAAGCTGATCAACGTGCTGATGCAGGCGCTCGCGACCCTTGCGGCGCTTGCAGCGGTCGCCGTGCTCGCGCTCGTGATCGGGTCGGTCGCGCAGCGCGGCGCGAGTGCGCTGAGCTGGGATTTCTTCACGAAGACCGCAGTGACATTCGGCCAGAGCGGCGGCGGCGTGGCGAATGCGCTCGTCGGCAGCCTGGTGATCGTCGCGCTCGCGACGGCGATGGCTGTCCCGGTTGGGATCTTGATTGCGCTCTACGTGAGCGAGTTCGCGCCGCCGCGCATCGCCGATCTGTCCAGGCTCGTGCTGGACGTCCTCAACGGCCTGCCCTCGATCATCATCGGCATCTTCGTTTTCGGGCTGCTCGTGATCGGAAGCGGACAGGCTGCTTGGAAGGGGTCATTCGCGCTTGCGATCATCATGCTCCCGCTGATCGCGCGCGCGACGCAGGAGGTTTTGGCGCTCGTTCCGAGCAGCTTGCGGGAAGGGGCACTCGCTCTCGGCGCGAGCCGCTGGCGCACCGTGCTCGGCGTAGTTCTGCCGACCAGCCTTGGCGGGATCCTCACCGGCACCGTGCTGGCAATCGCCCGCGCTGCAGGCGAAACCGCGCCGCTGCTCTTCACGACGTCGATCGCCGCCAACGCGGTCACCTGGGACCCCCGCCAGCCAGTGCTCTCGATTCCCTACGACATTTTCATCCTGTCGGAATCGGCGGATCCCGCCGATCACGCCCGCGCCTGGGCGCTCGGATTCGTCCTGATCAGCTTCGTCCTCGTCACCAGTCTGACCGCGCGCCTGCTGCTCGTGCGATACCGAAAGAAGCTGGAGGGTTGACCATGGATACGATGGGCGCGGTGGCGCCGATCGAGATTGCTCAGGCTCGCGAGGCGCCGTTGAGCGCCTCGGATCGCGAGGCCGTCTTCGAAACGCGGGGCCTGACCGTCAGCTACGGCAAGGCGCCGGCCGTCTCAAACGTCGATCTTCCTATCTACCGCAACCTCGTTACGGCGATCATCGGGCCGTCGGGTTGTGGCAAGAGCACCTTCCTGCGCTCGCTGAACCGGATGAACGACCTCATCCCGTCGGCCAAGGTCGATGGCGAGGTCCTCTACCACGGCCAGAACATCTACGGTGACGGTGTCGATCCGGTCGAAGTGCGGCGGCGGATCGGGATGGTCTTCCAGAAGCCGAATCCGTTCCCGAAGTCGATCTACGACAACGTCGCCTGGGGTCTGCGCGTCCTGGGGATGAAGGACGACCTCGACGGCCGCGTCGAGCGAGCCCTGACGCAGGCGGCGCTCTGGGACGAGGTCAAGAACCGGCTCAAGAAGGGCGCCTTCGGCCTCTCCGGCGGCCAGCAGCAGCGGCTTTGCCTCGCCCGCGCGATCGCGGTCGAGCCCGATGTCGTCCTGCTCGACGAGCCGGCTTCTGCGCTCGACCCGATCGCGACGACGAAGATCGAAGACCTGATGCACGAGCTGAAGAACGAGTACACGCTCGTGATCGTCACGCACAACATGCAGCAGGCGGCGCGGGTCGCGGACATGACCGCGTTCTTCACGCTCGAGCGAACCGAGAGCGGCGGCCACGGCGTGCTCGTCGAGTACGACGAGACGCCGAAGATCTTCACCCAGCCCGACGACAAGCGCACCGAGGGCTACGTCACCGGCCGGTTCGGCTAGGCGCCGGCCGCCGGTTTCCGCGAAAAAGCCGAGGGATACGATGGCTTCTGAGATGCGGATCACCTTCCAGGAGGAGCTCGAGCAGGTCGAGGCGGCCCTCCAGGAGGAGGGCGCCTACGTCCTGCGGGCCCTGCGGGCGGCGGTGAACGCCGTCGAGCAGGCCGATGCGGAGCTCGCGGACGAGGTGATCGCCTTCGACGACGAGGTCGACGGCCGCTACCTCGCGATCCAGGAGGGCATCCAGTCGCTGCTCGCACGGCAGACGCCGGTGGCGGTCGACCTGCGCCTCGTGCTCGCGATGCTGCACGCGAACCTGCATCTCGAGCGGATGGGCGACTACTGCGTCACGATCGCGAAGCTGACGAAGCTCGTCGCCGACGTCGAGCCGGACGAGGGGCTGGTCCAGGCATTCGAGGAAATGGGCCAGCGCGCCGAGGAGATGATCCGCATCGCGCTCGACTCGTTCCAGCGGCGAGATCTCGAGGCTGCCTCCTCGCTTGTCGATCTCGACGAGCTGATCGATCGTGCAAACCGCCGCGCCGTCGAGCGCGTGCTGGACTTCGGCGGCGACATCTCCAAGCGGGAGTGGGGGCTGCGGATGATCCTCGTCTCCCGCTGTCTCGAGCGGATCGGCGACCACGCCGTCGACATCGGTGAGCAGACGGCCTTCCTGATCACCGGGGAGTTCCGCGAGTTCACTGATGCATCGCACACGGCTGGTCCGTAGCCTCACTCACCGAAACGGCCTCCGGTTGGCATTGCACGCGATGTCGCGGACCTGACGAAAGGGCCGGCGGAGAAGCCGGCCCTTCGTCGTTGGATGAGCAACCCGAGCCTAAGGGGAGGAGGAGAATCGGGCGCATTCACTAGGACCGTGCGGTCAGGCGCAGGTTGGGATTCCTTACCAACACCGAACCTTCTGCCACGATAGGGGCCGATCCGAAAGACCGGGTCAGTCCCAAGGGGGCGGATTGTGCACCCAGTTGCCGCCAAGCATCGTCGCGACGATGCGTACCTCCGGGAGCTCCTCAACCGCGCAGGCGACCGGGTCGCGGTCGAGGACGACCAGGTCGGCATACTGGCCGGGAAGCAGCTTGCCGCGACGCCGCTCGTCGCCGGCGAGCCACGCGGGGTTGACGGTCGAAGCTGTGAGGGCCTGCTCCACCGTCAGCGCCTGCCCCGGGTGCCAGGCCGGGCGGTCGTCGAGCGTGCGCAGCACCCCGGCGCGGATGCCCGCGAGCGGATCGAGCTCCTCGATCGGCGCGTCGGAGCCGTTCGCTAGCAGCGCGCCCGAGTCCCAGAGCGAGCGGAAGGCGTAGGCGCCGTCCGTCTTGGCGGCCCAAAGGCGGTCGGCGAGATCGCGGTCGGAGGGCGCGTGCGAGAACTGCACCGACGTGGCGACGCCGAGCTGCGCGAAGCGCCCGACATCCTCGGGCGCGAGGAGCTGCGCGTGCTCGACGCGCTGACGCAGGCCGCGGGGCTGCCAGTCCGAACGCGTCTCCTCGAATGCGTCCAGCGCGTCGCGATTCGCCTGGTCGCCGATCGCGTGCACGGCGACCGGGAAGCCGGCGCGAGCGGCGCGGCGGATGAGGTCGGCGAACGCCTCGCGGCTCGTGATCTCGACGCCCGAGCCGTCGAGCATGCGCGCCGTCTGCGAGCCGAGCGTGCCGTCCATGAAGACCTTGAGATAGCCGAGCTCGAGGCGCGGGCCGCCGAAGCCGCTCGCGATGCCGAGGGCGGCGAGGTCGTCCACCTTCTCGGCCGGCAGCGACTGCCACACGCGCAGCGTCAGGGCTCCCTCCGAGTCGAGGCGCTGCCAGAACCGCGGCGCCCCGAGCCAGCCGTCCTTGTCGTGCACGGCCGTGACGCCGCGCGAGTTGGCCAGCTTGATCGCCGTCCGCATCGCCTCCACGTACTCGTCGTCGGTCGTCTCGATGTAGGCGTCGCGGAAGTGCCAGCAGGACTCCTCACGCAGGACCCCGGTGGGCTCGCCGTGCTCGTCCACCTCGACGACGCCGCCGGGGACGTGCAGGTCGCCGTTCGCGCGGGCGAGTGCCGCGGAGCTGAGCCAGACCGAGTGCGAATCTCTCGCCATCAGCGCAACGGGCGTCTCGCCGGCGAGCTCGTCGAGCCGCTCCTTCGTCGGCTCGACCCGCGGCTGCCAGTCGCCACTACGCCAGCCGCGTCCGAGCAGCCACCGGCCGGGCCGCACCTCCGCAAGCGCCTCGCGCACGCGCGCGAGCGCCTCCTCGAGCGAGCGCGTGCCCTCGAGCCGAACCTCGTGCTGCGCCATCGCCCAGGTCGGAAAGTGGACGTGCGAGTCGGTGAAGCCGGGCACGACGCAGCGGCCGCCGACGTCGACGCGGTCGGGGCTTGCGAGCGCCGTCTCGTGCGTGCCGACGCCGCCGGCGATCCACTCGCCGGCGATCGCAAGCCCACGGGCCGTCGGCAGCGACGGCTCCATCGTGCGGATGACACCGTTCTCGAGGATCACCGGCGCAAAGCGTATGCCGACTTGACCGCGCGGCCGGTGCTAATGATCATCTGCCCGTCCGAACCGAGACAAGGAGGCGCGCGTGGCAACAGACTGGTACATGGAAGGCCCCTGGTTCAAGAACTGCAACTGCGATCCGGGCTGCCCTTGCGACTTCAACCAGTTTCCGACGCACGACCACTGCGAAGGCGCGGTGGCAATGCGAATCGACAAGGGCAACTTCGGCGACGTCGACCTGACTGGGCTGCACTGGGCTGGAACAGTCAGATGGCCCGGGGCGATGCACGAGGGCAACGGCGAGGTCGTCCCGATCATCGACGAGAAGGCCGACGAGCCGCAGCGCGACGCGCTTCTGCAGATCTTGAGTGGCCAGCAGGGCGACACGTTCTTCGAGATCGTCGCCGCGGTCTGCCCGAACATGAAGGAGCCGCAATTCGTGCCCTTCGAGTTCGAGTTCGATCTCGATTCGCGCACCGGCCGGGTCAAGGCCGGTGAAGTCCTCGAGACGGAGAGCGACACCATGCGCGGGATCGACCCGCCCGACCCGTATCGCGTCGTCGTCCGGATCCCCGGCGGCTTCGAGTACACGGGCGAGCACGAAGAGGCCGAGACCGCCGTCTCGACGAAGCTCGTCGCGAAGGGCGACGTCGAATTCTCGAACGAGAACAGCCACAGCTCGATGGCGTACGTCCGCCACGGCAACGCCTTCCAAGAGAAGTACACGCCGACGGTCGTCGAAGCGCGGTAGCCGCGTGTCCCTGCCGAGGCCCGTCGCCGTCTCGGGCGCGCTGCTCGGCGGCGCGCTCGTGGCCTGGATCGTCACCTACGAGCGCATGCATGGCATGGACGCCGGCCCCGGCACCGATCTCGGCGGTCTCGGCTGGTACGTCGGGATCTGGGTGACGATGATGGCCGCGATGATGTTGCCGTCGGCGGCGCCGATGGTGCTCGTGTTCAACCGCGTCAACCGGGAACGCCTGCGCCGGGGCAACGCCGGCGCCGCGTCTACGTGGGTATTCGTCACGGGCTATCTGGTCGCCTGGACCGGCTACGGGCTCCTGGCCTACGGCTTCTACCGCACGGCGAAGGACGCCGCCCCGCACTTCCTCGGTTGGAACCACGGCGGCCCGTACGTCGCCGGCGCCGCGCTCGTCTTCGCGGGGCTGTACGAATTGACGCCGCTTAAAGAGGTTTGTCTGCGCCATTGCCGCGGTCCTCTCCATTTCGTCCTCGGCGGCTGGCGGGACGGCCAAGCGGGCGCCCTCCGGATGGGCGTCGAGCACGGCCTCTACTGCGTCGGCTGCTGCTGGGGGCTGATGGTGGCGCTGTTCGCGCTCGGTGTCATGAGCCTGACCTGGATGGCCGTGATCGCGGTGGTGATCTTCGCGCAGAAGGTGGTGCCGGCCGGGGATCGCCTAGCGCCGCTCTTCGCCGCGGCGTTCGTAGCGCTGGGAGTCTGGGTTGCGGTCTCTCCCGGGTCGGTGCCCGGCCTACACGTGCCCGGCCATGGGGCGCCCGCGATGCACATGGGCTCTTAATGGCCTACCGCCTCCGCGGCACCTATCTCGAGTCCTGCAACTGCGATGCGCCGTGCCCCTGCCGGCGGATCGACGCGCGACCCGGCGGCCGCTCGACCCACGGAATCTGCGAATTCGCCCTCTCGTGGTCGATCGAGGAGGGTAGTGGCCAAGACATCGACTTGGCCGGGCTCGGCGTCGTGCTCGCGGCGCGCTACAGCGACGACGAGGAAGGCTCACCGTGGACGTTCGCGCTGTTCGTGGACGAGCGCGGCGATGCAGACCAGCACGAGGCGCTCGGGCAGATTTTCTCGGGCGCGCTCGGCGGCAACGTGCTCGAGCACTTCCCGTGGGCGTGGAAGGCGAGTGATCCGCTGGGCGTCGAGCCGGCACGGATCGAGATCGACCACACGCCCGGCCGCGGGTGGTTCCGGGTCGGCGAGTCGATCAGCGTGCGCGTCTCCAGGCCGTATGCAGGGCAGGAGACGATCACATGCGTAATCCCCGGGCATGACCGCGAGGGACGGGAACTCGTCGTCGACGAGCTGCGTGTGCAAGCGGCGCCGCTCGTATTCGAGCACCGCGGCGTCTGCGCCTTCGAGTCGACGTTCGACTACGCCGGCTAGAGCAAGCCGATTGCGACCAGCGCCCCGACGACAAGCGCGGGGAGCGGAAGCAGGACGAGCGGAAGCTGGGCACGCATGCCGCTTGTATCGGCGGCGAAGGCGATTCGGTTGAGGGGTTCCACTCCATACAATCGCGGCGTGTCCCACGAGCCTCTGAGCGAGGAGCAGCGTGAGGTCCGCGACCTGATCCGCGATCTCTCGCGCGAGCGGATCGCGCCGCGTGCGGCCGAGATCGACAAGAGCTCCGAGTTCCCCTGGGACGTCGTCGGGCTCTTCCGGGAGCACGACGTCTTTGCGCTGATGTTCGACGAGGAGTACGGCGGTGCCGGCGCGAGCGCCCTGATGACGTTGGTCGCGATCGAGGAGGTCTCCAAGGTCTGCGCCACGAGCGGGCTGATCCTCGCGGTGCAGGAGCTTGGCTCGCTCGGGATCAAGCTGGCGGGAACGGAGGAGCAGAAGCAGCGCTTCCTGCCGAAGCTCGCGAGCGGCGAGTGGCTCCCCGCCTACGCGCTGACGGAGCCCGGCTCCGGCTCGGATTCGGCGGCGATGCGCTCGGAGGCGCGCCGCGAAGGCGACCAGTACGTACTCAACGGTTCGAAGCGGTTCATCACCAACGCGGGTGTGGCCGGCGTCTACATCGTCTTCGCCAAGACCGATCCGTCCGCGGGGCACGCGGGCATCTCGGCCTTCGTCGTCGAGGCCGAGGCGCCTGGGTTCGAGGTCGGGCGGATCGAGCCGAAGATGGGAATCAAGGGCTCGACGACCGGCGAGCTCTTCTTCAACGACTGCCGCGTCCCGGCGGACAACTTGCTCGGCGAGGAAGGCGAAGGCTTTCGGATCGCAATGCGCATCCTCGACCGTTCACGGCCGGGGATCGGCGCGCAGGGGCTCGGGCTCGCCCAGGGTGCGACCGATTACGCGCTCGAGTACGCGAAGTCGCGCGAGACGATGGGGAAGCCGATTGCCCAGCACCAGCTGATCGCCGCCACGCTCGCCGACATGGAGACGAAGTGCGAGGCCGCGCGCGGGCTCCTCTACAGGTGCGGGCAGATGATCGACGATGGGATTGAGGGCTCCGAGCTGACGAAGATCTCGGCGATGGCGAAGCTCTACTGCACGGACGTGGCGATGGAGGTGACGACCGACGCCGTGCAGATCCTCGGCGGCTACGGGTACATGCAGGAGTACCCCGTCGAGCGGATGATGCGCGACGCCAAGATCACGCAGATCTACGAGGGGACGAACCAGATCCAGCGGCTCGTGATCGCCCGGGAGATGGTGAAGGAACAGCGGGCGCTCCTCATGGGCGTGGCTTAGGGTCCGTGCTGATCCCGCATTACCGACCGGGTTTAGACGGCCGCACGGGCGAAGCCCGCACGGCCTCTATGCGGCGCCGCCAAGCCGGCGCCTCGTTGCTTGCGGGCGTTGGCTGAGCGCAGCGCTCCGCCCGACGCGTTCGGGAACGCGGCTCGCGAGTACGAGCTCGGCCGGCCACGGTGGCCGCACGAGCTGATCGACCTCGTGGTGCGCGAACTCGAGCTGACGGTTGATGCGACCGTGCTCGATCTCGGCGCCGGCACCGGCAAGCTGACCCGTGACCTCGTGCCCCGCTTCGCGCAAGTCATCGCGGTCGAGCCGGACGACGTGATGCGCGAGGTGCTCGAAGAGGTTGTTCCTGAGGCCGAGGCCCTCGCGGGCAGCGCGGAGGCAATCCCGCTCGACGCGGACTCCGTCGACGCCGTCTTCAGCGCCGAGGCATTCCACTGGTTCGCGAGCGACGAGACGGTTGCGGAGATCGCGCGCGTGCTGCGTCCTGGCGGCGGCTTCGCGATCTTCTGGAATATCGAGTTCGGGGAGCCGGAGCCCCCGATGGGCGAAGCTGTCGAGTCTTTGCTCGACGAAGCTTTCGCCCGCGGTGGGTCGCCCGGTCTGCCGAGGGTGCTCTCCGGTGCGTGGCGGGAGCCGCTCGAACGTTCCTCCTTCGGGCTGCTCCACGAGGCGACGAGCGAACGAGAGGTCGTACGCGATCGGGAGCGCTGGCTCGCGACCATGCTCTCGGTCAGCTCGATCGCCTCGCAGTCGGACGAGGAGCGGCTGGCGCTCGCAACGCGTCTGCGCGAACTCGTTCCCGATGTCGAGTATCGCTGGCGGATCCGCACGATCGCCTACTGGACTCGGCTCGATGCGTGAGTGGGAAGTCCGGCGCGGCCGGCGTGTGGTCAGGCTCAGCAGTCCCGACCGGGTGCTCTTCCCGGACGACGGCGTCACCAAGGGCGACCTGTTCGAGTACTACCGCGAGATCGCGCCGGCCATCGTGCCGCATCTGCGGGAGCGGCCGTTCACGATGAAGCGCTGGCGCGAGGGGATCGTCGGCCCGGCGTTCTTCCAGAAGCAGGCACCGAAAGGGATGCCGTCCTGGCTCAAGACGCGCCGGTTTCGGACGTGGCCGCGCGAGGGCGGCTCGCGGCTCGTCGACTTCCCGCTCGTCGACGACGAGCTGGCATTGCTCTGGATGGTGCAGATGCACTGCATCGACATGAACGCCTGGTACTCGCGCGTCGACAAGCCGCATCGGCCCGACTTCGTGCTGTTCGACCTCGACCCGCCGGATTCGCAGAACGGCTTCGCACAGGCGATCCGGGTCGCGCACCTCGTGCGCGAGGCGCTCGATGAGCTCGAACTGCGCTCGTACGTGAAGACGAGCGGCGCCGACGGAATCCACGTGCTGGTGCCGATCACGCGCCGCGCGAGCTTCGACCAGACGTACGAGTTCGCGGAGCTGCTCTCGCGGAAGCTCGAGGCCGAGCATCCTGGACTCGTGACCACCGAGTGGCTGAAGAAGAAGCGGCAGGGCGTCCTTGTCGACCATCGCCAGAACGGCCATGGCAAGACGATCGCGTCGGTCTACTCGGTGCGGCCGAAGCCGGGGGCGCCCGTCTCGACGCCGCTTCGCTGGGAGGAGCTGACCGAGCGGGTGCAGCCGCGCGACTTCGGCCGACGCGAGGCGCTCGAGCGGGTGGCGAAGCACGGCGACCTGTTCGAGCCAGTGCTTCGGGGCGGGCAGGCGCTTGGGCCCGCGCTCAGGAAGTTGCGGGGCTAGACGCCTCTTCGAACGTCGGCACTTCTTCGCGGGCCTTCTCGCGGTGCTCCTCGACGTCCGGCCGCTCGTCGAACTCGTCGAGGTAGTCGAAGATCTCATCCTCCCCGCAGCGCGGCTCGCCGTCCGACCCGACCAGCACGGGGATCTCGTCCGTGTCCGCGACGCGCTTCAGCTCGTCCCGGTCCTCCGGATCCGCCGGTACCTGCCGGAGCGTGACGTCGATGCCGAGCTCGGTCAGCCGCTGCCGGACCTTGTGGGAGTGCGGGCACCATTCGGCCTGGTAGAGCTCCATCACCTCTCTGTATTGCTGCCGGGACGACGGTGAAACGCCCGCCGCCAGAGAAACACGGCCGTCGCCGCCAAGCCGGCGCCGGATAGTCCCGCCGCCGCCCAGGTCGCCGCCGCGCTCCCTCGTCCGGCGGGCCGCAGGTTCAGCGTCGCCTCGGTCTGGCCATGCCGGTTGAGGACGGCGAGCTGCCCGCCGCCGTCCCGCAGCGCGATGTGCATCTGATAGATGCTGTTCCGCCCTCCATGCCAAGGGAGATCGAGGCAGACGGCGCGGCCATGCACCGTGTCGAGCGCGTGCACGAAGGGCTCGTCGCCCTGATAGAGCGTGTAAACCCACGCGCCGGTGCGGGTCGAGGTGCGTGCGATCGGAAGGCCGCGCATGTTCGGCTCGGTGCGGTCGACGATTGCATTCGGAAGCAGGCGCCGGTCGGCGAGGTCGTAAGCACGGACCCGGTAGCGCTGGAGGTCTCGACTCGACGCGTGCTGGATCAGGAAGAGCGTCCGGCCGTCCGGCGAGAGCGCATCGAACGAGAAGTCGCCACGTAGGGCGATCCGTAGCCGGGTTCTGAGCGTCCGCGTAGCGAGCACTGCGAAGCGGCTGACGGAACGAAGCACCGTCAATCCGGTCGCGGCCTCGCCGACGACGAGCACTCGTCCGTTTGGCGAGAGCCCGCCGACCTCGCCGTTCCACGTGAGGCCTGGCATCCCGTAGGAGCCCCGGAGCGTTCCGGAGTTGAGGACGGTGCCGCCAGTCAGCTTGATTCGGGCCACCACCGTCCAGCGACCGCGGTCCACAGGCAGGGCGACGAAGCGGACGCCGCCGGCGTTGTCCGCCACACCATTCCAACCCTGGGAGACGCCGGGCGACGGTCCTCCGTCAGCTCGGGCCGAAGGGGCGAGGACGGCCGCGGCGAGAGCGGCGGCAAAAATCAAACGACGTTTGGGCATCGTGGGCCTCCCTTCCGCTAGCTGATACGTGTGAGCCGGCGCCAAAGGTCCCGCTGCTTGAATGCGGCGGTGTCGCGGGCGGTCGTGATCGGCTCCGGCCCGAACGGGCTCGCGGCCGCGATCACGCTGGCGCGGGCCGGGCTGGAGGTGGAGGTCCACGAGGCAGAGGAGCAGCTCGGCGGCGGCCTGCGTTCGGCCGAGCTGACGCTGCCGGGTTTCGTCCACGACGTTTGCGCGTCGATCCACCCGCTCGGGGCGGCGTCCCCGGTTCTTCGCACGCTCGAGCTCGATGTCGACTGGATTCACCCGGAGGCCCCGGCGGCCCATCCGCTCGACGACGGGCGGGCAGTGCTGCTGGAGCGGAGCCTGCCCGCGACGGCGGCTGGCCTTGGTCGCGACGAGGTCTCCTATGGTCGGCTGGTGGGCCCGCTCGTCGAGGCGTGGCGGGAGGTCGAGGGGGTGTTCCTGGGGCCGTTTCCGATCTCGCCGCGGGCATTGCTTCGGCTCGGAGACCGGCTCGGCGCGCGCGGGCTCACCGCGGCGCTGCGGGCGGCACTCTCGCCGGCGCGGACGCTCGCGGAGAGTCACTTTGCCGAGGAAGGCACCCGCGCGTGGTTCGCCGGTCACGCGGCGCATTCGATGCTGCCGCTCGAGCGCCGGCCGAGCGCCGGCTTCGCCTTGGCGCTTACGGTGCTCGGTCACGCGGTCGGCTGGCCGTTTCCGCGGGGCGGCTCGCAACGGGTTGCCGATGCGCTGGCTGCGAAGCTGCGCGAGCTCGGCGGGGAGATTCGCACGTCGAGCACTGTTGAATGGCTGCCTGTCGCGGATCTCGTCGTAGCCGACGTGGTTCCGCGGGAGTTGTTGCGGCTCGCGCGCGGTCGCCTGCCGGAGCGCTACGCCCGGCGACTGCGGTCGTACCGGCACGGGCCGGGCGCCTTCAAGCTCGACTGGGCCCTCGATGGGCCGATCCCATGGCGCGCCGCCGAATGCCGCCGCGCCGGCACGGTTCACCTCGGCGGGTCGCTGGACGAGATCTCGGCTTCGGAGTGGGGGGCCTGGCGCGGCCGCCCCGGCGAGCGGCCGTTCGTCCTGCTCGCCCAGACGAGCCTCTTCGACCCGATGCGCGCACCTGCCGGCAAGCACACGGCCTGGGCGTACTGCCACGTGCCGAACGGCTCCTCTGAGGACATGACCGAGCGGGTCGAGGCGCAGGTCGAGCGTTTCGCGCCGGGCTTCCGCGATCTGGTTCTCGCTCGGCACGCCATGGGCCCGGCCGAGCTCGAGGCCCGGAACCGGAATCTCGTGGGAGGCGATCTGAACGCGGGCGCGATGGATCTCGGCCAGCTGCTCTTCCGGCCGGTGCGGAACCTCGTCCCATACCGGACGCCGCTCGAGGGCGTCTATCTCTGCTCCGCCGCAACCCCTCCCGGCGGCGGCGTGCACGGGATGTGCGGCTACTCCGCTGCTCGGGTCGCGCTCAAGGATCTCGCGCGCCGGGCGTAGGATCGGCGCGTGCCGGCCACCGACTGGGTGACGATCTCGGCCCTGGCGACCGCGGGCGGGACGCTCGTGCTCGCGGCGGCGACGTTCGCTTCGGTGCGGTCCGCCAATCGCGCTGCGCGGGTCGCCGAGCGGTCGTTGCTGGCCGGGCTCCGCCCGCTGTTGGTTCCCTCGAAGTTGGACGATCCGCCGCAGAAGGTCGGGTTCGCCGACGACAAGTGGGTGGTCGCGGAAGGCGGTCGAGGGGTGGCCGAGGTGGGGGACTCGGCGATCTACCTCGTGATCCCACTCCGCAACGTCGGCGCCGGGATCGCGGTCTTGCACGGGTGGAACTTCATCCCGGAGCTTCGGCGCGACAACGTGCACGCGGAGCCCGAGGGTTTCACGCGCCTGACACGCGATCTCTACGTGCCGGTCAGCGACGTCGGGTTCTGGCAGGGCACGTTTCGGGATCCGGGTACTCCAGAGTTCGCGGCTGCCCGCCGGGCGATCGAGGCGCGCTCGCCGCTGACCGTCGACCTGCTCTACGGCGATCACGAAGGCGGGCAGCGGATGATCAGCCGCTACGCGCTCCTGCCGCGCGATGACGGCGGGTGGCTCGCGTCCGCCGGGAGGCACTGGAACGTCGACCGGGGGGATCCGCGCTAGCCGCGCCGATTTTCGGACCGGGGGCTAACGCACGGTCGAGGTGTCCCGATGGGACGAGCCCTCGCGCGCGTCGGCCCACCGAACATCGCAGATTGCCCAGGGCTCGCGCTTGCGCTGGGGACAAAGAGTCACACTTTGATTGCACTAGCCATGACCGTTGCAGACAGTTCGTGGGGACAGTCCTCGTGCGAACCGCCGTGCGGCTCGGCCGTGAACCGGCGCGACTAGCGCGGCCGCAGCGAGCTCGCGTCCACGACCTCGAAGTCCGAGCCCTTCACACGTCCGAGCGTGTGCAGCTGGTCGTTCGACCACCGGGGATTCGGCGCGCCGCTGACGTACCAGCTGGCGCCGTTGTCGGCGAGCAGCATTCCGTAGTGCTTCAGCGCCACCAGTACGATCCGCGCCTGGCGCGGAAACGGCCGGACGTCGAAGCTCGCCTTCAGCCGCATGCGGAGGCCCATCGGCGGCAGCGAGGGATCGGTCGAAGAACTGGCGTAATGCCGCGCTGGATAGATGTAGGCCCGTCGCGTCCGCGGCGCGGTGAACCGCAGCGCGTGGTCGATGACGCCGCGCCTCACCTCGTCCCAGCGCGCTAGCCCGGGGAAGATCGGGAGACCGGCCGCGTCCGCGGACGTCCAGCCGGCGGGGCGCAGCCGGTTCGAACGCAGATTCCAAACGGCGCCCGCCCAGGCGCGCCAGCGACCGCTCGCGCGCGTCAGCCCGCCGAGCTCGTAGAGCCGGCATGCGTCCCGCTCGACGAGCAGGGCGTGGTGGTCGCTGCCGTACTCAATGTGAACGCGCTTCGGAATCGGGTAGCCGACGCGATCGCTCTCGTCCGCATATTCGAACGAGACCTTCGTCCGCCGCGTCGCGCGAGTGACCACGTCGAACGGGATCCCGATCGGCCCGCCGTTCCAGGTCCCGGAACCGAAGTCGGCGTGCAGGCCCGCCGCGAGCCCGATCGACTGGACCAGCGTCGCCGAATTCGCCGCGACGGGGAGGCGGTCGACGCGCCGGTTCCAGGGGCTCGAGCGGGGGAAGACGGGGCAGCGCGGTGCACTTGGCAGGCGCAGCGCAGCTGCAGCGCCCGGCAGAACGGCGACCGAAAGCATGACGGCGAAGATCCGGGCGGCTCGCATCCCGGTGGTATCGGCGCTACTGCTGCTGTGCCTTGAGCTGCGCCTTGTAGGCGCGCTTCTTGGCCTGGTAGGCCTCGAGCGCCTCGGGGGAGTCGACGTCGCCGAGCGTCGGGTGATTCGGCGCCAGGTCGCGGGCAGCCTCGATCCCGAACCGCTTCGCCAGGATCGCGCCGAAAGCCTTGATCTTCATCTCGCCGAAGCCGGGCAGCGCCGAGATCCGCCGGCGCAGCTCGGCGCCGTCCGAGGCGTCGGCCCAGACGCGGGCGGCGTCGCCGCCGTATTCCTCGACGACGATCGAGGCCAGGTCCTGAACACGGCGCGCCATGTTGCCCGGGAACCGGTGGATGGCCGGCTTCTCGCGGAACGCGGCTTCGAGCTTCGCGGGATCGGTCGCGGCGATCTTGCCCGGGTCGAGCGTCCCGAGCCGCTGCTTGAGCTTCAACGGTCCGCTGAACGCGGTCTGCACGGGGACCTGCTGGTCGAGCGCCATGCCCATCAGCAGGGCGAACGGCTCGGTCGCAAGCAGCCGGTCGGCCTCGTCGTTGCCGGTGTAATGAAGCCGGTCAGGCGTCGTCGTCGCGGCCATGGTTGAGAGCCTACCCCTGCAGCTCGAGCCAGCGGCGAGCGTCGTCCGCCGAGCGCAGCCGCACGACACGTGGGTCGCCCGCGAACTTCCGCGGCCACTGACGGCGGTGGCGGAGCCACGAGCGAAGCGTCCAAACGAACAGAGAGTCGCGGCCCCAGAAGCCGCCGCGCCAGCTCTCGCGATTGCCGCCCCAGAGCTCGACCTGGTCGCGGATTCGCGTGACCGTGCGCCGCCAGAGCCGCCGCAGCGAGACCCGCAGCGGCGGGTCGAGCCAGACGATCTTGTCGGCGGCGCCGAGCACGAGGTCGCCAAGCTTGCTCTCGTAGTTGCCGTCGATCACCCAGCCGTCCCGCGCGCTCGCCATGAATTTGCGGATGCGCGCCTGCAGCTCCTCGGCACTCGCCTCCGTCCAGTTCGGGCCATGGTGGATCGCGTCGATCTCCAGGTAGGGCACGCCCAGCCGGTCGGCCAGCTCGCGCGAGAACGTGCTCTTCCCGGAGCCGCTGATCCCCTTGACGTTGACGCGCACGGAGCAAGCGTAGGCAGCGGCGCGGCCGGGTACGACGAGTCCATGGCAGATCCGATCGAGAAGGCGAAGGAGGTCGTCGAGTCACTCGAGCATCCGATCGAGACGGCGAAGGAGCTCGAGGCCGAGGCGGAGCGCGGCCGGAGCGCGAGGACGCCGCTGATCGCGATCACCGGCGTGACGCTCTTCGTCGGCGTGGTCGTCGTGATCGTGCTGGCGATCGCAATGACCATCTATTTTCTCTACGGCGGCCGCTAGAGCGAGCTCATTCGGCGAGAGTCGCGCGAACCGCGTCGAGGCTCTCGTGCCAGATCTCTTCGGGGACCGGCGGGACGATGTCGTCCCAGATCGCCGCGAAGCTCCCGATCAGCTGGGGGATCCGCGCGGGCCGAGCCATGAACCACCAATGCAGGTGCTCCGAGCCGTCGCCCCAGCGGCAGACGTGCACGCGGCCGATCTCGCCGACGCCCCGGACCGCGCGCTCGATTCGGGAGAGCAGGACGCCGCACTCGGCAGCAAGGGCGTCCGGAAGGTCCCCCGGCTCGGCGTAATGCTCACGCGGTTCGAGAATCAAGACGACCGGGAGGCCGGTCGGCCCGACCGCCCGCAACCGCCACCGCTCGTTCGTCCACAGGAACTCGTGGTCGGCCTGCTCGCAGGCGCGACACTCCACGCCGCCCTCGCCGTACCGCGGCTCCTCTCGCCCGATCGGCGGCTGAAGCGTCCGCGGCCGCATGTCGCCGTCGAATGGAAACGATTCCCATTCCTCGACGGGTGGCATGCGGAGGTCGTTCGCCACGCGTTCATGGAACTGTTCTGGCGTCTCGGGCACTGTCGAGGCGATGCTAACGTCGCGCCGTGGAGTGGCCCGAATCGTTCTACGCCCTCCGCCGGGGCGAAGGCTGTGCGATGTGCGCCGAGGGGAGGCCCGAGGAGAACGAATTCGGACTGCGGATTTTCAAAGGCAAAGCCCTCGATGCCTACCTCCAGCGGGACGGAAGGCAGCGCGGCTACACGATCGCGACCTGGCGCGGCCGTCACGTCGCGGAGCCCACCGAGCTCTCGGCTGACGAGGCTGCGCAGTACTGGCTCGAAGTACTCGCGGTCGGCCGCGCGATCGAGACAGTGCTCAGACCTGTGAAGATGAATTACGAAGTCCTCGGCAACTCGCTTCCCCACCTGCACACGCACGTGATGCCTCGGTACGCCGACGATCCGCGTCCCGGCTGGCCGTTCCCGCATCCGGAGCACCCGCCGCCGCCGCAGCCCGAGGACGATTTCCGTCGCGATGTCGACGCCCTACGTTCCGCTCTGGCCGGCGATGTCGCGGAGTCGCCTCGGCGCCAGCCCGCCTAGATACCCTGGGCGGCATGGAGCCGCTCGCGCCTTTCAGCCCAGAGACGCGCGCCTGGTTCGAGCGCACCTTCTCCGAGCCGACGCCGGCGCAGGCGCTCGGCTGGCCCGCGATCGCGACCGGCAAGCACACGCTGATCCAGGCGCCGACCGGCTCGGGCAAGACGCTCGCGGCCTTCCTCTACGGGATCGACAAGCTGACCCCCGAGCCGGGCCAGGGACTCCGCCTCCTCTACGTCTCGCCGCTGAAGGCGCTCAACTACGACATCGAGCGCAACCTCCGCGGGCCGCTCGCCGGGCTGCAGTCGGAGCTGACCGTCGCCGTCCGTACCGGCGACACGCCACAGAAGGAGCGTCAGCGGATGCTCCGCCACCCGCCGGACATCCTGATCACGACGCCTGAGTCGCTCTTCCTGATGCTGACCTCGCAGGCTCGGGAGATCCTCCGCGGTGTCGAGACGCTGATCCTGGACGAGGTGCACGCGGTTGCCGGGACGAAGCGCGGCGCACACTTGGCGCTGTCAGTCGAGCGGCTCGACCGCCTGGTCATGTCTCGGGACGCGGTCCCTGGACCTGTCCAGCGGATCGGACTGTCGGCCACACAGCGCCCGCTGGAGGAGATCGGACGCTTCGTCTCGGGCGCACGAGACATCCAGCTCGTCGACGCGGGACGAGCCAAGGAGCTCGACCTCGAGATCGTTGTGCCGCTGGACGACATGACGGTGCCGGAGGAAGGCTCCTACAACTCCGTCTGGCCGTCGATCTACCCCGAGATCCTGAAGCTCGTCTCCGAGCACCGCTCGACCATCGTCTTCGTCAACAACCGCCGCCTGGCGGAGCGACTGGCGCTGCGTCTGAACGAGCTCCACTGGGAAAACGGCCGCGGCGGCGAAGCCGCCACGCCCTCCGACGCGGCATCGCAAGCGACGCCGCGGGAAGACCGGGACGAGCCGGTCGAGATCGCGCGCGCCCACCACGGCTCCCTGGCTCGGGAGCAGCGGCTCGACGTCGAGGAGCTCCTGAAGAAGGGCGAGATCCCGTGCCTGGTCGCGACCTCGTCGCTCGAGCTCGGGATCGACATGGGCGCCGTCGATCTCGTGATCCAGGTCGAGAGCCCGAAGTCCGTGGCGCGGGGACTGCAGCGAATCGGCCGCGCAGGGCACGAGCTGGGCGCCGTCTCGAAGGGCCGCATCTTCCCCAAATTCCGGGCCGACCTGCTCGAGGCGGCGGTGGTCGCCAAGCAAATGCGCGAGGGGGCGATCGAGGAGACCGTGATCCCGCGCAATCCGCTCGACGTGCTCGCGCAGCAGATCGTCGCGATCTGCGCGGATGAGGAGGTCGAGGTCGGCGAACTCCACCAGCTCGTCCGCAGGGCCTATCCCTTCTCCGAGCTCTCGCGCGTCCAGCTCGAGAATGTCCTGGACATGCTCGCCGGCCGCTACCCGTCGGACGAGTTCGCGGAGCTGCGGCCGCGGATCGTCTGGGACCGGACGGCCGGCGTCGTCCGGGGTCGGCAGGGAGCACGCCGCCTCGCCGTCACCAACGCGGGGACAATCCCCGACCGCGGCCTCTTCGGCGTGCACCTGGTCGACGGCGGCGGCCGGGTCGGAGAGCTCGACGAGGAGATGGTCTACGAGGCCCGAGCCGGCCAGACCTTCCTGCTCGGCGCCTCGACCTGGCGGATCGAGGAGATCACGCGCGACCGAGTGCTCGTCTCTCCGGCTCCCGGCGTACCGGGAGCGGTGCCGTTCTGGCGCGGCGAGGGAGTGGGGAGGCCCTACGAGCTCGGCGAGGCCGTCGGCGCGGTCACCCGCGCGGTACTCGCGCTTTCGCAGGCGAAAGCGCTAGAGACGCTCCGCCGGGAGCATGCGCTAGACGAGCGCGCGGCCAACAACCTCCTAGGCTTCCTGCGAGAGCAGGAAGCCGCGACCCGCGCGGTTCCATCGGACCGAACCGTGGTGGTCGAGCGCTTCCGCGACGAGATCGGCGACTGGCGGCTCTGCATCCTGACGCCGTTCGGAGCCCGCGTGCACGCGCCCTGGGCGCTGGCGCTGGCGGCCCGCGTGCGCGAGTCACTCGGCCTCGATGCCAACGCGATCTGGTCGGACGACGGGATCGCGATCCACCTCCCCGACGCCGACGCCGCGCCGCCCAGCGACCTCGTGCTGATCGATCCCGAGGAGATCGAGGACCTGGTCGTCAACGAGGTCGGCGACTCGGCGCTCTTCGGGGCGCGCTTCCGCGAGAACGCGGCGCGGGCGCTGCTGATCCCGCGGAGGCGGCCCGACCAGCGGACGCCGCTTTGGCAGCAGCGGCTGAAGGCGCAGTCTCTCCTCCAGGTCGCGCGCAAGTATCCGGCCTTCCCGGTCATCCTCGAGACCTATCGCGAATGCCTGCAGGACGTCTTCGACCTGCCGTCGCTGAAGCGGCTGCTCCAGGGCCTGCGCTCGCGGCAGCTCGACCTCGTCGACGTCGAGACACCGTCGGCCTCGCCCTATTCGGCCTCGCTCCTCTTCGACTACGTGGCGACCTACATGTACGAGGACGACACGCCTCCCGCCGAGCGGCGTGCCCAGGCGCTGTCGCTCGACCGCGAGCTGCTGCGGGAGCTGCTGGGCCAGGAAGAGCTCCGCGATCTGCTGGACGCTGACGCGGTCGAGGAGGTCGAGTCGCAGCTGCGCGGGGAGCCACGAAATCCCGACGAGCTGCACGACCTCCTGCGACTACGGGGCGACCGCGCATCCGGGGAGTACGACGAAGCTTTTGCGGCGATCCTCGTCGCCGAGCGGCGCGCGCTCCAGGTTCGGGTTGCGGGCGAAGAGCGGCTGATCGCCGCGGAGGACGCGGGCCGGTACCGCGACGCGCTCGGCGTCATGCCGCCTTCAGGACTGCCTGACGTCTACCTCGAAGGCGGCGAACAGCCGCTGCGCGGGCTGGTGCTGCGCTATGCGAAGGGACGCGGTCCATTCACGACCGCTCAGGCGAACGAGCGCTTCGGGATCGACGTCGAGGGGGTCCTGCACGAGCTCGAGCGCGAGGAGCTCCTCGTCCGCGGCGAGCTGCGGCCCGGCGGCGTGGAGCGCGAGTGGTGCGACCCCGACGTCCTCCGGCGACTGCGGCGCGCATCGCTGGCCGCGCTGCGGAAGGAAGTCGAGCCCGCCGAGCAGGCCTCGCTGGGACGCTTCCTGCCGAGCTGGCACGGGATCGATCGCAGGGCTTCGCTTCGCGAAGCCCTGGTACCTCTCCAGGCCCTCGCTCTGCCTGTGTCGCTTTGGGAGTCTGAGGTACTGCCGCGGCGCGTTCCCGGCTACGCGCCGGCGCAGCTCGACCAGCTCTGCGCGTCCGGCGAGGTCGTCTGGGTCGGCGCCGGCCTCGACCGCGTCGCCGTCTACTTCCGCGACGACGCACCCGTGTTGGGGCAAGTGGCCGCCGCCGATCGGCCCGAAGGCGAGCTCCTCGATCGCCTGCGCGAGGCCCTCGACGGAAACGCCCTGTTCTGGTTCGACCTGCTGGCGGAGACGGGCCTCGAGACCGAGCAGGCGCTGCCCGCGCTTTGGGATCTCGTCTGGGCCGGCGAGGTCACGAACGACGCCTGGCAGCCCCTGCGGGCCGGACGCCGCTACGGGGTGCCGAAGCCGCAGCGGCGGCCGCGGCGCTTCTCGCGCCACCGGGCCAGCGAGATCACGGCGACGCAGGGCCGCTGGTCGCGAACGGAACGCCTCTTCGGCCCTGTCTCGGGACCAGGTCCCGGGACCGGTCCGGATCGGCGGGCGCTCGCGGAGCTGCTGCTCGAGCGGCAGGGAATCGTCACGCGCGACGGTGTACGCGCGGAGGGGATCCCGGGTGGCTACGGGGCGGTTTACGGCGAGCTGAAGGCGCTCGAGACGCTCGGCCTCTGCCGGCGCGGCTACTTTGTCGAGGGCCTCGGCGGCGCCCAGTTCGCACTCGGCGGCGCAGTCGAACGGCTGCGCGAGCTCAGACCGCGCGAAGGCGATGAGCCGGACGTGCTCGTTCTCGCGGCTGCCGACCCGGCACAGCCCTACGGGGCCGCCCTGCCGTGGCCGAAGCGAGCGGGGGCGCGAGCCGCCCGCGTCGCCGGCGCCCGGGTCGTCCTGCTCGGCGGCGAGCCCGCCCTGTTCGTCGAGCGCGGGGGGCGCTCGCTGGTCCCGCTCCGCGACCCCGACGAGAGCTGGCTCAAGCCGGCGCTCTTCGCCCTGGTCGCGCACGTCCGGAGCCAGGGCTTGAAGAAGCGCCTCGCAGTCGAGCGCTTCGACGGCGAGCCGGTCACGGAGAGCGACGCGATGCCGCTGCTCGTCGAGGCCGGCTTCCTCGCGGGACCGAGGCGCGCAGTCCTGAGGCCGTAGCGCAATGCCGGAAGGCGATTCTCTGGCCCGGGCAGCAAGGCGGCTGCAGGCGCTCGTGGGCGAGCGGGTCGAGGTCGAGACGCCGCACCCGCGGGCGGCGGTGAAGCGGCTGGTCGAGCGCCTCGACGGCCGCCGCCTGCTCGGGGTCGAGGCGGCGGGTAAGAACTTGCTCCTCCGCTTCGAGGATGGCGTCGTTCTCCGCAGCCACTTGCGTATGTCCGGCCGCTGGCAGCTCCGGCCGAGAGGCTCGAAGCTCTTCGGCCGTCCCTGGCTTGTCCTCCGCGGCGCCGAGCGGGAGGCCGTGCTCTGGAACGGCCCGGTGCTGGAGCTGGACGACCGCGCCGTCCGCCGGCTCGGGCCGGACATCCTCGCGCAGCCGCCCGATCTGGACGCCATGGTCGCCAACCTCCGCAGCGATCCTCAGCGCGCGATCGGCGATGCCCTGCTCGACCAGCGGCTCATCGCGGGCATCGGCAACCTCTGGAAGGCGGAGGCGCTCTGGGAAGCACGCGTCTCGCCGTGGCGGGCGGTTGCGGAAGTCTCCGACGAGGAGCTTTGCGCCGTGCTCCAAGCAGCGCACGAGCTGATGACAACCTCGGTCGAGACTGGGCGAGAGAGGCGTCTTGTCTACAACCGTGCCGGCCGGGGCTGCCGCCGGTGTGGGACGCCGATCGAGGCGCGCGGACAGGGCGACGCCAACCGCACCGCCTACTGGTGTCCTGCATGCCAACCGTTTCCGTCGTCGGTTGGGAGCGGTTCCATCAACCGGGTTTAGCGGCCGCGGCGCATAGGCCGGCACGGCCCCTTTTTGAAGCCCAGCGCACGCTCACTAGCAGCGGGGCTACGAGCTCCGCTGTCGCAGCTTACGCGTCATCACGCGCTGGAGGTTGCTGTACTCGGACTCCTCCATGCGCGGCGCGCCCTTCTTGGCCGCACGTTCGTTGCTTTCGCGCAAGCGAGCCACCAGTGCCTTCGCCTCTTCGCTGGCCTGAGTCCGACGCTGATCACCGGTCACCGCTGCCTCCTTCTCGGCCTTCCAGGAATTTCTCCGCGACGTAGTGCGCAAACCACGCTACCCATTGCAGGTGACGTGGCGCTCCCGGCGCCGGCAGGCGCTTGCGAGCAAACTCGCGGAGCATGATCGAATCGCGGCTGATGATCGGATACAGAGAGTCCCACAAGTCGTCGTGCTTGAGCCGGCTGGGATCGTCCGCGATCCGCTCGAGGCTCTCCCAGACACCTGCCGCGAGATCGTTGTAGTGCCTCCGCTGGTTTCGCCAGTGCCGGTCCAGCTGCTGCTCCTCTAGTCGCTTTGCCGCCTGCGAGTCCCAGATGTAGCTGCGTGCCGCCACGGCGCCCTACCGCGTCCCGATCGCCAGCCCGGCAAGAACCACGACACACCAGGTCACCACGAGCAGGCCTACGCCCGTGAGAACGGCGAGCGGATCGGAACGGAGCCACAGCCCCAAGAGACCCAACGTCACGACGAGCGCCGCTATCGCGACCGTCCCTCCGACGAAGTAGACGCGAAACCCGAGGGCGCGTACGGCGTCATACGGTTGCGCGCCGCCTACCGCCCGCTCGAACGCCTGCAGGAACAGAGGAAGGAAGACGAGCAGCAGACCCAGGATGCCGAACGCCGCACCGACCTCGGCCAGCAGCACGTCGCGGCTCGCCACGTATCGAGCCTATGCCTGCTCCCGGATGGAGCGTTCGCCCCATAAAGGAGAGGCCGCACCGAGCGCGTAACCGCAACTCGTGGCCGTGCGCGCTCCACAGCTCTATCGATCGCTCCGCCTCTTCGGGCTCGCCAGCTTCGCGCTGCTCACGCAGGAGGTCGAGGCCGGCGCTGAGATTCCGTTCTCGTTCGAGGAGCACGACGGCGGGAAGCGGCCGCTCTACGAGTACCGGCCGCTCCTCCGTACCTACGTCGAGGCCCGTGCCGGCCGGCTGGCCGTCCTGCCGGATGCGCTGACCGCTCTCGAGGAGCTGCGCCGCGAGCCCGCCGCCGCCATCTACGCGCGGGCCCATGCAGGCGGGGAGGGGAGCGAAAACGGCGCCCTCGTCCGCACGGTTCTGCTGCCACTCCTGACCGCGGTCGCGGAGGGCTGCGGCGGCTTCGACTGGAGCGACGAGGTTTTCGACCGCACCTACGGGGAGCTCGAGCGCTCGCTGTTCGGAACCCGGCGCGCCTACGCGGCCGTGGCGCCGCTGGTCGGGCTCGGCGCCGGCAGCCAGATCGAGCTGGGTCGCGGCATCCGCGTCAGGGTCGCCGCGGCCGGAGAGCTGGCCGCGCACTGGCCCGACGCCGTCCGCCTGCTGCCGCCGAGCTTCGGACGCGAGCCCGACCGCGTCTGCGTGCTCGAGCTCGAACGGCCGCTCCAGGCCGCGGAATCCGAGCCCCCCGATGCTCCCGGCGAGCTCGCCGACGCGGTCACCGCTCTCCGGCTGGCGACCTCGGCGGCAGTCGCCGCCGGCCCCGTCCTGTTCGAGCGCCTCGACTGGCGGCCATACGGGATTCGCCCCGTGCTTCCGATCGCGGCCACGCAGCCGCCTGGGGAACCCTCTCGGCTCGACACGTTCCGCGGCAAGCTCGCCCGCGACCTGCTGGAGCGGATCGCGAGCGCGGACGACGATCCCGAGCTCGCCGAAGGACTCGACCGCTGGGAGCTCTCGCTGTTTGCGACCGAGCCCTACCGCTCGGAGCAGCTTCGCGAGGCGCTGACCGCACTCCTCGGCGGGACCGACGGGCTCTGGGCGGCCACGGTGCGAACCGCGCTCCTGCTGGGCGAGACCGCCCGCGACCGGCTCGATCACCTCGAGCGGCTCCGCGCCCTCACGGCGGGCGAGCCGGCCAAGCCGTCGACCCTGGACGCGGTCAGGCGCGCGCTCGTCGAGACTTTGCTGCACGCCGACCGTGCCGCCCTTGTCGCCGCCCTGGACGAGTCGCTCCTCGGCTTGCGGGCCCGTCCGGCGGCCTTCTTGACCGCCGTGGCCTGAGAGTCCCTTTCACAATGAAGCACTGAGCCGTCGGGCCGCGCTGGACGGCCCCTGGCGCCGTCCTCACTCGCGCCCGTATTACCAATACGGGCACTCCCTGCGTCCTTGCCAGGAACCGACCATCGCACCCCGACGACGAGGCCCCATTATGAAAGGGACTCAAGACGCCGCTGGCCGCGGCGTCACGATCTCGCCCGGGCACGGGGTCGCCTGGGAGACGCGGACGACGACGACGGTTTCAGGATCCGCCAATCCCTCGTAGGTCCGGTCGACGCGAACGGGCAGACAGACCCTCCCGATCTTCGCGCCCGACACGACGAACAGGTCGACCACGTCGTCTGGACGAAGATCTTCACGCGCGTACTCGCGCGCGTCGAGGTGCAATCTGTCGATGGGCGCGAAATCGCCGTTGCAGGCGACGGTGTCGCACCAGTCGATCGTGACGCGGCCACTCGTGTCGTTCCGGATGCGCAGTCTGAGGCTGTCTCCGCCTGAGCTGAAGGCTCCCGCGATCAGCGCGACGACGAAGGCGATCGCCAGCAGCGTGCCGAACAGGACGCCGACGCCGATCCAGAACTTGACTCCCCGGGAGATGAACGTTCGCGTATGGGCTTGAGGAGCCGCCAGGTCCGGGAACGGATCCTCCCAGGGATCACCGCCACGGAGCGCACGCAGCCGAGAAACCTGCCGTAGGTTTTGCCGGACGGAGTAGAGGAGGTTTTCCCGCTCGATCTCGGTCTGCTCGTCTCTGGCGAGCGAGCCGTCGGCGAAATCGAGCACGCGCCGCAGTTGTTCTTCGTCGCGCTGCTTGAGCGCCGCCCGGCGGGCACGTTCGAGCTCGCGGAGTGCGTTGCGCGTGTCGTTACCCTCGTACGCCACTCGTGCGGCGGCAAAGCTGCGCTCGAAGTCGCGGGCCACGCGGCGAAAGTAACGCTTTTGACACACGGCGGGCACAGTCCCGTCCGCTTTCGGCCGCTAGGTTCGGTGTGTGGACGAAGCGCGCGCAGTCATGCACCGGCTCGAGCGGATCGAGGCGCTCGAGCGGGAGGGCGTAGGGCCGAAGCAACTGCTGGCCGAGGTGCGCGAACTGCTGCGCGAAGGCGAGGCGTGGTTGGACACCGAGCGCGAGGGCACCGACCCCGCTGCCGACGCGCTCGAACGCTGCCGCAAAGCCCACGACGCCGGAGTCGCGCCGGTTGCATAGAGTCGCGGCGTGCCCGAGCACGTGGTGCACTGGGACGAAGTCGAGCCGTTCCGCGCCGACGAGGGCGCGTTCCGCTCGACCTGGACCAATCTCGGCCGGGCCGCCGGCACGATCACTGTCGGCGTCAACCGCGTCCAGGTCGACCCCGGCGCGCGCTCGACGCCGCTGCACATGGAGGGGGCAGAGGAGGAGATCTTCTTCGTGCTCGCAGGCTCCGGTCTGTCCTGGCAGGACGATGGCGACGGCGAGAAGACCTACGAGATCGGCGCCGGCGACTGTCTCGTCCACCTCGCAGGCGCCGAGGCGCATTCGGTCGTCGCCGGCCGGGAGGGGATCGACTATCTCGTCTTCGGCACGCGCGCCAAGGCCGAGTACGCGTTCTTCCCCCGCCTGAAGGCGGGACGGATGGGGATGCTCTGGGCCGGGATGATCGAGACGCACCAGTGGAAGCAGGAGGATGCGCTCGGCGATCCAGAGCTGCCGGAGCCGAGCCCGCGCCCGCGGGGGATCGTCAACATCGACGAAGTCGAGGAGGAGGATTGGGGACGAGGGGACGTGCTCGTCCACGGCCGCGACCTGGGAATCGCGGCCGGCTCGGTGCAAACCGGCATCAACTACAACCGCATCGAGGCTGGGATGCTCAGCGCCCCGCCGCACCACCACTCCGCAGAGGAGGAGATCTTCGTGATGCTCGACGGCGAAGGAACGGCGCTCCTCGGCGAGGAAGAGCATCCGCTGCGTCCCGGTCACGTCGTGGCGCGCCCGGCGGCCGGCCGCGTCGCCCATGCGTTCCGCGCCGGCGACGCAGGGCTGACAATGCTCGCCTACGGCACCCGCGACCGCGGCGCGGACATCGTCTACTACCCGCGCTCCGACAAGATCTACTTCCGCGGCGTCGGGGTCATGGCCCGCCTCGAGCAGCTCGACTACTGGGACGGCGAAGAGGACTAAGGCGTCGCTTGCGACGCTGGCCAAAACAGGCCGCGCTGACACGTGCGGCGCGGCCGCTAAACCCGGCCGACTGAGACGCGCCCTTTCGATCGCTGAAAAGGCCTGCCGAGGCGTCGCTTGCGACGCCGCCAAGAGGCCGCGCCGACACGTGCGGCGCGGCCGCTAAACCCGGCCGACTGAGACGCGCCCTTTGGAATCGTTGAAAAGGCCTGCATTTAACGCGATAAAGGGTTCGGCTACTATCAGACGAAAGAAAGGGTCTGATGGGGCTGGCACGCCTGCTTCCGCGACCGGGAACCCGGGACGACATTTCGGCCTGCATTTAACGCGATAAAGGGTTCGGCTACTATCAGACGAAAGAAAGGGTCTGATGGGGCTGGCACGCCTGCTTCCGCGACCGGGAACCCGGGACGACATTTCGAAAGGAGCCACGCTGGGGAGGGTTATCGCCTTCGCCAACCAGAAAGGCGGCGTCGCGAAGACAACGACGGCGTTGAACCTCGGCGTCGCTTTCGCCGAGCAGGGCATGAACGTCTTGCTCGTCGACCTCGATCCGCAGGGCAACCTGACCATGAGCCAGGGCCTGAACCCGGACTCGATCGAGCGGTCGATGTTCGACGTGCTCGTGCACCGCGTTCCGATCACGGAAGTGATCCACCAAATGGAGGTCGATCTCGCTGTTTCCTCGATCGATCTCGCCGGCGCCGAGCTGGCGCTCTCGAGCATGATCGGCCGCGAGCGGGCGCTCGAGAAGGCGCTCGCGCCCGTGAAGGACGACTACAACTATGTCCTGATCGACACGCCGCCGTCGCTCGGCCTGCTGACGATCAACGCCCTGGTCGCCGCGCACGGCGTGATCGTGCCGGTCCAGTGCGAGTACCTCTCGCTGCGCGGACTCGTCCAGCTCGAGAACACACTCACGATGATCCGCGAGAACCTCAATCCCGAGGTCGGGATTCAGGGAATCCTGCCGACCATGTACGACAAGCGCACGCTGCACTCGCGCGAGGCGGTCGAGATCCTGGAAGAGAACTTCGGCAATCTCGTCTTCGGGACGAAGATTCGCAAGACGATCCGCTATGCCGAGGCGCCTGTGAAGGGCAGCTCGGTGCTCAAGTACGACCCCACAGGTAGTGCCGCGGAGGCCTACCGCGAGCTCGCGAAGGAGGTTCTCAATGGCGCGACGCCGCGCGAGCATGCGTGAAGGCCCGCTCGCTGAGCTCTTCCGCGCGACCGAGGCCGCGCAGAAGCAGGCCGAGAAGGGAGAGCCCGAGCCGGAGATCCGGCCCGCGGCCCTCGAGCCGCAGGAGGAGACGGTCGAGCACGTTCCCGAGTTTGCGCAGGCTGCCGAGGAGCCTGCGGTCGCCGCCGTTCCCGAGCCGGAGGCCGAGCCCGAGCCCGAGCCCGAGCCGGAGCCTGTTCGGCTGGAGCCAGTTCCCGAGCCGCCGCCGATGCTGCAGACGCTGCCGGAACAGGCGCCGAGGCTCCATCGCGTGCCGCGAGGGGAGACCGCCGCCTACCTTGCCGTGATCAAGGTCGTCGGCGTCGGCGGCGCCGGCCTGAACGCACTCGATCGAATGATCGACGCCGGGCTCGCCCAGGTCGAGTTCGTCGCCGTCAACACCGACATCCAGCAGCTGCGGATGAGTGACGCGCCCGTCAAGATCCACATCGGCCGTGAGCTGACCGAAGGGCTCGGCTCCGGCGCCGATCCGGATCTCGGGCGGAGCGCCGCCGAGGAGGCCTACGACCAGGTCAAGAACGCGCTCCGCGGCTCCGACATGGTCTTCGTCACCGCCGGCGAAGGGGGCGGAACCGGTTCGGGCGCGGCACCCGTGGTCGCGCGGATCGCGCGCGAGCTCGGCGCCTTGACGGTCGGGATCGTGACGACCCCCTTCCGCTTTGAGGGCACACGCCGGCGCGGGACCGCCGAGCAGGGCGTTGAGGAGCTCCGCCGCAACTGCGACACCGTTATCGTGATCCCGAACGAGCGGCTGCTGGAGGTCCTCGACAAGTCGACCTCGATGCTGGATGCCTTCCGGATTGCCGACGACGTGCTGCGCCAGGGCGTCCAGGGCATCTGCGACCTGATCACGCTGCCCGGCCTGATCAACCTCGACTTCGCGGACGTGCGGACGATCATGAAGGAGGCCGGAACGGCGCTGATGGGAATCGGCTTCTCGACGAGCGAGAACCGGGCGCGCGAGGCCGCCGAGCGGGCGCTCCGCTCGCCGCTGATCGACCAGCAGATCCTTGGTGCGAAGGGGATCCTGCTCTCGATCGCCGGCGGGGACGATCTCTCGCTCTACGAGGTGAACGAGGCGGCCGAGGTGATCCGCTCGGCGTCCACGGACGATACGAACATCATCTTTGGCGCCACCGTGGACGAGCGTCTGACCGGTCAGATCTGGGTGACGGTGATCGCGACCGGTTTCGGCATGCAGGCGGCGCGCCAGCGCGTCTTCGGCGAGCGCCCGCTGGCCGAGGACTCCCTCGAGCCCCCTAGCTTCCTGCAGACGTAACACCGTCTCCGCAGCGGCTCCTCCTGCTCTCGTACTTCGAGCCGAAGGACGTGCCGAACCTGCTGGCGCAGGTCCGCACGGTCGTACCCGCCGACGTCGCCGTGTACGTCGGCAGCTACGGTCCGAACGCCGCCGTCGCCGGACAGGTCGCCGAACTCGCGCGCGGCCGCTACGCGCCGATGTTCGCGCTGAACGAGGACTGGTTTCGCCAGCGGCGGCGGCTGCCGCCCGAGTACGAGCCGTTTGTGCCGAAGCGCCTGGCCGGCGCAGTGCCGCCGCTTCGCCGGCTCAGCTCGACCTCGGCCCGCGTCTCCTGGGGCGTCGAGCTTGGGCAGCGCTACCGCGATCTCGTGCGTGCAGCGGTCGACGAAGGCACGACGATCGATGCTTGGCAGTTCGACGAAATCGTGCCGAGCGCCGCGGCGGCCGCGGGCGGGCCGATCCGAGAGTTCATACGGGGCGTCCTCCGAGGGCTGGTCTTTGGACGTCCTGTCCTCGGCGACACCGCGATGCGCGGCTTCGTCTGGGTCGCACGGACGGGGCTCGCGATCGGGCGGCTGCCGATCACGGCCGAACTGACGACCTTCTGGCGAACGCTCAACCGCGCTGCGCTTGCGTATGTCGGCGAGGAGTATCCTCGCTTCGAGGGCGACCCGCGGGCAGCCGCGCGCAGGCACGCATCAGGGCAGCGAGCACTCGCTGAAGGCGGGCCGGTGCGGCGTGCGCTCGCGCGCCGGTACCTGCCCGGACTGACGCCGGGCTACCACTTGGAGGCGGGTCTCGGCGGCAACGTGCACCGGTGGCCGAGGGCGCAGGTCAACGCCTGGCGCGCGGCGTATGTAGAAGAGCGGATCAGGAGCGGCGTCGCGGGCTTCGCCGAGTTCGATTTCCGCTTCGCGAACCGGTCGCCCGCGGTGATGCACGACGTGCTGCGGACGCTCGCCATCGCACTCAGCCGGAGCAGGTCTGAGGGTTCTCCCCAGCGAACGCGGCAAACGCCCGGCGCGCGTTGACGTGGAAATGGAGCGCGACGTCGCCTGCCGCCGGCACGCGCAGGCGAATCATTCGATCGGCGCCGGGATCGAGGCAACCGCTCGAGGCGCTCCAGTATGGCGAGTACCGGATCGCAAGCCGGTACTCGCCGGCCGCAGCCACGCGCACGGTCACCCGGGTCTGGGTCAGTGCGATGACGCGCGCGGCTGCCGGACCGGTGATCAGGCGACGCGGCGAGGGAACCTCGAAGACGGTCAGGTGGGCCGAGCGCATTGTGGGAATCAACCCGGAGTGGCCGCTGCGCAGCAACTCGGCCTCACGGTGTGAGCTGTAGTCGAGCCGCGAATCCGGCAGGACGACGTAGCGGACGCCGAGCGAGCGGAGCCATGCGAGGTAGGGTCGGCGCCCGAGCGGATCGTCGCCGTAGAGAACCCGGTTTTGAGGAAAGTCGTTCTGCCTGAACCAGCCGCGCGCGAGCGGGACGCCGGCTCTCGGGAGGTAGACGGCGTCCCAGTGGCCGACCGTGTCGACGGCTTCGACGCGGTACGAGAGGCTGAGGTGGCGACGCAGGTAGGCGATCGCCGGCTGCCAGTACGACGGGTGCGCCGCCGGGTCGTTCTCGCTCTTGACGAAGCTGAACGCGAGCGGCGTCACGTTCCACGAGACCGCGAGCAGGAGCGCCGGCAGGACGAGGGGGAGCGGCCGCCAGCGGCGAAGCGAGATCGCCAGTACCGCGACAGGTAGCGAGACGAAGCGCAGGCGTGCGACGTTCTCACCGACGGCGGAAGGAATCGCGAAGATGCCGACCGAGCCGACGAGGTAGACGACGAACACCCAGCGCAGCACCCGGCTCGCCTCGACGTTCCAGGTCAGCGCGGCTCCGCCGACGCAGAAGATGCAGATCGGCAGCAGCTCCTGCCATGAGAACGGGTAGCGGCCGCTGTCCGGGAAGAGCCGCCAGAGCGTCGCCTCGCTCGCGACGATTGCGACGACGACGGCGGCCGGAACGACGAACTTGCGCCGGTCGCGCCAGCCCGCCAGACCGACCCCGACGAGCACAACCGTCAAGAGCAGGAACGCGAGCGGGCTGGCGGCGATCGTCAGCAGCGCGAGAGCTCCGAAGCGCCAGCGTGCGCCCGCCTGCAGCGCCCAGAGCGCCAGGAGCGCCAGCGCCGCTCCGAGCGCGAACGGAAACGCGCCGGAAAGCAGGGCGGCGGCCCAGACGACCGAAAAGGTGCGGCTCGACCAGCGCGCAGTCGGCCCCCATTCGCGCCCGACGACGATCGAGAAGGCCAGCGCCGCCACGGCCACTGTCGCGACCGCGAGCGGCTTGATCCCGAGCAGGGCCGCGAGCGGGTAGTAGATGAGGCTGTAGGTGATGAAGCTGTAGCGGCCCGCGTACCAGAAGTTGTTCCAGAGGGCGAAGCCGTTGTGGAGGAACGCGGTCCGCTGGTAGGCGTGCGCGGCGAAGTCGGCCCCGGGGGGGCCGAGCCAGACGAGCAGCGACGCGAAAACTGCAGCGGCCGCGGCGCAGAAGACGGCTTCGCGCGCCACCGTGGTGCAGCGGACGGGCACTGGCCTGCACGATAACTGTGACGGCGGCGGAGGCGGAGTCCCCCTGTCGCGCCACGCTTTTGCTGTGTGACGTGGGCGTTACGCTTGCGGGATGAGGGGCGCGGTGGCGGCCGGGCACACACTGACCGCCGAGGCGGGTGCCGAGGTGCTGCGCGAGGGAGGCAACGCGGTCGACGCGTGCATCGCCGCAGCGTTCATGTCGTGGGTCACGGAAAGCACGCTCACCAGCCCGGGTGGGGGTGGCTTCCTGCTCGTCCGGGCGGCCTCGACCGGGAAGGTGCGTCTGCACGATTTCTTCGTCGCGATTCCCGGCCACGGAGTCGAGCGCCCCGTCCGCGAGATGGATCTGGTCGACGTCGAGTTCGACCGCGGCACCTCACAGATCTTTCGTGTCGGGGGCGCCTCGTGCGCCGTGCCGGGTGCGATCGCCGGGCTCGAGGCGGCGCATCGCGCGTACGCGAGGCTGCCGTGGCGCCGCCTGCTCGAGCCGGCGATTGCGGTTGCCCGCGACGGGCACGAACTCGTCCCGGCGCAGGCCTACCTGCACGGCATCCTCGATCTGATCCTGCGGCGCACGGAGATCGGTCACGAGATCTTCGGCCCGGGCGGTGTTCCGCTCGTCGCGGGCGACCGGCTCGTGATGCCGGATCTCGCTGCCACGCTCGAGCAGCTCGCCGAAAGCGGGGCGGAGGCGTTCTACGCCGGTGAGCTCGGCCGCCGCGTCTGCGAGCACGTTCGCGAGGAGGGTGGCAGCCTGACCGAGGAGGACCTTGCTGCATATCGGGTCATCACGCGCAAGCCGATTCGAACCTCGTTCGGCGCGCGCGCGTTCGTTTCCAACCCGCCACCGTCGTCGGGCGGAACGCTGATCGCCTACGCGCTCCTGTTGTTTTCCCGCCTCGGGCCCGGAGGGCCGCCGGGGAGCGCCGAGGCGATCGCGCGGCTGGCCGAGGTGATGCGGGAGCAGACGCTCGCGCGTGGCGGCAGCTTTGTAGGCGACCTCTATCGCGGCGGGTTGCCGAAGCGTCTCTTTGCCGGCGCCGATGAGGCCGCTGAGCGGATCGCGGCTCGCGATCTCGAATCCGGGTTGGCGTCCACCGAGGAGTCGGTCGGCGCGCCGGGGACGACGCACATCTCCGTCGTCGACGCGGCGGGCAACGCGGCCTCGTTGACCGCTTCGAACGGCTCGGGCTCGGGTGTGATCGTCCCCGGGACCGGCATCCACCTGAACAACATGCTTGGCGAGTACGACCTCAACCCGATCGGGCGCGGTAATCAGCGCGCAGCCGTCGGCAGGCGCCTGACGAGCATGATGGCGCCGTCGATCGTGCTCGAGGGGGAGCGGCCGCGGCTCGTCGTCGGCAGCGCGGGCTCGATCCGCCTGCGGGGCGCGATCCTGCAGCTCGTCCTCAACGTCACCGCGCACGGGATGGAGGTCGGCGCCGCGATCGGGCAGCCGCGAGTGCATCTGGAGGGACGGCAGGTCCACTGCGAGGGTGGTTTCGACCCGGCGGAGCTCGATCGGCTCGAGCAGCGCGGGTACGAGCTGGTGCGCTGGCGGCGGCGGAACCTCTACTTCGGAGGCGCTGCGGCGGTCGAGCTGCGAGAGGACGGCACCCTGGACGCGGCCGGCGATCCCCGCCGTGACGGCCACGGAATCGTCGTTTAGTCGCGAAAAATGCTGTGCATTTTCCATCGCGTTCCGCGTCTGGTAACGCCCATCGCTGCGCTCGGGAGAGATGAACACCTACACGATTAGGCGTGCCATACCCGCCGATGCTGCGGCCCTCGTCGAGCTCGGCCGGGCTGTCAGCTCGGAGCCCGAGGCCTGGCTGATCACCGAGGGGGACTGGCGCAACGTCGGCGAGGAGCGCCGCTACCTACGCGCGGTTCGGCGTTCCCCGCACGCGGCCGTCTTCGTCGTCGAGAACGGGGGCGGCATCGTCGCCCGCTTGTCCCTCGCCCGCGACTCGCATCCCGCGAGCGCCCATGTAGCCGATCTCGGGCTGATGGTGGCGGCGGGCCACCGGCGCCGCGGCATCGGGCGATCGCTGCTCGAGCAAGCGGTCGCGTGGGCCCGGGAAAGCGGGATCGAGAAGCTCGAGTTGCACGTCTTCCCGCACAACGAGCCTGCGATCAAGCTGTACGAACAGTTCGGCTTCGAGCGCGAGGGCACGCGGCGGAACCACTTTCGTCGCGGCGGCCGCCTCCTCGACGCGGTGCTGATGGCCTACCGCGTGGACTGAGCTGCAGGAAGTCGATCTCTGGGCTTTGTGGCCGACGAACAAGCGGCCCCTAGACTGGGACGATGGCATCGCTGGTCGCCGACTACGGGCTGTTCCTGCTCTTCGTGCTCATTGCGATGGAATCCGCCGGCGTCCCTCTGCCGGGGGAGACGGCGCTCGTGACGGCCGGCGTGCTCGCCTCGCGGGGCGACATGGACATCGTGGCGGTGATCGCCGTGGCCGCCACGGCGGCGATCGTGGGCGACAACGTCGGCTACTGGGCCGGCCGCCTCGGCGGGCGGAAGCTGCTGCAGCGGTGGGGGCCGCTGGAGCGTCACGCCTCGCGGGTGCTTCCTTGGTCGGAGCGCTTCTTCGCGCGTCACGGCCCGAAGACGATCTTCCTCGGGCGCTTCATCGCGGTCCTGCGGGTGACCGCAGCCTGGCTGGCGGGCATCAGCAAGATGCATTGGTGGCTCTTCTTCGCCTGGAATGCCGCCGGCGGCATCTGCTGGGCGATCGCGGTCGGGCTCGTCGCCTACTTCGCAGGCCAGGCTGCCGCCGAGGCAATCGGGCGCTACGGCCTCATCGCCGGGGGCGCGATCGTCGTCCTGCTCGTGGTCGGCGCGGTCGTCTTCCGCTTCATCCGGCGGCGGATGCTTGGAGCTGAGTCGGAGGCGTGAGGAAGGGTTCGGGCGAAGCGGCTTGAACTCTGAGAGCCGTGGCGATGCTGGCCGGGCTCTGCGAGGCGATCGATGCGCGTCCCTACATGGAGGGCCACGGCTCGCGCGTCAGCAAGCTGGCGGAGGCGATCGCGCTTCGGCTCGGGTGGGGCCCCGGCCGGATCCGGCGCCTGCGAATCGGGGCGCTCCTGCACGACGTGGGCAAGCTTGCGATCGCCGACACGATCTGGGGCAAGGCCGAGCGGCTGACCGACGGCGAGTTCGCCGCGATTCGCAGCCATCCGGAGGCGGGCGTTCGGATCCTCGCTCGACAGCCGGACTTCCGTTTCGTCATCCCGCACGTGCTCTTTCACCACGAGCACTGGGACGGCAGCGGGTATCCCTGGGGGCGGCGCGGTGACGCGATTCCGCTCGAGGCGCGGGTGCTTGCCGTCGCCGACGCCTTCGACGCGATGACCTCGCCGCGGCCCTACCGGCCGGCGCTGCCGGCAAGCGAGGCGCTCGCCGAGATCGATCGCTGCGCCGGAACCCAGTTCGATCCGGTCGTCGCCGGCGTGTTCGTCGAGCTCGGCCGCGCCGAGGCGCCGCGCTTGCTCGCCGCTGGCGGCTAGCGCTTAGAGCCCCTTTCATAATGGGGCCTCGTCGTCGGGGTGCGCTGGTCGGTTTCTGGCAAGGACGCAGGGAGTGCCCGTATTGGTGATACGGGCGCGACTGCGATACCAGGGCGAAGCCGGTGCGTCCAGCGCGGCCCGACGGCTCAGTGCTTCATTGTGAAAGGGGCTCTTAGAGGGCCGCCCAGATCTCAAGCTTCTGACGGGTGCGCCGGATCACCTCGTCCGTGTACTCGCTCGTCCCCGCGTGGCCGCCGAGATCGGCGGTGCGGATGCCGTCGGCGACGGCCTCCAGGCAGGCCTCGCGGATCGCCCGGCCGGCCTGCTGAGCCCGCTCGTCCCCGTAACCGAGCAACGCCGCGCCGGCCAGGATCATCGCCATCGGGTTGGCGACGTTCTTGCCCCGAAGCGACGGGGCAGTGCCGTGCGCTGCCTCCGCCATCGCCGTCCGCGGGGCCAGGTCGTCGTCGAGCGCGATCAGCATCGACTCGGAGCCGGCGATCGAGCCGAAGAGGGGCAGCACGAGATCGGAGAGGATGTCGCCGTCGCGGTTCAGCGAGGGAATCACGAGCGGGTCGCCGCTCGTCGACAGCAGCAGCGCAAAGGTCGCATCGATCAGCTGGGGCTCGTAACGGACGCCGGGATGGCGCTCGGCTGCCGCGTCCATCTCCTCCTTCAGCATTCCCTCGTAGACCGGGCTGACCGTGAACTTCGGGCCTCCGAAGACCTTCGCGCCCATCCGCTCGGCGAGCTGGAAGCCGAACTCGGCGACGGCACGGCAGACCGAGCGCTCGATCCGCTCGGTGCGGAACGCCGCCACGTCTTCGCCCTCGCCCTCCCGCCAGTCCTTGGCGCCGTAGGCGTCCCCGACCGCCATGCGGACGACCGAGATCGGCGCGTGGACGCCCCCGAGCGGAGCGATGCCGGGGATCCGCCGGCCCGTTCGGACGATGACGCTGCCGCCGATCTGCTCGCGCAGGATCCGGTTCGGCGAGCCGACGTCATCGGCTCCCTCTGGCGTGATCGTGGCCGCTTTGAGGCCCAGACCCGCCTCCGCGAGCGCGTCGGCCGCCTCGTGGACGACCTCGTTGTTCGTCGCGCGCCGCGACTCGAGCGAGAGGTCGTAGCGCGGGAGCTCCAGCTTGAGCGCGGTGACGTCGGGCGCGAGGACGCGCAGCGCCTCCTCGAGCAGCTCCTGCCCGGTCTCGTCCCCTTCCAGCACGACGATTCGCCTTGCGTCCATGGCGCGCGATTGTAGTAGTGGGATTAGGGCGCGCTTCCGAGGGCATCACGGCCACCGTGGCGAGGACAGGAGGGTGGAGGCGGGTCGGCTCGCGCCGTCATTTTCGTTTTGTCGACGCGCGCGGCAGGCGCATCAGCGACGCCGAGAAGCTGGAGCGAATCCAGCGGCTCGCGATTCCACCTGCCTGGAAGGAGGGTTGGATCTCGCCTCGGCCGACGGCGAAGCTCCAGGCCACCGGCCTCGACGCCGCCGGACGCCGCCAGTACATCTACCACGAGGATTACCGTGCGGCTCAGGAAGAGGCGAAGTTCGACAAGCTCGTGCGGTTCGCAGACGCCCTTCCCGCCTTTCGCGAGGCGATGTCGGAGCACATCGAGCTCGAGCCAATGTCGCCCGAATGGACGTGCGCAGTTGCCGTGCGGCTGATCAATCTGGGCTGGTTTCGCGTCGGAGACGACCGCTACACCAAGGCCCACAAGACGTTCGGGATCACGACGCTGCGCAAGGGACACGTCCGTGTACGCGGCAGCCGGATCGCGTTTCGGTTTCGGGGCAAGCACCGTGTCTGGGTGCGGACGGCGGTTGTTGATTCGGAGCTCGCGGGGGCAATGCGGACGCTCCTGGAAACGCCCGGGCGACGCCTCTTGCGCTACCGGCTGGACGAGGAGACGTACAACCTCAGCGCGCGCAGGCTGAACGATTACATCGCCGCGTTCATGGGCGAGGAATTCACCGCCAAGGATTTCCGGACCTGGGGCGGGACGCTGATTGCCGCGGTGGCGCTTGCCGAACGCGGTCCGGCGGAGACCGAGACCGAGGCGAAGCGAGCGGTGGCAGCGGTGATGAGAACCGTCGGCGAGCGGCTCGGGAATACGCCGGCGGTCGCGCGGGCTTCCTACGTCAGCCCGGCTGTCGTCGAGCAGTATTTCGACGGGCGGACGATCGACGATTTCCGGCCCCGCCATTTGCGCGTGGT
Organism: Actinomycetota bacterium; assembly: GCA_005888315.1. Lineage (GTDB taxonomy): Bacteria > Actinomycetota > Thermoleophilia > Gaiellales > Gaiellaceae > 13-2-20CM-68-14. The sequence goes on along the minus strand of VAWH01000024.1, from coordinate 33,810 downwards.
CAGGGCGCGGGAGACGGGACTCGAGCTCGAAGAACAGGCGCTGGTCAGTCTCCTGCGTTCGTGGCGAATACGCCGCGCCCGCAAAGCTGCTTAGAATCGCACTTGCGTCTCGACTGGCTTCCCTGCTTCCCTGGCGAAAAAGGAGGACGAATCGTGGCTCGTAAGACTGTGCTCGTCTGTGACAACTGCGGCAATGAAATCGACGAAGGTAAGGGCGCGTCGATGCGGATCAACTATTCCGATGCGCGTCGCGGCTCGAAACAGGCCGATCTCTGCGACAACTGCGCCGGCGGGATGCCGGGCCATGCCGCGGCGCGCCGCGGCCGCCGGCCCAAATCCGTCGCCGCGTAAGCCGCGCCCGGCTACCTCGCTCTAAGCGAGAAAAACCACAAAAATCCCGTCTGACGGCGGGACTAGGATGGGCCGATGGCCCTCACGCTGCTTGCGGGGCCCGCGAATGCGGGCAAGGTGGCGCTCTTGCTCGAGCGCTACCTGTCGGCGCTTGCAGACGAGCCGTTCTTGATCGTGCCGAACCGGTCGGACGTCGACCGAGTCGAGCGCGAGCTCCTGGCGTCGAGCGGAGCCTTGCTCGGCGGCGAGATCGGGACGTTCGACGACCTTTTCAGACGGCTCGCGCGAGACGGCGGCGAGCACCGCCCCGTCGCGACAGACGCGCAGCGCGCCCTGATCGTCCGGCGCGCGCTCGGCGAAGCGCGCCTGAACGGCTGGACGCGGTCGGCGCGCTTCGCCGGCTTCGCCGACGCGCTTTCGTCCGCCCTCGGCGAGCTCGAGTCCGGGCTCGTCGACCCGGGGGAGCTTGAGGGAGATCTCGCCGGGCTCTACGCCGAGTACCGCGCGGAACTCGACCGCCTCGGGCTCTGGGATCGCGACCTCGAGCGGCGAGCGGCGGCGGAACGGCTCGCCGGCGAGCTCGGAGCGTGGGAGAGACGCCCCGTGTTCGCATACGGCTTCGAGGATCTGACCGGTGCGCAGTGGGCGCTGCTCGAGGCGCTCGCCGGCCGCGCTGAGGTCACGGTCTCGCTCCCGTACGAGCCGGGACGCCCGGCCTTCGCGTCGCTGGAGCGCACGGCCGCCGACCTGTCCTCGCTTGCGCGGCCGCGGATCGAGGAGCTACCGCCGCGGCCCGAGGTCCGGCCTCCGGCGCTCGCGCACCTCGAGCGGTCGCTCTTCTCGGACGAGCGCGATCCCGACGAGCGCGGCGTCGCGCTGGACGGCGCCCTCCGCTTCTTCGAGGGCGCCGGCCGACGCGGCGTTCTCGAGCGAGTCGCCGAAGAGTTGCTCGCGCTGATCCGCAGCGGAACCCCGCCGGAGGAGATCGCACTCGTCTGTCCGCGCGTCGAGCGCTACCGCGCGCCGCTCGAGACCGCGCTCGGCTCCCTCGGTGTGCCGTATGCGATCGAAGGTCGGATCCGCTTCGATCAGACCGAGTTCGGGCGCGCCCTGCTCTCGCTGCTTCGATTCGCCTGGCAGGGCGGCGGCCGCGGAATGCTGTACGGGTTCCTGCGCTCCCCCTACTCGGGTCTCGCCCGCGCGAGCGTCGATTGGATCGAAGGTCGGCTCCGGGGCCGCGCCGTCGAGACCGGCGAGCGGACGGAAGAGGAGACGATGCGGCTCCGCGACGGACACCCGCTCCCCCCGCTCGAGCTCCTCCGCAAGGCGCAGACGCCGCTCGCGGCGCTGCGCGACCTCTCCCGCTTCATGCTCCGCGCCGCCCACGGGCTCGAGTCCCCGCCGGTCGGCGAGGAATCCCGCCAGGATCTGCGCGCCTTCGAGGCCCTGACCCGGCTCGTCGACGAGCTCGAGGGCTGGCTCGCTCTCGGCGGCTCGCTGACTCCCGACGAGATCGTCGCAGCCGTTGAACGCGTTTCCGTGCGCGCGGCCGGCGCGGGAGAAGCCGGGCGGGTCGACGTCGTCGATCTCCTGCGCGCGCGCACGCGCCGTTACGAGGTCGTCTTCGTGCTTGGCCTCGAGGAGGGAACGCTGCCGCGGCGCGGCGAGACGTCGCCGTTCCTCGACGAGGAGACCGCTCGCGAGCTCGACTCGCGTCTGCGCCGCTCGCGGCTCGCGAAGCCGGACGCCGTGGCGCGCGACCGCTACCTCTTCTACACGGCCTGCACGCGCGCGACGCGGCGGCTGTACCTCGTGCGCGAGGCGGCAAACGACGAGGGCGGCCCGCGCGAGGCAAGCCCGTTCTGGGACGAGGTTCGCGACCTCTTCTCGGAGGACGAGGTGCGCCGCACGACGACGCGGCGGCCGCTCTCCGCGCTCACCTGGCCGGTCGAGCAGGCGCCGACCGAGCGCGAACGACTGCGCGCAGTCGCTTCGCTGGCGGCTCTCGACGAAGGCGCGAGCCGCTCTCTGGCGCAGGCGAACGGCTGGGAGCGGCGGCTCGACCGTGCGTTACGGGCCTTCGAGCGTCCGACCCGCCTGACTCACCCGCTCGTCCTCGAGGAGCTCCGCGCGAAGACGAGCTTCGGCGTCACCGAGCTGGAGACCTTCGCCGACTGCTCGTCGATCTGGTTCGTCGATCGGCTGATCGGGCCGCGCACGATCGACCAGGTCGTCGACCCGCGCCTCCGCGGCCAGGTCGCTCATAGTGCCCTGCACAAGTTCTTCGCCGGTGTCCCGAAGCGGCTCGGCGTCGAAAAGCTCGGGCCCGAACAGCTCGACGACGCGCTCGAGTTCGTGCGCGAGTGCCTCGCCGAGGCGATGGCGGGCGTCCGGATGGAGCTGACCGACCTGCAGCGGCGGGAGCTCGAGCAGGGGTTGCTCCGCGACCTCGAGGCTTTCCTCCGCGACGAGGCCGCCTCGGAGCTGCAGCTGGTGCCGCGGCGGTTCGAGGTTTCGTTCGGCTCGGAGCGCTCGGCCCAGGAGCTCCAGCGCGGTCTCGATCTCGGCACGTTCACGCTCTCGGGAAAGATCGACCGGATCGATCTCGACCCCTTCAGCGCCCGCGGGATCGTCCAGGACTACAAGTCGGGCAAGACCGCGCATTCAGCGGCGCAGATCGAGTCCGAGCTGAAGCTGCAGATCCCGCTCTACATGCTCGTCCTGCGCGACCTCGTGGGCGTGGAGCCTCTCGGCGGGATCTACCGTGCCCTCTCAGGCAAGCGTGACGCACGCGGGCTGCTGCGCGCCGAGGCGAAAGAGGACGGCGTCCCGGGCTTTTCGCGCAACGACTACCTCGACGAGGAGGCGTTCTGGGGCCAGGTCGACCGCGCCGGCGAGCTCGCGCGCGGCTTCGTCGAACGGATCCGCGACGGCGATGTCCGGCACGACCCGAAGGGCGGCGACTGCCCGCCCTGGTGCGAGCTCTGGCGCATGTGCCGGGTGAGGAGACCATGAAAAACTCGAGTCTCCCGAGCGAAGTGAAGGGACATGCCGGCCCCGCGGAAAATGCCCAGCATTTTTCGCGGATAAATCCGGAGCAGCGCGCGGCGATCGAGGCCCGCGGCCATGTCTTCGTCTCCGCCGGCGCCGGCACCGGCAAGACCCTCGTCCTCGTCGAGCGATTCGCGAACGCGGTCTGCGACGAGGGGCTCGACGTCGGCTCCGTGCTCGTGATCACGTACACCGAGCGCGCCGCGGGGGAGCTGCGCGGGCGCATCCGGCGCGAGCTGCTCGACCGCGGGCGGGACGACCTCGCGCGCGAGCTCGACGGCGCCTGGATCTCGACGATCCACGGCTTCTGCCACCGGCTGCTGAAGACCTATCCGTTCGCGGCGGGGCTCGACCCCCGCTTCCGCGTCCTCGACGACAGCCAGGCGCGGGTGCTGCGCGGCGAGGCGTTCGAGGAGGCGCTCGGCGAGTTCTGCGCGGGCGACGACCCGCGCCGCCTGCGGCTCCTCGCGACGTACGGCGCCGGCGGCCTGCGGCGGATGCTGACCGGCGTCTATGAGACGCTTCGCGCCGCTGGCAGGCCGCTCGACCTGCGTCTCGGCGAGGGTCCGGCGCTGGCACAGCGGGTCGAAGCCCTCCGCGAGGCGGCGCGCTGTCTCGTCGACGAGGAGGGCCACGAGGAGCAGCGCGCCCAGGCGGCGCGGATGCTCGAGCTGCTCGAGGGCGACCGGCAGGCGGAAGACCTGCTCGACCTCTCCGAGCTCGCGACCCGCGGCGGCCCGCGGGAGCGGTTCGAGAGCTATGAGGCCGCCCGAAAAGCAGTCGAGCAGGCGGCGCTCGACGAGCTGGCCAAGCGCGACCGCGACCTGCTCCAGGAGCTGCTCGAAGGTTTCACGCGCGCCTACGCGGGCGCCAAGGAGCGCGAGTCCGGCGTCGACTTCGAGGACCTGCAGCTCAACGCGCGCGACCTGCTGCGCGAACACGAGGAGATCAAGCAGCGCGAGGCCTGGCGCTTCCGCGCCGTCATGGTCGACGAGTTCCAGGACACCAACCGCCTTCAATGCGACCTCGTCGACCTGATTGCCGGCGACGAGCTGTTCTTCGTCGGCGACGAGTTCCAGTCGATCTACGGCTTCCGCCACGCCGACGTGAACGTCTTCCGGGAGCGGCGCGGGGAGGCGGGCTCGGTGCTGCCGCTGACGCTCAACTATCGCTCCCGGCCGGAGGTCCTGGCCGCGGTCAATCACCTCTTCGGCTCCGACTTCGGACATGAGTTCCAGTCGCTCGCCGCCTCGGGCGACTTTCCCGATCCCGTCTTCGGAACACCGGTCGAGCTGCTCGTCACCGACAAGGCGAGCTACAGCGGCACGGGCACGCACTGGCGCCGCGGCGAGGCACGTTCGGTCGCCCGGCGGGTCAAGGAGCTGGTCGACACGGGCGCCGCGAAGCCGGGCGAGATCGTCCTGCTCTTCGCCGCGGGGACCGACGCCGAGTGGTACGAGCAGGAGCTGCGCGAGCTCGGCCTGCCGACCTACCGGACGACCGGCCGCGGTTACTTCGGTCAGCAGCAGGTCGCCGACCTGCTCGCCTACCTGCGCCTCCTGCACAACCGCTATGACGACGAGGCGCTCGTGACCGTGCTCGCTTCGCCGCTGGTCGGCGTCTCGAACGACGCGCTCGTTCTCCTGCGCCGCGCTGCGTCCAAGCGGCCGCTCTACAAGGGGCTCGAGCGCACACTTCCAGAAGGTCTCGAGCCACGGGATCAGCGGCTCTTCCAGGCCTTCCGCCAGCGCTTCGAGCGCCTCGTCGCCGCCTCGCGCACGCTCTCGCTCGAGAGGCTCTGCGAAGAGATCGTCGCCGCGCACGACTACGACCTTGCCGTCCTCGCGCAATGGGACGGGCGGCGCCGCTACGCGAACCTGCGCAAGCTGGCGCGGCTCGCACGCTCGTACGAGGAGCTGCGAGGCGCCGACATCGAAGGCTTCGTCCGCTTCGTCCGCGAGCAGGACGAGGCGGGGGCGAAAGAGCTCGAGGCGGTGGCGGAGGAGGAGGACGCCGACGTCATCCGGCTGCTGACGATCCACGCCGCCAAGGGCCTCGAGTTCAAGGTGGTCGTCGTCGCCGACGCCGGCCGTGACCGCGCGGCTCCGGGTGCGGACGAGATCCTCGCCTTGCCGGACGGCCGGTTCGGCTTCCGCGTCGCCGACCCTGCCACCGGCGTCCGCAAGCCGACGACTGCGTACGAGGAGGTGCGCGCCGCCAGCCGCGAGGAGGCCGAGGCCGAGCGGCGCCGCCTCTACTACGTCGCGATGACGCGCGCCGTCGACCGGCTGATCGTGGCCGGCTCGATCGATCCCGAAAAGGCCGCGGACGAGCGGACGCCGATCGGTTGGGTGCTCGGCCGCCTCGAGTTGCCGGCGTTCGACGAGGCCGCCGGCGGGCCGGTCGAGCTCGAGCGCGGAGGGGCGCGGATCCTGCTGCGGCTCGACCGCTACCGGCCGGAAGCGCCGGTTCCCACTCCCGCCGAAGCGGCAGAGCCCGGGCAGCTGGTGCTCTTCGACTCGAACGGCGCCGAGCCGGCGCTGCCGGTGGCTCCAAAGCTCCCGGCGCTCGAGCCGGTCCGGGAGCCTCCGCTGCATCGCGTCCGCAGCCTCTCGTACAGCGCCCTCGCCCTCTACGACTCGTGCTCGTATCGCTATTACGCCGAGCGGGTCGCGGGCATGCGTCCGCGCGACGCCGCGGGCTCTGTGCCGGGGCACGAGGGGCTAGCCGCGACCGAGATCGGCGACAGCGTCCATTTCCTGCTCGAAGCACTCGATCTCCTCGCCCCACGGCCTCCCGAGCGGGAGGCTCTTGCGGAAGCCGTACGGGCACGCTACCCCGCGGCCACCGACGAGGAGCTCGAGCGCATCGCCGGGCTCGTGGCCGCCTACTGCGACTCGGAGCTGGCCGCGCGCGTCGCCGCGCTTCCGGGCGCGGCGCCCGAGCGGCCCTTCGCCTTCGAGCATGACGGCGTCCTCCTGCACGGCCGCCTCGACGTCCTCCACCGTGACGGAAGGCGTGCCCTCGTCGTCGACTACAAGACCAACGTCCTCGAGGAGACGTCGCCGGAGGAGCTGATCGAGCGCGACTACCGTCTCCAGCGGCTCGTCTACGCGCTGGCCTGCTTCCGGGCCGGCTTCGAGGAGGTCGAGGTCGTCTACCAATTCCTGGAGCGGCCCGATCCGGCCGTCGGCACGACGTTCGACCTGTCCGAGCTTCCGGGACTCGAGGCCGAGCTCTCCGAGGCGATCGCTCGGATCCAGGAGGGTGTCTTCACCCCGACGCCGAGCGAGTTCATCTGTGCCGGCTGCCCTGCCCTCGACGTCGTCTGCGCAGGGCCGCGTCTGCATCAGCGGGCCGAGGCGTCGAGCCCGGCAGAGATCGCCGTCGGTTAGCTTCCCCATCCGTGCCGCGGAGCTACGTCCACGAGGCGCGGCGCCGCGTCGGTCCCAAGCGGGCGCGGATCGTGCCGATCGTCGAGCGGCTCGCCGCCGAGTACCCGGAGGCGACGATCGCGCTCCGCTTTCGGAACGAGCTCGAGCTGCTCGTCTCGGTGATGCTCTCGGCGCAGACGACGGACGTGAACGTGAACCGCGTCACGGAGCGGCTGTTCGAGAAGTACAAGCGTCCTGAGGACTACCTGGCCGTCACGCAGGAGGAGCTCGAGCGGGACATCTTCGCGACCGGCTTCTTCCGTCAGAAGGCGCGGGCCCTGCGCGCGACGATGGTGATGCTGCTCGAGGAGTTCGGCGGTCGGGTCCCGCACAGCCTCGAGGAGCTCGTGCGCCTCCCCGGGGTGGCGCGCAAGACGGCGAACGTCGTCGCCGCCGAGCTCGGCGATCCGCAGGGAATAGTCGTCGACACGCACGTGCGCAGGCTCTCGCAACGGCTGGGGCTGACGAAGCAGGAGGATCCGGTCAAGATCGAGCGCGACCTGCAGCGACTCGTGCCGCGCGAGCGCTGGGGTCTCTTCCCGCATCTGCTGATCTGGCACGGCCGCCGCGTCTGCATCGCCCGCGCCCCACGCTGCGAGGACTGCGCCGTCAACGACCTCTGCCCCGCGAGCCGCGTCTAGTTCGGGTTTTCCGTCGCGGCCGTCGCGTCACTTCTTTTGAGGACTGTCCCCACGAACTGTCCGCAACGGTCGGTTGTGGAAGAAGAGTCACACTTTCGTTCCACTCGCCATGGCCGAGACCGCCCTCGTCGTCCTGATTCCCGAACTCGAGCCGCTGATCGGCGACTGGCGCCGCCGCTACACGGGCGATGGGGCACGGGACATGCCGCCGCACGTGACCTTGATCTACCCGTTCGCGGACGCTGCGGCGGCTGACGAGCGACTCGAGACGGTCGCGCGGGTCCTCGGCGCTTTCGGGCCGTTCCCGGTCGAGCTTCGGGCGACGGGGAGATTTTCGGAGCTCCTCTACCTGCGGCCGGAACCGGCCGAGCCCTTCGTGGCCATGACCGACGCACTGGCGGATGCCTTCCCGGGGTTTCCGCCGTACGGTGGTGAGTTCGACGCGATCGTCCCGCACGCGACCGTGGCGCAGGCAGATGACGAAACGCTCGCGGCGATCGAGAGCGAGCTCATCACGCAACTCCCCGTGCAGGCACGTGTCGAGCGCGCCTGGCTCGTCGAAAACGCACCCGCGGGCTGGCGCCGTCATACCGCTTTTCCACTGGAACGGCGCACATCCGTCTGACTCTCGTCACGCCCGGCGGCGTACCCTCGAAGCGTGCGCGAGATCGACCTCGCCGTCTACGCTGACGCTCTGGCGGGCGAGTCGGCGGCGCTGTCGGCGCGGGCCGAGCGGATCCGCTCGCGGCTCCGCCAGGCGAAGATCGAGCGGCGCGCCCGCAATGATCTCTCGGCCGCCACCGTCGACCGGCTGGAGTCGCTCGGCCTCTTCTGTGGAACCGACGAGCGGTCCGCGCACGCCGAGCTCCGCGAGCTCGAGGAGTCCCTCGCGGCGCTCGAGGAGCTGCAGGCGTGGGTCGAAGAGGAACTCGCGGCTAAGAACGCGGCGTGATCGCGACCAGAAGCCCGCCATCGTCGTCGTACGCGGGGAAGAAGTCAGCCGTGACCGGTTTCTGTTTCCCGGCACGGGTCCGCAGCTCGAGCCGCTCGCCGAGCCGCCTCACACCCCACTCGAGCGCAAGCTGCGCGGGATTGCGGCCGTCCTCGTAGCCGGTCAGGCCGAGGCTGTCCATGACCTCGCGGCCCATCAGCTCGTCCTCCCGGTAGCCGGTCAGCTCGAAGACCCCTCGGCCGGAGGCGAGGATCCGGCTCTCCTGGTCGCAGACGACGAAGCCGGTGCCCGGAGCAGGGTAGTAGTCGTCCAGGAGCTCGAACAGGAAGCCGAAGCCGCAGCGGTGGCAGGCGACCGCCTGCCGGGTCAGCCCTTCCTGGCGGTCGTGGTCGATCGACCGCTCTCTGCAGTTCGGACAGATGAAATAGGGCACGAGATGATGGTAGAGACGAGCGCCTGCCTCAGGTCGCCCGTGCGCGCCGCCTTCCCCGCAGCAAGCGAGGATCGAGCTTCCGCAGGGGCGGCAGCTCCGGGCGCCCGATCGGATCGCCGCCGATCCAGCCGAGCCAGCGGAAGAACGCGAGCTGGAGCGCGGTCGTGAAGACGATCCAACCCCAGCTCCACCAGTAGCCGAAGCTCCAGCCGAGCTCTGGGATGTGATGGAAGTTCTGCCCGTAGAGGCCGACGATGAAGGTCGGGACGAGCAGGATCGACGCGATCACGGTCAGCCGCTTGACGACCTCGTTCTGATCGTTGGCGATCTTCGCCTGGCTGTAGTCGCGCGCGCTGGCGAGCAGGTCGCGCGAGAGATCGAGCCCGTCCACCGCCCGAAGCAGCTTGTCGTAAGCGTCCGAGAAGTTCAGCTCGATCTCGCGAGGCAGCAGCTCCGGACCCTCGCCAACGTCGATCCGACGGTCGACGATCGAGCGCACGGCGTCCCGCGTCGGCGCCAGTGTCCTCCGGACGTGGAGAAGGTCGTGCCGCAGGTCCGAGATCCGGCCGCGCACCTGGGTCGAGGTCCACGTCTCGATTCCCTCTTCGAGCTCGTCGATCTCGTCGTTCAGGGCATCGATCAGATCGAGGAAGTCCTCGGCGATCAGGTCGACGATGCGGTAGACGATCATCCCCGAGCGACCGTCGCCGTCTTGCTTGACCGACATTTGCGCAGGCGCGAGATCGCAGGGATGGCCGCGCTCGGGAGTCTTGCGCACCGTCACGACACGCTCGCGGGTCGCGATGATGTCGATCTCCTGGTAGAAGACACGGTCCTCCTCGCGGACCGCGATCGGGAGCAGGAAGACGCCGAAGACGTAGTGGTCGTGGCCCTCCAACCGCGGCCGCGGCTCGTCGTCGTGCCGGGCAGGCTCGAGCAGCTGTTCGCGCGCCCGGTCGTGGACCCGGGCCGGCAACGCCTCGCGCAGCTCGTCCTCGGTCGGGTCGAGAAGGTCGATCCACTCGGCCATGCGGCCGAGGCTAGCCGGGGCCTCGGCTGGACCTAGGTACGAGGAGCGCTCAGTGCCGTCTCGGGACGGCCCTCGCGCGCCGCGAGCCAGCGCTCGGCGTCGAGCGCGGCCATCGAGCCCATGCCAGCGGCCGTGATCGCCTGGCGGTACACGTGGTCGACGACATCGCCGGCGGCGAACACACCCTCGACGTTCGTTGCCGTCGAGCCGGGCTGCGTGAGCAGGTAGCCGGCCTCGTCATGGTCGAGCTGGTCGACGAACAGCTTGGTCGTCGGGTCGTGGCCGATCGCGACGAAGAGCCCGTCGGCGGGGATTTCGCTGACTTCGTCCGTCTCGAGGTTGCGGATGCGGACGCCGGTCAGTTTGCCGTCCTCGGCCCCCAGGGCCTCCTCGACCACGACCGGGGTCACGAACTCGATCTTGTCGTTGTCGCGCGCTCGATCGAACATGATCGGTGAGGCGCGGAACTCGTCGCGGCGGTGCAGGACGGTGACCTTGGACGCAAACTTCGTCAGGAAGATCGCCTCTTCCATGGCGGAGTCTCCGCCGCCGACGACCACGACTTCCTTGTCGCGGTAGAACGCTGCGTCGCAGACCGCGCAATAGGTGACGCCGCGACCGTGCAGCGCGCGCTCGGAGGCGAGCCCGAGCTGCCGCGCGGTCGCGCCGGTGGAGACGATCACGGCCTCGGCCCGGTACTCGTCGTCACCCACCCAGACGCGGAACGGCCGCTCTGACAAGTCGACACGCGTGACGTCGTCGGCGATGAACTCGGCCCCGAATCTCTCGGCCTGGCGCCGGAACTCGCCCATCAGCTGTGGCCCCATGATCCCGTCGGCGAAGCCGGGGTAGTTCTCGACGTCGCTCGTGATCATCAGCTGGCCGCCCCATTGGAAACCTTCGATGACGAGCGGCTCGAGGTTCGCGCGGGCGCTGTAGAGCGCCGCTGTATACCCGGCGGGGCCGCCGCCGATGATGATCAGCTCGCGAACTCTGGTCTCGTTCACATTTCCTCCAAATCAACTGGGCCTGTACCGGCCCTCACAATATTCAACGGATCGGACCGCTTGAACGTTCCCTACCGAGCGCCTACGCCACTGGCTCGCCGCAGAGATAAAGCTTGCCTTCACGGACCGAGCTCTCCTCATAGAGGCGGTGGGGCTGAGACTCCCCGGGGCGCAGCAGGTGGACGACCTCGTGGCCCCGCGCGGTCAACAGCTCCGCGATCAGGCGCCGGTGACAGCGCCACCAGGGGGTCTCCGCGCACATGAAGCAAGGAGAGGGCCCGGACAACGCCGACTCCAGGGCGTGCTGCCAGGTCTCCGTGCCCATTCGCGCCGCGTAGCTGCGGAACGCGGCGACGCGAATGCACGGGAAACGCTCCTCGCCCGGCTCATTCGAACGCCGGCCGCCGAGTTCTTCCGCATGGCGGTAAGCGATCCCCGCTGCGGCGAGGGTTTCCGCGAGCGCGGCTTGATTGAACTGTGGATTGCGCCGCGAGCCTGGAAAGCGACGGACGTCGACCAGGGTTTCGACGCGGGCCCGCTGAAGGCACTCGACGAGCTCTTCGGCCGGACGGGTGCCGTGGCCGATGGTAAAGATCCGCACGGGAAGCAGAACGGGCGCACCGGCAAAGCCGCTACGCCCTTCAACGGCGCCCAGCGGCATCCCTTGCGACGCCTTTAGAATCGCCGCTTTCCGGTAAGAGGAGGCGTAGGTGGCTGTAACCGTGAATTGGGACGGGCTTCGCGAGCTGGCGAGCTTCCGTGCCGAAAAGGGCTGCGCGATCAGCGTCTACGTCGATCTCGATCCCAGCGTCGCGCCGACTGCGGGCGACGCTGCGAGCCGCGTCAACTCGCTCATCCACACGGGTGAAGAGCGGGCGGAGGCCGCGCAAGAGCTGCCCCACGAGCAGCGCGAAGCGATGCGTGCCGACCTCGTGCGAATTCGCGAGTTCTTCAAGGGTGAATTCGACCGCGACGGTGCCCGCGGCATCGCGGTCTTCTGCTCCGGCCTCGACAATGCGTGGCGGACTCTGCCGCTTGGCGATCCCGTCGCCGACAAGATCGCGGTCGGTCGCGAGTTCTACCTCGCGCCGCTTGTGCCGCTCGTCGGCCGCGGGGAAGGCGCCCTGGTCGCCGTGGTCGGCCGCGAGCGCGGAACCGTGTACATCCTGCGTAGCGGGCGGCTCGAAGAGCTCGTCGACCAGTTCGACGAGACGCCGGGGCGCCACGACCAGGGCGGCTGGTCGCAGGCCCGTTACCAGCGGCACATCGAGACGCTCGTCCACGAGCATCTGAAGGAGGTCGCCGAGCAGCTCGATCGTCGCGTGCGGCGACTGCAGAGTCCGCGGATCGTCGTCGTGACGACGGGGGAGACGCGCGCAGACTTCGAAGAGGTGCTCTCGCACGAGGTGGAGAATGCGATCGTCGGCTGGACGCATGCGGAAGCGCACGCTTCTCCCACCGAGCTGCTCCACGCCGCTCGGCCGATCCTCGAGGAATGGCAGGCCAAGCAGGAGCAAGAGGCAGTCGAGCGCTGGCGGGAGGAATCGGGTCGCGGCGGTCGTGCGACCGCCGGCTGGCCGGACACCCTCGAGGCCGCCTCCGACGCGCGCGTCGATCTGCTGCTCTTCCAGGAGGGGGCCGAACGGACGGCGTGGCAGTGCCCACGTTGCGGTCGGGTGAGGGCCGACGGTGGCCCGTGTCCGCTCGACGGGACGCAGATGGAGGAACGCGACGATGGTCTCAACCTCGCGGTCCACCGGACGCTCGCCCACGGCGGCAGCGCGCTCGCGCTGCGCCGCTACCAGGACCTCGATCCGGTCGAGGGGATCGGGGCCTTGCTCCGCTATTAGTTGACGGACGCCCGCCTCGAGCCGCTCGGCGAGAATCATCTCGCCTCGGTAGCGGCGATGTTCGGCGACGAGGACGTGCTCCGCTACACGCGCGTGCCTAACCCGGTCCCGCCCGGGTGGGAGCGTGAGTGGCTCGAGGTCTACGAAGAGGGGCGTCGCGACGGCACGAGGGAGGCATTCGCCGTCGTCGACGCTGACGACGGGTCGTTTCTCGGGCTCGGCCTCGCCTTCGGGATCGACCGTGAAGGACGGCAGCTCGAGCTGGGTTACGTCGTCGCGCCCGAGGCGCGTGGCCGCGGCGTCGCGACGCGGACTCTCGAGCTCCTGACCCAGTGGGGCTTTTCGGAGCTCGATGCCCTGAGGATCGAGCTCTGGATCTCCGCGGATAACGAGGCGTCGAAGCGCGTCGCCGCGAACGTGGGGTATCGCTACGAGGGCACGTTGCGGTCGTTCCACTTCAAGCAGGGAATCCGCGACGACTTCGAGGTGTGGTCGCTGCTGCCTTCTGACTAAGCTTGAGCCCGATGGCGTCGCTCGCTCGTACGATCCTCGAAGAACACCTCGAGCGAGGGGAACTCGTTCCCGGCCAGGAGATTGCGCTCCGCGTCGACCAGGCCCTCGCGCAGGACGCGACGGGGACGATGGCGATGATGCAGTTAGAGCTCTTCGGCGAGGAGCGGGTGCGTGTCGACACGGCGGTCGTCTACGTCGATCACAACATCCTCCAGATCGACTTCAAGAATCCCGACGATCATCGTTTCCTCCAGGCGATGGCCGCCAAATACGGCGCCTGGTTCTCTCGACCGGGAAACGGGATCTGCCACTACGTCCACTGCGAGCGGTTCGCGAAGCCGGGGCAGACGTTGATCGGCGCGGACTCGCACACCACCCAGTCCGGCTCGTGCGCGATGATCGCAATCGGCGCCGGCGGGCTCGACGTGGCGGTCTGCATGGCCGGGCATCCGTTTGAGCTGCCGTGCCCGAAGATCGTCGGCGTCTTCCTCGAGAACGAGCTCGTGCGCCCGTGGATTCAGGCCAAGGACGTGATCCTGGAGCTGCTTCGCCGCCGCGGCGTCCGCGGGGGCCGCGGCTGCGTCTTCGAGTTCACCGGTCCCGGGGTGCACACGCTCAGCTACACAGAGCGCGGAACGATCGCGAACATGATCGCTGAGCTCGGCGCGACGAGTGCCGTCTTTCCGGCCGACGACGAGACGCGCGGCTGGCTCGAGGAGCAGCAGCGCCGCGAGGATTTCGTCGAGCTCCCGACGGGGGACACCGGCGACTTCGACGAGGAGGAGCACATCGACCTGGCCGAGCTGGTTCCGCTCGTTGCCAAGCCGTCGAGTCCCGGCAACGTCGTCCCGGTCGAGGAGCTCGTCGGCACGCCGATCCAGCAGGTCTGCATCGGCTCCTCGGTCAATTCCTCGTACCACGACCTTGCGCTCTGCGGCGCGGTCATGCGTGGTCAGCGGCTCTCGGAGCAGCTCGTCTCGGCGACGGCGACGCCGGGATCGCGCCAGATCCTCGATCAGATCACCCGCTCGGGCACCTACGTCGACTTGCTGATGGCCGGGGTCCGGATGCTCGAGCCGGCCTGCGGTCCCTGCGTCGGAATGGGCCAGGCGCCGCCGTCGGGCGCGAGCTCGCTACGCACCTTCAACCGGAATTTCCCGGGGCGTAGTGGGACGGCCGACGACCAGGTGTACCTCTGCTCGCCCGCGGTCGCGGCGGCGTCGATGTTGACCGGCGTCATCTCCGATCCGCGCGAGCTCGAGGCGCCCGAGTTGCCGGAGCGGCCGCCGGCTCGTCCCGAAGTCGTCCAGAAGCACATTCTCGAACCGGCGCGTGAGGACGAGGCGTCGTCGATCGAGATCCCGCGAGGGCCCAACATCTTCCCACCGCCGGAGCAAAAACCGCTGCCGGACGTACTCGTCGGCCGGGTGCTGATCGTGGCGCCCGACGACATCTCGACCGGCGACCTCTCGCCGGACGGGGCGACCGTGATGGCGTACCGCTCGAACGTGCCGGCGATCGCTGAGTTCACGTTCCAGCACCGCGACAAGGGGTTTGCCAAGCGGGCGCACGAGTGGGGCGGAGGCTTCATCGTCGCCGGCGACAACTACGGCCAGGGCTCGAGCCGCGAGCACGCGGCGCTGGCGCCGGCGCAGCTCGGCGTCAGGGCGGTGATCGCCAAGAGCTTCGCCCGCATCCACCGCCGCAACCTGATCGCGCAGGGGATCGTGCCGCTGCTCTTCGCGAACGCAGCTGACTACGACCAGGCCGAGCTGGGACAGACCTGGGAGATCCGAAACCTGCAGGCGATCGCCGAAGGCGAAGACGAGCTCCAGGTCGAGATGGACGGCGCGCCGGCTTTCACGGTCACGCACGACTTCCTGCCACGCGAGCGCGAGATCGTCGTTGCGGGCGGCTTGATCCGCTACCTCAAAGAGCAGCAGCCCGCGAGCGTCTAGCGATTGTGAACCTTCGCTGAACCCTCACGGCGATACGATCGCGCCGTGAAAGTTGCGCTCGTCGCGTGCGTCTGTGCGGCTAGTGCCGCCCTCGTGGCCGGGTCTGCGCCTGCCTTCGAGCACGAGGCACGCGTTTCGTGCCCGCGAGGCGCATTGGCGTTCGGCGCCAACGCGATCGGCCCCGCGAGTCGTGCGGCCGTCGCGCGGGAGCGAACCTCGTCCAGACCGCAAGTCGTCCAGGCGGAGATTGCGAGCGACGAAGAGCGTGGGGGAATGGTGAAGCACCAGTGCGGCAGCAAGGATGCTTCACGGACGGTCGTCGTCTACATCACGCTCCGTAAGTTCCTGCCGAGCGCCTCGCTCTCGGAGCGCGTGTCGTTCGTCTCGCACTTTCGCTCAGGCTGGCGCGTCTGGGAGATCGCGCACTAGGCGGCCGCGTCGGCCGCGCGCGGTAGCTCGGCTACCACGTCGGCCGCGTCGACCTCGCGCGAGTCCGCGGCCTGGTCGAGCTTCGTCTCGAACTTGTCGAGCCGCTTCTCCGCGTCGACGAACTTCGTCTGCGCCCGACCGAGGTGCGTGCCGACGAGGTCGAAGTCCTCCTTGAAGCGGCCGAAGTCCTTCTGCAGCTGCGCGCAGTAGGCCATCACCTCGTGCGCGTGCTGCTCGATCTGGAGCCCCTTCAGCCCGAGCACGACGACCTGAAGGTACGCCGTCAGCGTCGTCGGCGAGACCGGCAGTACGCGCTTCTCGTGCGCGTAGCTGAGCAACGCACCCGTCTTGCCGCAGACGAGTTCGTAGTAGATCGCCTCCGAGGGTAGGTACATGAACGCGAAGTCGTAGGTCCCCTCGTCGGGGCGGATGTACTTCGCCGCGATCGCGTCGACATGCCCCTTGACGTCGCGCGAGAAAGCCTTCTCGTGCAGCTCGCGCTCCGAGTTCTCCTGCGCGTCGACGAGCCGCTCGAAGTTGTCAAGCGGGAACTTGGCATCGATCGGGGCGAGCCGGTCGACTCGGATCACGGCGTCCACCCGCTCGCCGTTCTTGAACCCGTATTGCAGCGAGTACGCCTCGGCCGGCAGCCGGTCGCGCAATAGGTTGCCGAGCAACAGCTCGCCGAAGCCGCCGCGCGCCTTCGGCGGCCGCAGCACCTGCTGTAGCTGGCCGAGCTCCTTCGCGTGCTCGGCGAGGAGCGTCGTCGCCCGGCCGACGTCGCCGAGCTGCTTGTGGATCGCGTTCGTCTGCTTCGAGGCGTGCTCCATCCGGCGGTCGACCTTCGTGTCGAGCTCGCCGAGGCGGCGATCCATCGTCGCCGTGATGCCCTCGAGCTGCCGGCCGACTTCGGCGTTTCGAGCCGCGAGGGTCGCGTCCGAGTCGGCTTTGAAAACCTGCAGCGCGCGGGTCAGCCAGACGGCGAGCGCGCCGGCGCCGGCCAGAACGAGCAGCAATGTCGCGATCGCGAGCATGGCCCATAAACGCTAGAGGTCGTGTCGGACGGCAAGACAAAAGAGGGCGGCCGAAGCCGCCCTCTTGAACTATGTTCCGCGCTCGGCTTCGTGCTCCGCCGCGCGTTCGCGCTCTGACTGCGCCATCTCCTCGGCGCTGGCGGCTCGATCTTCGGCCATTGCCTGCTGTTCTTGATGCATGCCCTCGCGGCGCATGGAGCTGTCGCCGGTGGCGTCGCCGGCGGCCTTCTTGCCTCGCCCGAGCAGCTTGTCCAGGAATCCCATCTGTTCGCCTCCTTGAGTGAGGACCCTGAGTATCGAAGATCGCGCTCGAAAACGCTACCCGCGAGGCCTCCGAAGCTGTGGCTACCATCCAACGACTTTGGCGAAGAAACCGCGCACACCTGCGCCGCCGCGGCCTGTTCAGGCTCCGCAGCGGCGCGATACGAAACGGCGAGTGCCGGCGGTCGGCGCGCAGCGCAGACCGCCCTGGCTGCTCTACGGCCTCGCGGCCCTGGGGCCGATCGCGCTTGTGGTCGTCCTCGCGGTGATCTTCGTCGCCGGGGGATCCAGCAGCAAGAATCCCAAGGGGAAGGCGCCGAAGATCAACTATTCAGCCCTACCGGGGCTGCAAAGAGGGCCTGCCCCCTGGGCGCCGGAGTACGCGCAGCTCCCTGATCGCTTGCGACCACTCGGACTGAGCGCCCTATCCGCCGAAGCACTCGCGTTTCACATTCACCAGCACCTCGACATCTTCGTGAATGGAAAAAAGGTCGCCGTTCCGCGATACATCGGCATCGACGACGGCTCGTTCATCACCGAGCTGCACACGCACGACGCGAGCGGGATCATGCACGTCGAGTCCGCGCAAACGAAGCCGTACACGCTCGGGCAATTCATCGGGGTCTGGGGAGTTCGCTTCTCGCCGAAATGCATCGGCCGCTACTGCGCCGCGCCCAGTAAGCCGCTCCGGGTCTACCTGAACGGGAAGCAGTATGTCGGCAACCCCAACAACCTGATCCTCAAGAACCATCAAGAGATCGCGATCGTCTACGGGAAAGCGCCGAAGAAGATCCCGTCGACCTACGACTTCGCCGCCGCCGGCGTCTGAGCAAGCCGGAAGAGCGGGGCTATCCTTGGCCCGCCGGGGTGGCGAAACTGGTCATACGCGCCTGACTTAAAATCAGGTGTCTCCTCTGGAGGCGTAAGGGTTCGAGTCCCTTCCCCGGCATAAGGAACCATGCGGGCTTGGGCTCGTTCTCGGACGGCGAGCCGCCTTCCGTTCGCGACGCGCGTGGACATCTTGGTGGACAGTAGAGGCGAAACTCGACCCTCTCTGTCCCATCGCCCTCTTCTTTCGCTGTGATCCGACTGCTAAGACGCCGGTACGGAAAGGTCATCGGCAGCGTCATCGCCGCCGCCGCTTTGGCCGGCTGCGGGGGGAGCCAGAGCTCCCTCGAACAGCATCTGAAGCAGGCTGCCGCTCAAATCCGCACGACCCCGGAGCCAAGGGCTCTGCACACGAAGCTCGAGCGGACACTAGTGGCGGTTCGAGCCGATCGTCCGCGGTCCGCCGCTGAGCGGCGCGCGAAACGGCTCGCGATCGCGGGCGTCCGCGCATGGCTCCGCGGGCTAGAAAGCCAGATCGCGTTCGTCGAGAACGACAGCGGCAACCTGCCGGTCGCAACTCGTGACGCGAAGCGCGCCTACCACGCACGGCTGGTCGGTGCGAACTTCCTCCGTAGGGCCGGCGACTTGCTCGGCATCCACATCGGCATGTTGAGCGGGTTCTAAGCGTATGCCGCCGAAAACCAGAGGGACGCTACGTCTGCTCGGGCTCGTACTCCCGCTGCGCGCTTGGCTCTTTTACTTCGAGACCTAGCTCCGCCTCTACCGAGTCAATGGCGTTGTCGAGATGGACCTTCAAGTTCTCGCAGCGGTCGATCAGCATGTGCGGATGGTCTCCTGCCAGTCTGGGTGAGCGGCCAGGCCTTCGCAGCCATCTCCTCGTCGAGCGACGCTCAATTTGGGCGGCGATGATCGCGGTGGGTCCAAACGTGATGTCTGACAGGAAGGCAAGTTGCTCGTTCGCGGTCCGCATCCGGTTCTAAGCGTGACTGAGGTTCTCGATCGTGGTGGGGTCCAGGGTCGTCATCGCCCTTCCCCGGCACCTTGCGACTACCGGGGCGGCGCGATCCGCATCCGCTCGTTGAGGTTCGTGTAACGCTGGTTCATGAAGTGCTCCGCGGCGGTCATGTCCAGCGCCAGCGGACGGTGTGTGCGCGGATCGAACGCCAGCTCGAACCACGCCGGCAGATGCGGGTCGAAGAAGCTGACCAGCCGCGCGCGCCGGCCGCCGACTCGCCTCCAGCCGATCGCTTTGGCGTTCAGCCAGCGCGGACCCCATTCCGCAGGGGGAAGCTGCAGCGGCGGTACCTGCGCAGAACGCACAAACGGCCCCTTGGCGTCCGCGTCCCAGCGCTTCGTTCCGATCACGATCGCCTGGGTTCCGGCTGAGGTGACGTAGGTCAGGCGGTCGGGCGCGACGATGCGCCACGTAGTCACGACCTTGTCGCGCGGACTGGAGGCGAGCCGCTCGTGAATGACCAGACTCCGCAGCCCGGCGAAGGCGCGGCGTGCCGCGGCGACGGCTGCGCTTGCCTGCTCTGTGCGCACGGGAATCCCGAACGCGACCGGACCGGAGTCAAGCACGACGGTGACTCGGCGCGCCTGAATCCGCCCTCGCGCCCGGTAGCACCCAGGCCCGCAACCGGTTGCGTCGAAGGTCCGGCCCCCCGCGCGAAACGCAACGGAGAGCCCGTCGACGCCGTTCCCCTCGCCGCCGAGCACCGTCGCCTGAAGCTTTCCGCGGGGCGAGACGGCGAGGCCGACCGCGCGGTCGCCCGATTCTCCGGCCAGAACGGTCGCGTCGGGCGGCGGCGCTGCGATCGGCCGAGGGGCCTGCGGCCGCGCGACCGTGCGGGCGAACTGGCGGCCCGGCGCGAGATCGGTGAGGAAGGCGACCGCGATCACGAGGCCCGCGAGCACGACGAGCTCCGCGGCGACGTTCCGCCGCAGCGCGCTCAGGCGGAGCCTCGAGACGAGCCGGGAACGGTTCAGCCACCCGAGCGACACCGCAATCCCCAGCAGGCCGGTCTTGATCAGCAGCGCCCGGCCGTAGCCGGAGCTCCACAGCTGGCTGACGGCGGAGAGCTCCGACAGCGCGCGGATCAGCCCCGTGGCCGCGATCACGAGCACCGAGCCGAGCGCGATCGCCGACAGTCGGGGCACGAGCGCGGCGCTGAACTCCGTGCGCTGTTCGGCCGTCAGCCGCCGCGTGGCCCGTGGCAGCCCGATTGCCAGCGCCAGCAAGCCGCCGATCCAGACGGCGGCCGCGCCGACGTGGAGAATGTCCGCTGCGACGTTCAGCGGCCGCGGCCACTGCCCTCGGTCGAGCGCGTGCCCCGCGATCGACGGGACCGGCAGGAGCGCCAGAGCGCACACGAATGCGCCGCGCCCGAGTCGTCGGTCGACGAGCGCGATCGCCGAGAGCGTCGCGCCGACGATGGCGACGATTCCGCCGATCTCGTACGTCAATCCGAAGCGGGTCGTCCCGGCGCCGTGATGCGGGATCAAAGCGGATGCGCCGAGGAAGGCCAGGAAGAAACCGGCGAAGGCGAGCGGCCAGAGCGCGGCCTCGCCCTCCTCTGCGCCCGCCGCCCGGAGCGCAGGCTTCCACGCGAGCGGCAGGAAGAGCGCCACGCCGACGGCGACGAGCAGCCCGGCGAAAAAGAACCAACGCGAAATCACCTCGCGCGTCAGGTTCGTACCACCGGGCGTCAGCGCCGCGCTCGGCGGCGCCCGCCCCGCGCCGACCGCGAACGGGAAGACCCCCTGCACGGTGTGGCCATCGTCGGAGAGCACGCGCCAGCGAACCGTGTAATCGCCGTCGCCGAGCTTGCGCAATGAGATCGCCAAGACGCGGCCGTGCGTGCGCGGCTTCCCGGCGACGACCGGGCGCTTGCCGGAGTTCGCGACGACCGTGGTGCCGCTGAGCGCGCGGACAGGCTCGTCGAAGCGGATTGTCACTTGCCGCGGTGCGGTCGGGAGCACGGCGCCGTCGCTCGGCGACGCCGAGACGAGCCGGGCATGAGCCCACGCCGCCGGCGGCGCCGCCGCCGCGGCCGCAGAGAGCGCCGCGGCCGCGGCGAGCGTGCGTGTCCATCGCGTCAAGGTCTCGTCAGAGGGTTTCGGTCTGGCGTCCAAAACGGTTCGCCGTACGCCAATCTTGCCCGGACTACACTCCGCTCCGATGGCTGAAGTGCAGGACGTTTCGCACGATTTCGGGCACCTGGAGTGGGAAACACCGCTCTACAACCAGGCGATCACGCAGTTCGAGCAGGCGCTTCCGCACGCCGCGGTCGGCGATGACGTGGCCGAACGACTGCGCTATCCGGAGCGGTCGCTCGTGGTCAGTGTCCCGGTCCGCCTCGACGAGGGCCGCTGGAAGGTTTTCCCGGGCTACCGTGTCCAACACTCGAGCGTGCTCGGGCCGACGAAGGGCGGCGTTCGCTACGACGCCGACGTCGATCTCGGCGAGTGCGCCGCGCTCGCGATGTGGATGACCTGGAAGTGCGCGCTGCTGCGGCTTCCGTACGGCGGCGCCAAGGGCGGGATCCGCTGCAGTCCCCGCGAGCTGTCCGCGAACGAGCTTCAGGCGTTGACGCGCCGCTTCACTTCGGAACTGCTGCCGGTGCTCGGCCCGCAGCAGGACATTCCCGCCCCGGACATGGCCACGAACGAGCAGACGATGGCGTGGATGATGGACACGTACTCGATGCAGGTCGGTCACGCCGTGCCGGAGATCGTCACGGGCAAGCCGATCTCGCTCGGCGGCTCCCTGTTTCGCCACGAGGCCACCGGCGCAGGCGTCGTGATGGTGATCGAGCGCTGCTGCGAGAAGCTGGCGACGCCTCTCGCGGGCCAGCGCTGCGTCGTGCAAGGGTTCGGGAACGTCGGCGGGATCGCGGCAGCGGAGCTCTACGAGCGGGGCGCCCGCGTAGTCGCGGTCTCGGACCTCTCAGGCGGCGCCCACGACGAGCGCGGGCTCGACGTCCCAGCCCTGCGGGCCTACGCCGAGGCGAACGGCTCGCTTGCGGGCTACGAACAGGTGGAACGCGTTACGAACGAGGAGCTGCTCGAGCTGCCCTGCGACATCCTCGTCCTGGCGGCGCGCGAGGACCAGGTGACCGGTGAGAACGCGGGCCGCATCCAGGCGCGCCTGATCGCCGAGGGCGCAAACGGGCCGACGTCGGTCGAGGCGGACGTGATCCTCGCCGAGCGGGGCATTCTCGTCCTGCCCGACGTGCTTACGAACGCGGGCGGCGTCACCGTCTCGTATTTCGAGTGGGTGCAGGACCTCGGCCGGCTCTTCTGGGACCGGAACGAAATCCGCGCGAAGCTGGCCGACAAGCTCGCCGACGCGTTCGACCGCGTCTGGCGCCTGGCCGAAGAGCAGGGGCTGTCGCTGCGCAGCGCTGCGCTCGTCGCCGGCATCCGCGAGGTCGGCGCGGCTCTGACCTCGCGCGGTATCTACCCATGAGCGACCGAGTCCGCGACGCGATGGTTCCCGAGCCGCGCACGCTCGGTGGCGACTCGCCGGCCCGGGAGGCGGGGGAGCTGCTCTCGCGGCCGGAGGTGCGGGCGGTGTTCGTGTGCGAAGACGAGCAGCTCGTCGGCGTGGTCACGCGCGGGACCCTGGTGCGTGACGTCGTCGCCGCCGGCCGGGATCCGACGAAGACGCCGGTGCGCGAGATCGCCGAACCGCCGCGGCACACGCTCGATCCCGAGCTGCCGCTCGACGAGGCCTTTCGTTTCCTGGAAGACGAGGACCTCGAGCGAGTGCCGGTGACCGAGGACGGCCGGCTGGTCGGCGTTCTCTCTCGGAGCTCTCTACAGCGGCGGCTGGCCGAGGACGAGCCGCCGCCTGTGGACGAAGACCCCGGAGCCGTTCACTAACAGCACGTGTACGCGCCGGGCGGCGCCGCGCCTTCTTCGGGCTCCGGCAGCTCGGCCGCTTCCAGCGCGGCGCCGTCGAGGATGTCGCGCTCGCTCGCCTCGAGCCCGTCGAGGCCGAAGTGGTCGAGCACCTCGCGCAGGATCACTGCGCCGGCCACGATCACCGGCGCCCGATCGGGCTCCAGCGCCGGAATCGCGCGCCGCTGCGCGAGCGGTGCGGCGGCGAGCCGTTCGAGCTGCGCTGAAACGCCCTCGCGGGAGACGCGGTGGCCGTGCACGCGCTCCGCGTCGTACTCTGCGAGGCGGAGGTCGAGCGCCGCGATCGAGGTGATCGTCCCCGCGACGCCGATCGCGGCTCTGGGCTGAAGGTCGTACGGGAGACGTTGCCCGAGCAAGGCCCCGACGGCGGTTGCGCAAGCATCCAGCTCTCCCATGGCGGGCGGATCCGAATGCAGGAACCGCTCGGTGAGCCGGACGCAGCCGAGGTCGAGGCTGTCGTGGAACCGCAGGCCCTCCGGCCCGCCGACGACGAGCTCGGTCGAGCCGCCGCCGATGTCGAGCACGAGCGTGTCCTCGGACAGCTCGCGCCCGAAAGCCACGCCTCGAAAGGTCAGCTGCGCCTCGTCGTGGCCGGAGAGCAGACGCGTCTGGAAGCCGTAGCTCCACTCGACCTCACCGAGAAAAGCCTCACCGTTCTCGGCGTCGCGAACCGCGCTGGTGGCGATCGCGAGCGTCCGCTCGGCGCCCAGCGACTCGGCTTCGCGCCGGAAGTCGGTGAGCACGTTGCGGACGCGGGCCACCGGCGCGGGGAGGAGGCGCTTGCGCTCGTCGACGCCCTCGCCGAGGCGCGTGATCTTCAGCCGCCGGACGACCTCCGCGATCGACCCGTCCTCGACGTCGGCGACGAGCAGGCGCGTTGAGTTGGTGCCGAGATCGACGGCGGCGACACGGGTCATGCGGGCGATGCTAGCCGCGTGCCGTGGCTTCGAGCAGCGCCCGGACGTGTCGCTCGTTGCCGAGCTCTGAGGGAGAGACTCCGAACTCGTTCCGGAAGCGCTCGCTGAAATGGCTATGGCTCGAGAAGCCGAGCTCGAGGGCGAGCGTACTGAGATCGCCCGCGTGCGACGACAGCCTCTCCAGGCCCGCGCGCAGGCGCAATGTCTGCCGGAACCCGTGCAGGCTGAAGCCCGTCTCGACCCGGAAGACGCGTGCGAGGTGAAAGGCAGACGAGTGGAGTCGCCGAGCGAGCTCGCTCAGAGTCAGACGTGCGGGGGCTGATGCAAGCTCGGTCTTGGCTGCCTCCGCGAGCGCGGTGTGAGCCGCTTTCGTCGAACCTCGGCGCCGGCGAGCTGAGGCAGGACGATCGCGCAGAGCGGACAACACCAACGTCGCCGCGGTCTCCTCGGCGAGCAGTGGATCCGGATCCGGGGCCTTCAAGTGGCGAATCAGCAGGTGCTGCAGGAGATACGTTCGGTGGTCTGCCGGCGCGTGGCTTGCGACCAGCCGGTAGCTGCTGTCGATGAGGCCGGCGCCTTCCTCGGCGAGCAGCGCCAGCGATTCGTGGTGAAGCTCGATGTACACGCAGTTGTCGCCCGCCTGATTGCGCAGCTCGCGTACATAGCGCTGGTCGGCGTTGTAGAGCATCGTCTCGTTGGGCGTCGCCAGGACCGGCGCTTCGTCGACGTGCTGGATCAAGACTGGGATCCGCGGGAAGACGACATGGGGGCGGTCGCCGATCAGGTTGGTCTCTCGCCAAGCGGTGTCGTCCGGCGGGCACCGGAACTCGCCCACGGTCAGCAGCGGAGACTCGAACAGGCGAGTAACGCTGCTCGGCACATCAAGTAGGACGCTCGAGCGGAGTTTCGGGTTAGGAAGGCGGCGCCCCCGCGAGGGCGAACGAGGGCGCCGCACCGGGGTCACGGTTTCGGACGTGCTCCGGCGATGATGTAGACGCGGTTGCCGTTCGCGGCCGAGACGAGCTCGTCGGGCGCTCCGTCTTGGTTCGTGTCACCGAGCCCGACGGCGTCGAAGCCGAGCTCTTCGTTGGTGGCCTTGCTCGTGATCGTGCGCAGCACAGATCCGTCGGCGCCCGAGAAGATCTGCACGCGGCCGGCGTTCGACGCGCCTGCGTTCGAGGTGTACGAGCCGACGATCAGATCCTCGTGGCCGTCGTGGTTGACGTCGCCTGCGCCGCGGCCCGGGCCGAGGCCCGCATCCGCATCGGGGCCAACCCACGACAGCAGCTCGTGCCCGTTGCGTCCGGAGTAGACGGCCGCTCGGCCGGATGCCGTGAAGTTGGTCGGATCACTTCCGTTGGTCGAGTCGTAGTAGTCGGCTGCGTAGATGTCGGGCGTGCCGTCGCGATTGACGTCGCCGACGCCGGCGACGAAGAACGAGCCGAACGAGTCGCCGTGAGAGGAAGCGTCGATCGTGAGCAGCCGCTCGCCGGTCTCCCCGGAGTAGACATACACCTGCCCGCGCGCGCCGTTGCCGGCATCTCGCGCCCCCACGATCTGGTCGGGCACATGGTCGCGGTTGACATCGCGTGACGATGCCGCCCCGGAGCCGAACTGGTCGCCGACACGGTCGCCGTTCAGGGTGCGGATGAGCTCGTACGTCCGTCCCGAGTAGATGGACGCATAGCCTGATCCCGCGCCGCTGAATCCCTGCGAGGCGCCGATCAGCACGTCCGCCTGATGATCCCGGTCGACATCGCCTGCGCTCGAGACGCTCCACCCGAAGGCGTCTCCGGCCGACGCGCCGATGAACCGATGAAGCAGCTCGCCGGTCTTGCCGGAGTAGAGGTCGACGTGGCCGGCGCCGTTGCCCGGCGCTCCCACGAGGATGTCGTGCACGCGATCGTCGTTCACGTCGCCGGCGTCGGCCATCGAGAAGCCGTTGTAGTCGCCCGAGGCACCGTCGAAGCGGTAGAGCAGGCTTCCCGTGCGGCCTGAGTAGACGTAGGTGGAGCCGCCGTCGGTGAACGGTTCGCCCACGATCGCATCCTCGACGTGATCGCCGTCGACGTCGCCGAGCTCGCTCACGGCCCAGCCGAAGTCCGTTCCCGGGCCTGCCGTGCCGTCGAACTCTTGCAACACCTGGACGTTCGGCTCGACGAAGGCGCCCGCCGCGTTTGCTCCGACCGCAATCGCGCCGAAAAGCGCCGCCGCGGCGATGATCGTGGGCCAGTAGGCCTTCCTTCTGGACATGCGCGACCTCCCGCTGAGATGACCGATCCGGCTTCAACGTAGGAGGTGGCCGGCGCGTGCGCTTTCAGATTTGTGCGCGTTTCGACGCTGGAAACCCCGCGCTATACTGCGCGCTGCGACGCGGGGTGGAGCAGTCAGGTAGCTCGCCGGGCTCATAACCCGGAGGTCGCAGGTTCAAATCCTGCCCCCGCTACTGCGAAGGCGCCGGAAACGGCGCCTTTCGCCTCTTGCCATCCCCACAGGTGACTCCAAGAGAACCTATGGGGAGAATGAGAACATACGTTCGTGGCACGAGACCCGACCATCGCGCACGCCGACGTCGACGCATTCTTCGCTGCCGTTGAGCAGCGAGACGATCCGAGTTTGCGTCGACGGCCGGTGATCGTCGGTAACTGGGTGGTGCTCGCGGCCAGCTACGAGGCGAAGGCGCGCGGCGTGCGCACCGCGATGGGCGTCGCCCGCGCCCGCCGGCTCTGCCCGAACGCGGTCGTCGTCGAGCCCCGCATGTCGGCGTACGTCGAGGCGAGCAAGGCGGTCTTCGAGGTCTTCGAGGACACCTCGCCGCTCGTCGAGGGGCTGTCGATCGACGAGGCGTTCCTCGACGTGCGCGGGGTCAGGCGGCTCTCGGGCTCGCCGGCCGAGGTCGCCGCCCGTCTGCGCGCCGAGGTGCGCGAGCGCGTCGGGCTCCCGATCACGGTCGGCGTCGCCCGGACGAAGTTCCTTGCCAAGGTGGCGAGCCGGGTCGCCAAGCCCGACGGCCTCCTCATCGTGCCGCCGGGCCGCGAGCTCGCGTTCCTGCACCCGCTCCCGGTCGAGCGGCTCTGGGGCGTGGGCCGGGTGACGGCGGGGAAGCTCCACCGGCTCGGGATCAGGACCGTTGGCGAGGTCGCGGCGCTCGCCGAGCCGACGCTCGTCTCGCTGCTCGGCCGCGCTTCGGGTCGACAACTCCACGCGCTCGCGCACAACCGCGACCCTCGCCCCGTGCAGGCGCGGCGGCGCCGACGCTCGATCGGCGCGCAGCGGGCTCTCGGCCGTTCGCCCAAGACGCTCGAGGACGTCGACACGGCCCTTGTCGGCCTTGTCGACCGGGTCACCCGGCGGATGCGTGCCGCGGGGCGAGTCGGCAGGACGGTGGTACTGCGCCTGCGCTTCGACGACTTCTCGCGCGCGACCCGCTCCCACACGCTGCACCGCGCCACAGCGAACACGCAGGTGATCCTCGACGTCGTGCGCGAGCTCCTTGCGGTCGCGGCGCCGCTGATCGAGCGGCGTGGGATCACGCTCGTCGGGATCGCGGTCGGGAACCTCGAGGACGGCCGCGCAGTCCAGCTCACGCTGCCGCTCGAGCGGCACAGCACCGACGCGCTCGACGCTGCGCTCGATGAGGTCTGGCTGCGATTCGGCTCGGGCGCGGTCACCCGAGCCGTGCTGCTCCGGCGCAGCTCGGGGATCGCGATGCCGGTGCTGCCCGATTAGGCGGGAGCTTGCGCAGCGAACATATGTTCGCTTTCATCTGTGAGGTGCAGCTTGCGCTCGACGCGCTCGACCGGCTGGTGGACACGCTCGAGGAGCGTGGCCCGCTGTCGACCGTCGAGGCCGCGCGGTGCCTGTTCGCGACGTCCTCGATCTCGACCGGTCTCGCCTGTTCGCTGCTCCTCGAGGCCACCGCCGGCGACAGCCGGCTCGTGTGCAACGGCGCCACCGTCTCGCTCACCGAGAGCCGGCCGGACCCGCTGTTGGAGGACGCCGAGTTCGTCGTCTTCGACCTCGAGACCACCGGGCTCTCGGCCGCGCGCAGCCTGATCTGCGAGCTGGGGGCGGTGCGCGTGCGGGCGTTGGAGCTGGTCGACTCGTTCCAGTCGCTCGTCAACCCAAGGACGCCACTGCCCGAGCCGATCGCCCGCCTCACCGGCCTGCGCGAGCAGGAGCTGCGGAACGCGCCCTCGGTCACGGCCGTCCTGCGCCGCTTCCTCCACTTCGCCGGCGACGACCTGCTCGTCGCGCACAACGCGCGCTTCGACCAGAGCTTCCTCGAGCGGCAACTGCTCCTCGTCCACGGACGCCGCCTGTCCGAACCGCCGCTCTGCACCGCAGCGCTGGCCCGTCGCCTGCTCGAGGGCCGTGTTCGCCGCGTTGGCCTCGCCTCGCTGGCGAACTTCTTCGGCGTCTCCACCCGGCCCTGTCATCGCGCGCTGCCGGATGCCGAGGCGACCGCCGAGGTGCTGGTTCACTTGATCGGCCTCGCACAGGAACTGGGAGCGAGACGCGTCTCCGAGCTGCGCGCGCTGGCCGCTCCGCGACAGCGCCGCGTCTACGGCAAACGGTCGCTCGCCCGCGGGGCGCCGACGCGGCCGGGCGTCTACCTCTTCCGCGACCGACACGGGCAGGTTCTCTACGTCGGGCGCGCGCGCGACCTGCGCGCCCGGCTGCGCTCCTACTTCCGCAGCGATCGCCAGCGGCCGTCGGTCGAGGCGGCGCTGCTGGCACTCGACCGGATCGAGTGGCGGGTCCTCGGCTCCGAGCTCGAGGCCGCGCTCGAGGAGCTGCGGCTGATCCGGGAGCTCCAGCCGCCGGCCAACTCGCGCAGCCGCCGCACGCAGCACGGCGTCTACCTGCGGCGGCGGGGTGACGACTTCGTCGTCACCGGGGCCGCGACCGAGCTCGGCCCGGTCACGAGCCGGCGGAAGGCTTCGCTCGCCGCTCGGGCGCTGGCCGGGAGCACGGACGAGGAGCTCGACGCGCTCATGGACGGTGGGCCGCTGCCGCGCCTGCGGGAGCGGCTCTCGCACCTGGCCGAAAACCTTCGATACGAGGAGGCGGCGCGCCTGCGCGACCGGATTGAGGCGCTCGAGCAGCTCGTCGAGCGGCTGCGCCGCCTGGAGCGGCTGCGGAGCCTAGAGCTTTGCCTGATCGCTCCGGCAATCGAGCCGGACTGGCAGAAGGCCTTCTTCGTCTGCGGCGGCGGAGTCTGCGCCGTTCGCGCGCTGCCGCCCGGAGCGGGCGCGAGAGTCGAGATCGAGGCGGCGCTGGCGCTGTGCCGGGCCTCCCGCGAGCGGGCCGGAGAGGAAGCGCTGACTCCTCAACAGGCCGAAGACCTTCTGCTCCTCGACGGCTTCGTCCGCCGCCCGCCGACCGAGCTGGCCCTGCTACCACTAGACGCTGAGCAAATCACAGCGCATCTGTGGAGCGGGCGGTTTTCCTGCCGCGGCGTGCTCGCAGACGACGCCGACCAAGGATCTCCCGCGCGGCGTTGAGGCCGGGCGTGCCCATCACGCCGCCGCCCGGGTGGGCGGCCGCGCCGCACAGGTACAAGCCGCGCAGCGGCGTCCGGTAGCGCGCGTAGCCGGGGACCGGGCGGAAGGCGAACAGCTGGCCCGGCGTCATCGCGCCCTGGAAGATGTTGCCGCCGGTGAGGTTG
The DNA here is from genome assembly GCA_005888315.1 of Actinomycetota bacterium. Taxonomy (GTDB): domain Bacteria; phylum Actinomycetota; class Thermoleophilia; order Gaiellales; family Gaiellaceae; genus 13-2-20CM-68-14. The sequence goes on along the minus strand of VAWH01000024.1, from coordinate 4,503 downwards.
AAGACACGCTCGAGATCGAGTGGCGTCAGTACCTGCCGGTCCAGGACCGCGTTCTTGAAGTTGGGCGCGTACTCGTCCAGCAGGTCGAAGCAGCGGTCGGCGAAGGCGTCGCGCTGGTCGTCCCACGAGCCGTTCCGAAGCTCGTACGGCGCGTACTGCACGAACATCGACATGAGGTGCTTGTCGGGCGGCGCGACCGTCCGGTCCACCGCCGAGGGAATCGTGCACTCCAGCACGGGCTCGGTGGAGGGGCGGCCGTACTTGGCGTCGTCGAACGCGCGCTCGATGTAGTCCGGGTCCGGACAGATGTGGATGGTGCCGCGATGCTGGGGCCCGGGCTCTGCGCCCGGCAGCGCGCGGAAGCTCGGCAGCTCGGCCAGGGCCACATTGATCTTCAGCGAGGCGCTGGCGTAGCTGATGCGCTCGACGTCGGCCACGAACGCCTCCGGCAGCACGCTCCGGTCGAGCAGGCGCAGGAAGGTCACGCGGGCATCGGCGTTGCTGGCCACGATGGGGGCGTAGAGCTCATCGCCGCTGTCGAGCGCCACCCCGACGGCTCGGCCGTCCCGCACCAGGATGCGCGCCACTTCGGCTTCGCAGCGGATGTCGGCACCGAGGTCGCGGGCGGCCGCTGCGAGAGCCTGCGTGACGCCGCCCATGCCGCCGCGCACGTAGCCCCACACGCCTCGCTTGCCGCCGGCGTCGCCCATGACGTGGTGAAAGAGCACGTAGGCGGTGCCGGGCATCGACGGACTGGCCATCGCGCCGATGATCGCGTCGGTCGCCAGGGTTCCCTTCAGCTCCTCGGACTCGAACCAGCGATCGAGGATCGGTCGCGCCGCGCCTGTGAGGATCTCCACCGCCTCGCCGGCGCCGTCGCGCAGCCGCCGAAATGCGAGCCCCAGCGAGACGAGGGCTCGGAGGTCAGCAAGGCGTGGTCTCACAACATCGGGCGGCGGCATCGTGAGGGTGGGCTCGACGAGCGCCGCGACGCGCTCGAGCATCGTCTCGTACTCCGGATAACGCTCGGCGTCGCGCGCGCTGAACTTGCTGATCTCCTTGCGGGTCAGGTCGGCGTCCGGTCCCATCATCAGCGAACGCCCGTCGGGGAATGGCGTGAACGAGGAGGGGTCGCGCGCGAGGACCTCGTAGCCGTAGGCGTTCAGCTTCAGGTCGCGGATGATCTCCGTGTGGAAGAGGCTGTTGACGTAGGCGGCGGTGGAGACCTTGAACCCGGGGAACGTCTCCTCGGTGACGCAGGCGCCGCCCACGACGTACCGCCGCTCGAGGACGAGCACGCGAAGCCCAGCGCGCGCGAGGTAGCACGCGGTCACCAGCCCGTTGTGCCCGGCGCCGATCACGATGGCGTCATACCGCGAGGGGCTCAGCGCCATGCCGTCAGTGTTCCCTTGGAGGACAGGCTCGCGGCGCAGTCGACGGACACGCGCCGTTGCGCTGGCGGCGCGCGAGATACGCGCGGCTGGCCTTCTTCCTGAGCGCCAGCGCCCGGACTTCGTTGCCGGCGCGTCAGAGCGTCGGCGGCCATGTTTGGGGTCGTGGTCGGCCCATGTCGAGATTGTGATACGCCGGCGCACCTTGCCAGCTCTCGCCGCATGAAGGATTTCCCTGACCGCCTCCTTGGGCGGTCGGGATCTTTGTGAGGCCGGGATCAGCGCGGGACTGAGCGTCGCTGCGCGCTGTAGCGTTCGCTGCTCTTGTCGTAGGTCGCCCGTAGGGTGCACAAAACACGATCTCGCTGCAAATCCGTACATCGGCGGGAGCAGCTTCGTGATGGGGGAGCGGTCTAGTCACGGCGTCGATCTTTCGTCGATGGCGGCCGTGGGCATCGAGCGGCATGTTCAGGCGCGCGATGCCTGCCTCTGCAGGAGCAGGTCAACGCGGTAGCGTCCCCGCCCGCGCGGGTAAAGAATCGGCGCGTGCGCTTCGCCGTCCCTGTGGTGATCTGCATGGTGGCCGCCGGCTGCAACGGGGGCGGCGGCGACCGCCTTGCGAGCGCGCTTCCGCCGGGATCGGTGTCGCTTCCGGGGCTCCCGAAGCAGGGGCTCGTCGTGCCGCGCGGCAGCGGCGTCGAGCTCCTCGGGCTCGACGGCAGCGTCGTGGCGCGGCTGCCGCGCTTCGAGATCGGGGGTGGCGACACGAGGCGCGACGCGTTAATGCACGACCTCGACTCCGCGGGGCAGTTAGAGCAGCCGCGTCTCGTCACGCCGGACGACCGCTACTACCGCCTCGACGCGTCGCGTCACGCGCTGATCCCCATTTGGCAGCCGCGCGTGCCCCTTCCCGGCGGCGCCGAGTTGGTCGGCGGCGGAGACCCGCACGAGTTCCGGGGCCTCTCCGTCGTGCGCCGCGGCCACGTTCTCGTCCGGCGCGACTTCTTCCTGGCCGTCGTCGCGGGTACGCTGGTCCAGTCGCGCGGGCGGCTCCTCGACTTGCGCACCGGGAGGTCGTGGCGGTTGCCGCCGCGCTGCACGGGCGTCGGTGCTCGCGGTGCCACCGCGTACGTCTTCTGCGCCACGGGGCCGCCCGTGCGCTTCTGCTGCGGGGTCGATCCGTATCCGAACATGTGGCTCGAGCGGCTGGCACGCGGCCAGGGAGCAACGAAGGTCGCGCAGTTCTCGCGGGACGGGCCGTTTCCGCGGGTCACCGGCGCGCTTTCCCCAAACGGCCGCTTCGTCGCGGACCAGGGCGAGGAGATCTGCGCCGGCGGCTACCTGCGTGTCGGGCCGACCGACGGTTCGCGCGGCGACCGCCCCGCCAGCGGCGACGGGGCGACTGGCTCCCTGCCCTACTCGACTTTCCTCGGCTGGTCCGCCGACGGCCGAGTCGTGGCGCAGATCACCTGGGCCCGCGACTGCGAGCACACCGTGAGGGGAGGCGTCTACCTCGTTGACCCCCGCACGCTGAAGCGGAAGTACGTGACGCGCTGGGCCTGGACGATGTGGAACGCCTTCCCTGACCCGCCGGTCGCACTACGTTGCCCAGTCGGCGAACGACTCAACGGCTACCGAGCGGTCGCTAATGGGTCCAGATCGTGCCCCCGCTACTAGAAAAACCCGCATTATCTGCGGGCCAATGGTTCTAATCTGGCCCGAATCGTTACCTCGTGCGTTGTCCTCTAGGCGAAATGATGATCGCAATGCGGGCATGGGGTGCGGCGCAGCCGGCTGCAGAGTGTGGGGGAGACACCGAAAGCGTGCCGAGATCATTCGGAACAAGGATCGGTACCGTTTCCCAGGTCGATCAGCAGAAGACCGCGAGATAGAAAGGCAGATCAATTTGGACGTTCTTCTCGTCGAAGATCTCGACGTTGACCGTGTTCGTGGCCGTGCGGCTCGTATAGAGGTGGTAGTCGAAGAACAGCGACCCGGCATCCTGTCCTGCCGTGGCGAGGTAGACGCAGTTCGTGATGTCAGTGGTGAACGTCATGCGGTAAACACCGGCGCTGGTTCGCTGGGCCGACGTCGCACCGCTGCTCCTGGTGAGCGTGCCTCCGGCATCCACCGCGGCAAAGAGCTTGGTCGCCGACTGGCCCGGCGCTCCCTGCACACCCTGCGCTCCGGCCGAGCCGGTCGATCCCTGGGCACCCTGCACGCCCGCCGGACCTCTAGGGCCCCTGTTGCCCTTGAGAGCATTCCGCGTTGTCGTGCTCAGGTCGTTTGCCTGAAGCGATCCGTTGATCACTTGCTTCGTGCCCACGCTGTTCCTCGGCAGGAGCGCGTTACCGGCGGCGAACGCTGTCCCACCCCCGAGCCCAAGGAACACTGCAAGGAGGGCAAGGTGGTGGCGCTTAAGGTAGTAGGCAATCCTGATCACATGGCTGGCCTCCAATCCCCGCGACGCAACGAGCGATCAGCGCGTAGGAGAACTGCTGTTGCCGGGCCACGAGCTCGAGTCGATTCGATTCGAGCTCTTTGCGGTCCGCATGCCGCTCGCGCAACGCCTGCCGCTCTGCGACCAGCATGCGGAGGGCCTCCTGTAGATGTTCGAGGCTAGCCATCGGTCTCGACCTGCCTGCCTGCGGGTGAGAGCATGTCCCAGCCGCCGCCGAATTCCTGCAAGCCCTCGCCCGTGGTCTGACCCGGCGCGCGCTCGGCGTGGCGAAGCGCGCCGCCGGCGTCGTGGCCGGCGGTGACCGTGGGGAGCTCCTGCTCCGTGAGGCGATCGACGCCTTCGAGCATGGCGATGCCAAGTTGGAGAGAGCGCGTGCCCTTGCCGACCTCGGCGCCCTGCTTCGGCGGCGCAATCGACGCACCGAAGCACGAGAGCTGCTCCGCGAGGCACTCGACGTGGCTCACCGCGCGGGTGCCAAGCCCCTCGCCGAACGCGCCGAGACCGAGCTCCGCGCCACAGGTGCGCGCCCGCGCCGGGTGGTTCTCACAGGGCTCGACTCCCTGACGGCCAGCGAGCGCCGGATCGCCGAGCTCGCTAGCCAGGACCTCACCAACCGCGAGATCGCACAGACGTTGATCATCACAGCACGCA
>VAWH01000034.1 GCA_005888315.1 Actinomycetota bacterium | reverse complement strand
CGGCTGGCCAAACTGGATGCGGCCCTTCGAGTACCCGACGGCGTGCTCGAAGGCCGCCCGCGCGACGCCGACCGCGCCGGCCGCGGTGCCCGGCCGGGTCAAGTCGAGCGTGCGCATCGCGATCTTGAATCCCTCGCCCTCTTGGCCGAGCCGGTTTGCGGCCGGCACCCGAACCTCGTGGAACGCGAGCGCTGAAGTGTCGGTTGCACGTTGGCCGAGTTTGTCCAGATGCTCCTCTACCACGATCCCTTCGGACTCGGCCGGAACGACGAACGCCGAGAGACCACGGTGGCCAGCGCCCCGGTCGGTCGAGGCGAAGACGACGAACCACGCCGCCTGCCCAGCGTTCGTGATGAACATCTTCGACCCGTTGAGGACGTAGTCGCCGTCGCGCCGCGCGGCGGTCGTCTGGATCGCCGAGACATCCGAACCGGCTCCCGGCTCGGTCAGCGCGAACGAGCAAAGCAGCGGCTCCTCGAGCAGCTGCGACAGCCATTCCCGCTTCTGTTCGTCACTCCCCGCGAGGAGGACCGGCAGGGAGCCGAGGATGTTCGCGACGATCGAGGTCGCGATGCCTGAGCAGCCCCAGGCCAACTCCTCGCCGATCAGGATCTGCTCGAACGCGGAGAGGCCGGGGCCGCCGTACTCCTCCGGGATGTGGGGGTTCATCAGCCCCACCTCGTGCGCTTTGGCGATCACGTCGCCCGGATGCTGCGAGCGCTCGTCGTACTCCGCCGCCACCGGCCGGATCTCCCGGTCCGCGAAATCGCGGGCGAGCTCGCGCAACGCCCGCTGCTCGTTGCTCAGAGCGAAGGAGATGCCGCTCGTGGTCTCGGTGGCGCTCACGATTGACTCGCGAGTCAATATAGACCGCGCGCGCTTCTGCTAGCGAAAACCGGGCTCGTTCGGGGGCGCCGGCAGCGGACTCGTAGGCAGCCCGGCCCGCGGCTCGCGCTCGTTGTACGCCCCCGGCGCGACGTCGTTCGGCGCAACAGGATGGAAGAGGGACGCCAGGTGCTGGATCTGGCCGCGCCCCGGCCCAAGCTCGAACATCCCGCCGCCGTACAGCCCGATCTCGTGCGCCTCGCAGTAGGCGTAGAAGTCGAGCAGCTCGCGGAGAAAACCGAAGCGCGAAGGCTTGACGTTCAAGGTGAGCGGCGCGAAGGCGAGGCGCTCGACGTCGTCGACAGAGTGAATCGGCGCGTCCCAGGTGACTCGGTCGCGGTGTGGCCGCAAGACCTCCTCCGTCTCAGGCGTCAGAGCGGGATCCTCGAGCCAGGCCTCGGGAAACGCCTCGACGACGCGCCGGTAGAGCGCGATGTCCGGCGGAGCGGAATCGGGATCTGCGTAGAACGCCTTGAAGTCCACGATGTCGACGGAGCGGGTCGCGGCAAGGTCACGCACGAGCTCGTCCGTCCACCCGGCCACGGGGTCGAGCTTGAAGCGCAACTCCGGATAGAGCTCGAGCCGGCGGCGAAGAGGCTCGGCCGACGGCGGATCGCCGAGACCGGGCGAGGCGAGGAACGAGACTGGCTGCGGCGTCCGGCTGACCGCATCGCCGAGCGAGCCCCCTGCCTGGCGCAGGGCCAGGTCGAGCGCGGCGCTCTCGTAGGCCCAGCGCTTGTGCGGCTCCTCGATCCCTAGCGCCTCGGAGAACGAAGCGAGCGTCCACGTGCCCGCCAGCCGGCGGCTCGGGCCGATCGCCAGCTCGCGGTCGTGGGCCTCCGCATACCAGGTGACGTCCTCGCCCAGGCCTTCGTCACCCGCTCCTGTGAGGCGGACGAGGGTCGTCACACGAGTGAAGTTGCGGGTCACGTCGGCCTCGAGTCGCTCGAGCCCGTAACCCTCGACCTCGAGTGGCAGCTCGACGATCGGTGCGTATGTCCCGGCGATCCCGCTCACGCGTCCGACCCTACAAAACCGAAAAGCCCCGGCGTACCCGAGGCTTTTCGTCAATCGTCTGGCGCCCGAGCGCGGCTCGGCTACTTCTTTCCGTGGCCCTTGCCGCTGTGGTGCTTGTTGGCCGTGGCGTGATGATGCTTGCCCTTGCCGTGATGCTTGTGCTTCTTCGCGCTCGCGGCGCTCGTCGGCGGACACGGGTGAGTCTCGTCGACGACGAAGTCACCGTGGCGAAGATGGGCCCGCACGGCATGGCGCGAGATCCGGATCTTCACCCAAGGATGCTTCTTCGAATGAGTCTGGTGGCAGACCGTCACCTTTTTCGGGTACTGGCCGGCGGCTGCCGGCCCTAGATCGAGCGCGCGTATGCCGGCCAGCGCTGCCGAGGCAAGAGCCGCGCCGGTCACGAGCGTTGCCACTCCGGCAAAGAGGAGACGTAAGCGGCGATGAGTCCGGATCGACTCCATTTTTTAGACCCTCCTGATCAGTCGGATGCGGGGCACCGTAGTTCGACGTGCCATCGACCATTCTTGCAAGCTTCGCAACCCCCTACCGGTGAATTGGCTCCAGCGGGTTCAGCCGGCGGGCCCGCTGGGCAGCCTGCCTTTGGGTCGTCCCGCCCGTAACCAGGGCCAAGTCGACCCACGAATCCCAGTCGGATGAGTCCTTGCGAAGCGCGGTCAAGAAATCGCGTCTGGCCCCGTCGAGGTCTCCTTGCGAGAGCAAGGCCTCTCCGTGGAGGCGCCACGGCTCGGGGGACCACGGGACGAGACGTTTCGCCCAGCGCGCATCGCGCGCGGCTCGGGCCGGACTGTCGGCATCGAGCGACACGCTCGCGGCGGCAAGGGTCTGGTTCCCGGCGAGAGCCCCGAGCGCGACGAGAGCTAGCAGGACGGCGGCGCCAAGCCCGGCCGCCCGTGCGTTCCGGCCGAGGGCCGGCCTCGGTTCGCGCTCGGCCAAGACCAGCAGCGCGACCGCGCAGCCAAGTCCGGCGAGCGTGACGGCGGGCAGCTCCCAGTCCCAGTCCTGCGCGGCATGGACAAGAAAGGCGACGTAGCCTCCAAACGCAGCTGCCGCGATCGGCTGCTTCCGCGCAATCACGCCGGCGGCAACCGGAAGCCCGAGCAGCGCCGCAAGCAACACGAGCCCGACCGGCCCTAGCTCTGCCAGGGTCTCGAGATAGAGGCTGTGCGCGTCGAGAACCGGCAACTCGGCCGGCCGCGAACGCAGCCACCGGCGCTGGAAACTTCCAGCGCCGGAGCCGAGCCACGGATGGTCCTGGTAATCCCGCCAGGCGACGCGCCAGTACTGGGCGCGGCTACTCCCCGAGAGGCTGAAGAGGCGCCGGCTCTGGTTCGCCTTCACAGAGGGCGCCGCGTGCGAGAACTCCCGAACGGCGCCGCTCGGGCCGCCGACGCGCACGAGCGCGACGGCGGCGGCACAGACCACGACGATCGCGACCGCGAACAGGACCCGCCTGGATACCCGCGGCATGCCAAGCGCCGTGGCCGCGATCCCTCCGGCGGCGAGCGCCAGCCAGGCGCCGCGGCTGTACGTGAAATAGAGCGTCGGCGCGAGCACGAGGACAGGAGCGGCTACGAACGGTCGTCGTAGGCGCACGGCGAGACCCAGTGCGAGCACGATTCCGGTTGCCGCCAACAGCCCGAGCCCGTTCGAGTATCCAAGCGGCGCGGCCAGGCGCCTGGTCGCATCGGCGGAGACGGAGGAGACGTCATACGAGCCAGGGCCGCCGAAAGCTCGCAGCGAGAGGGCCCACACGGCCACCACGGAGGCGGCCGCGAGCAGACCGACCAGGAAGCGTGTCACCTGCCTCGCCTCGAGCAGCAGGAAGGCGGCGACCGCAGCCAGGTAAACGAGAAGGCGCTCGGCATCGAGCACCGAGGCGCTGGGATCGCTCGACCAAGCGATCGAAAGCCAGGTCCACGCCGTGAGAGCACCGAGCAGACCGAGAAAGGCAAGCGCTAAAGCAGCCTGAGACCTGGCTCGGCCGAGGACAAGGGTGGTCCCGACGATGACGAGCGGCAAGAGCGTGCTCCACCCCCACGAGGTCGCGTCGAAGCCTCCGTTGTCGAGTGCGACGCCGCCGACGAGCGCCAGTGGCAAGACCACCGGGCCGAGGGCGTAGGCGCGTCCATAGACTTGCCCCGTGGACTTCGAACTCACGGACGAGCAACGGCTCATCCAGGACACCGTAAGCACGTTTGTCGACGAACGCGTGCTTCCCAACGCAATCGAGAACGACATCGCGCACCGCCTGGACCGATCCGTGATCGACGGCATGGCCGAGCTCGGCCTGCTCGGCATCGTGGTTCCGGAGGAGTACGGCGGCGCCGGCCTGGATTTCGTGGCCGAAGCGCTCGCCTGCGAGGAGATCGAGCGTGGCGAGGCAGCGTTCAGGACGCTGATCTCGGTCCACGTAGGCCTCAACTCGCTTGCCCTCCTTCGTTTCGCGACCGAGGAGCAGAAGCAGCGCTGGCTCGTGCCGCAGGCTCGCGGCGAGAAGCTCGCCTGCTTCGGGCTGACGGAGCCCGCGGCTGGCTCCGACGTCGCCGCGATGAAGACGACGGCCCGCCGTGAGGGCGACGTCTACGTCCTCAACGGCTCGAAGAACTGGATCTCGTACGCCGCCGTCGCCGACCATGCGCTGGTCTTTGCGAAGACGGATCCCGGCGCGAAGCACAAGGGCATCTCCGCCTTCGTGCTCGAGCAGGGCATGCCCGGCTTCACCGCCGCGGAGACGGAGCACAAGCTCGGGGTCTGGGCCGGCTCGACCGGCGAGCTCTTCTTCGAGAACGTCGAGGTTCCGGCCGACAACCTGATCGGCGAGGAGGGCCAGGGCTTCGAGATTGCGATGTACGGGCTCGACCAGGGCCGCTTCACGGTTGCCGCCGGGGCTTGCGGGGTCATCCGGGCCTGCCTGGAGCGTTCGGTCGAGTACGCGCGGGAGCGGGAGACGTTCGGGCAGCCGATCGGCAAGTACCAGTTCGTCCAGGACATGATCGCCGAGATGGTGCTCGGCTACGAGACCTCGAAGCTACTCGTCATGCAGGCCGCCTGGATGAAGAACGAGGGCAGGCGCAACACGCGCGAGACCTCCCTCGCCAAGTGGCACGCAACCGAGTCGGCCTTCCGGGCCGCGCATCTCGCGATTCAGGTACACGGTGCCTACGGCTATTCGGCCGAGTACGGGATCGAACGCTACTTCCGCAACGCCCGTGCGCCGATCATCTACGAGGGCACGACCCAGATTCACAAGCTGATGCAGGCCGAGCACGCGCTTGGGTTGAGAGCATTGAACGGCCGCGACGGCGAGATCTCCCCGCTCTGCTCGTGGGCGCCGGCACTTGCGCCCGTGCAGCGCGAGCGCCCGGTCGCAACGGGTGCCTAGGGCGCTACGGCAGCGGCGTCGCCGCGCCGGACGGCTCCACGCGCGCCGATTCGTCCTCGACCTGCATCAGCCGGACGAGCAGCGGGATCGCGCCGAGGATCGGCAACGCGCAGACGGGCCAGAGGATCTGGTAGCCGCTGGTCGCGTGCAAGTGCGGCCGCGCTAGGTCGATAGCGATTCCCGCGACCGGCGCACCGATCAGCAGCCCGATGCCCTTCGTCGTCGTCGCGAGCCCGGAGACGGCGCCGCGGTGCTGCGCCGGGACGATCTTGTAGAGCAAGCCCCAGGCGAGCGTCATCACGGTGCCGCCGGCGATCGCGACCGGGACGATCAGCCCGAAGTACCAGGTGTGCCACTGCTCCGCGAGCCCGCCGACGAGGAGCCCGGTCCCGTAGACGAAGGAGGCGAAGAAGATCACCCGAGCGAGGCCGAACCGATCGCCCAGCCGGCCGGCGAAGATTGCGGCAATCACATAACCGACCGCAACCGCGGCCAGGATCTCCCCGGAGACAGTCTTCGACTCGTGAAGCCCGTCGATCACGTAGAGGATCACGAAGCTGCGCGCGGCTGCGAACGTGCCCTCCCAGGCGGAGTTGGCGAGCAGGAAGCGCCGCACGTCGCCCTCCTGCCAGAAGATGTTCCAGCTCTGCTTGATGTAGGCCCAGAAGCCCTCGAAGACGCGGCCATGTCCTCCGTCCTCGCGGACGAGCAGGATCGTCAGGCCGCACGCGGCGCTCGTGACGAGGGCGGCGGTCAGGAACGGCGCCGGCTGCCAGACCTTGAGCAGGAAGTTTCCGCCCACGAGCGCGATCCCGAGCGCGATGCCGCGCAGCACGTGTTGGACGCCCTGCGCGCGGCCGTAGGACGACGGCGGCAGCACGTCCGGGTAGAGACCGCGGTAGGGCGGCTCGTACAGGTAGTAGGCGAAGTAGAAGGCGAGCACCAGCAGCGACGTCGTCCAGAGGTTCGGCATGAACGGCACCAGCAGCAGGCAGAAAGCCATCGGGCCGAGCCCGACGAGCATGAACGGGCGGCGCCGGCCGAGCGGCGTATGGAACGAATCGCTCCACGGCCCCACGATCGGTGAGAGCGTCAAGGCGAAGAAACCCTCCGCTCCGATGACGAGGCCGATCAAGGAGCCCGATCTCGTGAACGTGTGCAGAAGCGGCGGCAGCGCCACCGAGATCGTCGTGATCGAGAAGGCGAGCCCGAACGCGCCCAGGCCAAGCGTCCAGAGCAGCCGCCGCTGAACCGGCGCGAGCGTGACCGGCTCGTGCGTCGCCGTCTGGGTCGCCATCAGGCGGGAGTTGCCGCCCTGTCTTCCGCGAGCCCGCCCGCCACGATCTCGACGACGGCGCGCTCTGCCCGTGTCACGTCGTCTTCGCGATCCGGGAGTTGGCCGAACGCCCAACCCGTGAGGATCTCCTCCAGCGCGCCGTACCAGATCGTCGCCGTCAGGCGAGCATCGAGGTCGCTGCGAAACTCACCCGTCTGCTGGCCCTGCTCGACGATCCTCTGCAGCGCCTCGAAGGCAAGCTCGATCTCCTCTGTCTCCTGCTGGACCTGCGAGCTTCGCGTCACTTCTCTGACGAGCACGCGCACGAGCTCGGGGTCCCGCTTCCAGGTGCGAAGGACGATCTCGGTCACCTTGCGCACCTGCTCTCGCGCAGGCTCGTCGAGCTGCTCGACCGAGCGGATCGTCGCGAGCATCGCGCCCCAGGTCTCCTCGAAGATCGCTTCGAGCAGTGCCTCTTTGGATTTGTAGTAGTGGTAGACGAGGCCGTACGCGACACCCGCCTCCGTCGCGATGTCGCTGACGCGGCAGGCGTGGTAGCCCTTGCGGGCAAACACCCGCACAGCCGCGTGCAGGATCTGTCGCCGCCGCTCCTCCTGGACCTTCGCACCCTGGGTCACTGCGGGTGAGTCTAGGAGAGTCGCCGGTTTGCGGCCAAATCGCTCATTTTTCGTTCGAGCTGGGGCCCCCGAGCGCACCTCCGAGGTGGCTGAGCGCCTGCGCGAACTCGCTCGGAATGATCCAGACCTTGTTCGCTTCGCCGTGGGCGATCTCCGGCAGCGCCTGAACGTACTGATAGGCAAGGAGCTGCGGGTCCGGCTTACCTTCGTGGATTGCCCTGAAGACGGTGTCGATCGCCTTGGCCTGACCCTCGGCCTCGAGGATCTGCGACTGCCGTTGGCCTTCGGCGCGGAGGATCGCGCTCTGCTTCGCGCCTTCCGCCTCGAGGATCTGCGACTGCTTGACGCCCTCTGCATTCAAGATCGCCGCGCGCTTGTCGCGGTCGGCCCGCATCTGCTTCTCCATCGATTCCTGCACCGACGAAGGCGGGTCGATCGCCTTCAGCTCGACGCGGTTGACGCGGATCCCCCACTTGCCCGTCGCCTCATCGAGGACACCGCGGAGTTGCGCGTTGATCTGGTCGCGCGACGTCAGGGTCTGCTCGAGATCGAGGCCGCCGATTACGTTGCGGAGCGTCGTCACGGTCAGCTGCTCGATCGCCTGGATGTAGTTGGCAACCTCGTACGTGGCCGCCTTCGGGTCGGTCACCTGGAAATAGATGACCGTGTCGATGCTGACGACGAGGTTGTCCTCCGTGATCACCGGCTGCGGCTGGAAGGAGACGACCTGCTCACGGAGGTCGATCATCTCCCGGACGCGGTCGACGAAGGGGATCACGATCGCAAGGCCCGCGTTCAGCGTCCGCGAGTAACGGCCGAGCCTCTCGATCACCCCCGCGCGCGCCTGCGGGACGATGCGAATCGTTCTGGCGAGCGTGATCAGCACGAAGGCCGCGACGACCAGGACGACGATCAGAGTCACCATCGAAAACCCCCTATTCGAATACGAGCGCGGTCGCGCCCTCGATCTTGGCCACTTCCACGCGCGCGCCCGGCTCGAGCGTCTGCCCCTCGAAGAACGCGCGCGCCGACCATTCCTCGCCCCCGATCCGGACGCGCCCGCCGTTGACATCAACTCGCTGGAGCACCACCGCCTTCGTGCCGACGAGGGCGGCTGTCCCCGTCCGGATCAGCGCCGGCATGTGGATGTGGCGCTTTGCGATGGGCCGCAGGAATGCGAGCGACGCGAGCGAGACCGCGATGAAGACGACCAGCTGAAGGATCACTCCACCGCCGAGGCCCGCCGTCACGGCGGCGCCGACCGCCGCCAGGGCGACCGGCCCGAGGAAGAACATTCCGGGCGTCACCAGCTCCCCGATGGCGAGAAGCACCGCCGCGATCAGCCAGATGACGAGGCCCGTCACGTGTTCAATTGTGACGCAGGACCCTGAAGCCCGAGCGCGGCCGGGAGTCCGCGCAGGTCCGTGAGTTTCTCCTCGACCTCCGGGTAACGGTTCTCGCGATCGAGCAGGAGGCCCCGCATGCCGACCGCGTTCGCGCCCTCGACGTCGTCCTCGATCGAGTCGCCGACCATCACCGCGCCGGCCGGCTCGACCTCGAGCCGCTCGAGGGCGGCCTGGAAGATGGTCGGATGAGGCTTCGTCTTGCCGTGGACGCCTGAGGTGACCGCGGCGTCGACGTCGAGGCCATGGTGGGCGACGAACTCGTCCAGGTCGCGGCCTGTGTTCGAGACGAGGCCGAGCTTGAGGCCGTGGGCGCGCAGCTCCGCGAGCGCCGGCAGGACGTCCTCGAAGATCTGGAAGTTGTACGCGTGCTCCCAGGCCCGGGTCATCTCGACCGCGCATTCGTAGGCGCGCTCGGTAGCGCCGCCCATGCCCCGGATGATCTGCTCAGTGAACAGCACCCAGACCTCCTCGTCGTGGTCGAGCTCCGGATGCCGCTCGAGCGTCGAGACGGCGTGCGCGCGAGCCTCGCCGTAGCGCTCCGGGTCGAGCTCGAGCCCGAAGCGCTCGCCGAGCCGCCTGTAGCCCTCCGGCCCGAGATCCGGGCCCGGCTTGGCAATTGTGAAGTCGACGTCGAAGAGAACGGCGCGCAGTCGCATCGGTCTTGCTTGTAGCAGCCAGCAGTGGTCTGGCCGGTTACGTTGCCCGCTTCCTGGGTCGCGAGCACCAAGCCAGAGGCCGCGATCGTCCGCAGGCAAGGCTGGCAGCCTTGACAAGGGCGAGCGTGGACTCTGGCGCAGCGTGATCGCGGGCCAGGGAGCCGGCGGCGTGGCCGGCCAGACCACTAACTTTGCGGCGTGGAGGGGATCTCGCAGGAGGCGGGCCGCGCACGCGCCTTCCAAGCGCTCCGGCACCGCGATTTTCGGCTGCTGTTCACCGGCCAATCCGTCTCGCTGGTCGGCGACGCAGCCTTCCTGACCGCGCTCGGCTGGAAGACCTTCACGATCGCCGGCGCCGGCAAGATCGGGCTCGTCCTCGCAGTTCAGGGCGCCGGGCTGCTGACCACGCTGCTGATCGGCGGGGCGCTCGCCGACCGCTACGAGCGACGGCGGATGATGATCGTCTCGGATGTGTGGCGGTTCGTGGCCGTCGGCACGCTCGCGGGGCTCGACGCGACCGGCCATCTCGGCCTGCCCTCGCTCGTCGTGCTGGCTGGAATCGCCGGGCTCGGCGACGGGCTGTTCTATCCCGCGGTCGGCGGCATCGTCCCGCTCGTCGTCGACGCCGCCCACCTTCCCTCGGCCAACTCGTTGATGGGCGTCGCCCGCTGGGGCGGCTTCGTCGTCGGCCCCGCGCTGGCCGGGTTCCTCTACCACGGCGCCGGCTCGGCCTGGGTGTTCGCGATCGACGCACTCTCGTTCCTCGTCTCGGGCGCGCTGATGCTGCTCGCGCGGCCGCGGCCGGTCGAAGCGGAACCCAGCGTCGGCACCGTGACGGAGATCCGCGAGGGCGCGCGTTATGTCGCGGGCATTCCCTGGCTGTGGGTGACGATCACGCTCTTCGCCCTCATCCTGATGCTGCAACTCGCGCCGCAGCAGGTGCTGCTGCCGAAGCTCGTCCGGGACCACTTCAACCGCGGCGTCGGCTCCTATGCTGCGCTCTCGGCGATGGTCGGGGTCGGCACGGTCTGCGGCACGCTCCTCTTCGGCCAGCTGCAGCCCCGCCGGCGCCGCGGCGTGCTCTCGTATTGGCTCTGGCTGATCAACAGCCTCGCGATCGCGGGGCTGGCGCTGGCCCCGTGGTACTCGCTGGCCGGTGCCCTTGCCCTGGTGCGCGGCATCTGCATCGGCTTCGGCGTCGCCGTCTGGGAGACGATGCTCCAGGAGCTCGTGCCGGCCCGCCTGCTCGGCCGGGTGATCAGCCTCGACTTCTTCGGCAGCTTCGGACTGATGCCGATCGGACTCGCGCTCTGGGGCGGGATCGCCGGCATCGCGCCACCGGGGCCGATGATCGCCGGCGGCGCGTTCTTCTCGGCAGGCATGATCGCGGTCGTGCTGACGCGTCCCTGGCTCCGAGCGGTGGACTAGTGCGCTCGCCCGAGCAGATTCTCCGGGAGGCGAAGACGATCGCCGTCGTCGGCGCCTCGCCGAAGCCGGATCGTCCGAGTCACGGCGTCATGCGCTACCTGCTCGAGCAGGGCTACCGGGTGATTCCCGTGCGGCCGGCCGACTGCGACGAGGTGCTCGGGATTCCCTGCGTCCCGACGCTCGCGGAACTCGACGAGCACGTCGACCTGGTCGACGTCTTCCGCCGGCCCGAGTACACGCCCGAGGTGGCCCGCGAAGCGGTGGCGCTCGGTGCGGGCGCGCTCTGGCTGCAGCTCGGGATCGTCTCGGCGGAAGCACGTGCGATCGCCGAAGCCGGCGGGCTCGACTACGTCGAGGATGCCTGCACCTTGGTCGTCCACCGTGACGCGTTGGCATGAGCCCGAGGCATCGCTTGCGATGCCGACCTAGAGGCCGTGGCGGCTTTGCCGACGCGGCCGTCTAAACCCGAGTGATGGCTAGGCTCTCCGTCGGAACCGTGGGAAAACCACAACCTGTGTTCTGGAAGCCGAGGTACGCAACTCGTGGCCAGCGGCATCGTGCGTGGGTCAAGCAGCAGGCACGCCGCGAGGCCGGCCTGCGCAGGGAGCCACGACGGTCTGTCTTTACGCGTTTAAGCGCGTGGCTGCGCCGGAATAATTGAGGTCGCAAGTTTCGTTCAAGAACCGGTATTCGAGAACGAGGAGGACTCATGTCGTACGGACTCTTGCTCCTGCGCGTGGTTGTCGGCGCGACGATGTTCTCGCACGGCGCGCAGAAGCTGTTCGGCTGGTTCGGCGGACACGGGCTGCGCGGAACCGCCGGTTTCTTCGAATCGCTGGGCTGGCGCATGCCGCTTGCGCTGGCATTCCTCGCCGGCCTCGCCGAGACGGGCGGTGTCGCGTTCGCCGTTGGCCTGCTGACCCCGCTCGCAGCGCTCGGAATCGCGATCGTGTTGCTGAACGCAATTCTCGTCGTCCACTGGAAAAACGGCTTCTTCAACGGCGACGGCGGGATCGAGTTCCCACTCGCGCTCGCCACGGTCGCCGTCGCCGTGGCCGCCGCCGGGCCGGGCCGCTTCTCGATCGACCGGCTGATCGGCTGGGACGACAACATCAGCGGCGTCTGGTGGGGCGTCGGCGTCCTCGGAGCCGCGCTCGCAGTTGCGTTCGTGACGGTAGCGGTATTGCGGAATCGCCCAGTGATGCGGGAGCAGCCCGCGGCATGATCGCAAACGGATAGCGCGCGCCCCGCCGGCGGAGCCGGGCTCTGCCCGGCGGGAGCCGCATCTCCGTCAGCGTTTCCAGCACCAAGAAGAAGGGGGCTCATGGGGGAAACAGGGTTTCCCCCATGCCTTATCGGGGTGCCCAGATTTGAACTGGGGACCTCTCCGACCCGAACGGAGCGCGCTACCAGGCTGCGCCACACCCCGGGAAAGCCAAGATTAGCCAAGGAAGTTTTCGATCGCCTCAGCGCAGAGGTCGGGGCGTTCGCCGATCAGCAGGTGGCCGCAGTCGGCGATCACGCGGAGCGGCGCGCCGAGGCGCCGGGCGAACTCGAAGCCGTCGGCGAGGCGGAGCTGATTGTCGCGAGCGCCCCAGAGGACGAGGGCCGGGCAGGCCAGCTCGCCGAGCTCCTGGCGCACGTCGTCGGAGACGACGGCCCGCGCTGCGCTGACCGAATCGCTCGTCAGCCGGGTCCCCTCGAGGAAGCCGTCGACCGCTCTTCGCGACAGGATCAGCGGGTCCGCCGCACCCCAGCGGCCGAAGACGGCATAGCGAAGGAGCGGGCTGTCCGCCACGGAGTCGGCCCAGGGCGCGACGAGCCGTCGCGGGCCGATGATCCCGAGAATGCGGAGCCCGTACTTGGCGCGGCGGGTCGTCGACGAGATCCCGGCCCCGGCCGCCAGCACGAGGGCGCTGACGTCGTTGCGCCGTCGCAGCGCCAGGCGAAGGGCGACCACTCCGCCCAGCGAGTGGCCGACGAACGCCGCCGGAAGCATCCCTTCGCGCTCAGCTACAGCCGCGACCCGGTCGGCGAACACCGCGAGGTTCGGCACAGCCGGCAGCGGCGTTGAGCCCCCGTGACCGGGAAGCTCCGGGACGAGCACGCGCCGCCTCGCCGCGAGCAGCGGCGCCGTGTCGACCCAGTTCGCGGCGCAGCCGCCTAGCCCGTGGACGAGCACAAGCGGCGCCCCGCTTGAGGGCCCGCCGACGAAGTAGCGCAGCCGACAGCCCTTCACCTCGGCGAAGTGCTCCTCGAAGCCCGGGATCGCCGTTGCGTCCGTCACGCCGACAAACTATTCTTCGCAGTGATGGATTACTTGGGAGGGCAGGGCCTTTGATTCCTGCCGGCAAGACAATCGGAGCGGTTCACTGAGCCCGTCCCCGCGAGAACGCGAGGCGGGTTTTTTGTTGGGCCACAAGGAGGGAAGATGCCGAACCACCTGACGCCCGAGGAGCTGTCGAAGGAGCTTGGGATCGATCGGCAAGAAGTGATCAAGGTTTGCGTCGAGGAGTCGATCCCGATCTACCAGGGCAAGATCGACAAGACGCTGTTCCAGGCTCAGCTCCAGGCGCTAGGCGCGATGCCCCAGCACCACTAGTTTCCGCGGAAAGTGCGTTGCACTTTCCGCGGGCCTGGTTTCTCCCATCGCTTCGCTCGGGAGACTCGGAAAGGCTCTATTTCCGCGCAGCGACTTTGCGACGAGAGCCGCCCGACGAGGCGGCTTTCGTCTTCTTGGCCGCCGCCTTGGCCGGCTTCTTTCCTTGCGCCTCGGCGACACTCGCACGTAGCGCCTCCAGCAGGTCGACGACGGGCGCCTTCTCCTCGACGGGCTCCGGCGCCGCGATCTCCTCGCCGGCGAGCTTCGCCTCGAGCAGGGCCTTAAGGTCGCGCCGGTATTCGCTCACGAGCTCCTGCGGGTCGAACTCGGAGGCAAGGCTGCCGATCACCTGGCGCGCCAGTTCGAGCTCGGCCTCCTTGACGTCGATCTCCTCGACGGCCTCCTCGATCTCGGCTTGCGAGCGAACGTCCTCGGCGAGGAAGAGTGTCTCGAGCGCGAGCGAGTTCCCTTTCGGCCGGATCAGGCAGAAATGCTCGGCACCCTGGCGGACGAACTTGCCGACGGCTGCCGTGTTGGTCTCCTTCATTGCCTCGAGCAGCAGCACGTACGGGCGGCGCTGCGCGGCGGCCTCGGCCGGCGCGAGAAAATAGGTGCGGTCGAAGTAGATCGGATCGACCTGGTCGAGCTCGACGAAGCGGGTGATCGCGATCGTCCGCGAGTCGTCCGCGGTCGAGAGGGCTTCGAGGTCGGCGTCCTCGACGACGACGAACTGCCCTTTCGCCACCTCCCAGCCCTTGACGATCTCGTCGTTCGAGACCTCGCGGTCGTGCTGCGGGCACCAACGCTTGTTCTTGATCGGCGTCCCGCACTCCCGATGGAGCATCCGGAACGACACGTCCGACTGCCGCGCAGCCGGCTTGGTGGCCAGGGCCATCCCGACGGGGATGTTGACCAGGCCGAAGCTGATTGATCCGTTCCAGATGGTTCGCATGGGGCCGCTCCCCAATTGTAGAGGGATGCAGGGAGTTCGCCGAAAGGAGGCTGATCCCTCCCATAAAGTCTGCTGGGTGAATTCGCAGCCCGAGCGAACGATCCCGCGCCTTTGGCGCGACGCGGTCTCGGCAAGGCGAACCGGTGCCGCTTACCTCGCCGAAACCGAGCCCGGGCGCTGGCGCGAGGTTTCCTGGGACGAGGCGGCCCACACCGTCGACGAGCTCGCGAACGGCTTGCTGGCGTGCGGGATCGGCAAGGGCGACGCCTTCGGAATCGTCTGCCGGACGCGCCTGGAATGGACGCTTTTCGACTTCGCCCTCGCGCTCGTCGGCGGGATCACGGCGCCCGTCTACCCGAACACCACGGCCAAGGAGGCCGCGTACGTGCTTCAGCATTCCGAGGCGGTCGGTGCGCTGCTCGAGGACGAGAGCCAACTCGCGAAGGTCGAGCCACTCGGGCTTGCGCACGTGCTGATGCTGGACGATCTCGACGGGCTACGCGAGCAGGGGACCGCCTATGCGCGCGAGCACCCCAATGCGCTGGCTCAGGCCTCGGCGGGGGTCGGCGAAGAGGACCTCTACACGTACATCTACACC
>VAWH01000033.1 GCA_005888315.1 Actinomycetota bacterium | reverse complement strand
CCTCCAACTCGAGCTCGCGATGGGGATCGCCGCCCGCGGCGAGCAGGAGCATGGCGCGGCGCACCGCAGGATTCAGCTCGTCCGGCTCGACCAGCGAGTCCGGCGCCGCGAGCAGCGCGAGGGCGGGCCGAATGTCGGACTCGGTGCCGGCCTCGTCCAGCATCGAAAGCACGCCGTCGAGTACCACTCGGCCACGGTAGACGAAGCTTGCGCTACGTGGCCGGGACCGCGTTGCGCGAGCGCGCGGTCGCGAATCCGACCCCGATCATGCCGACGCCCAGCACGAGGTGCAGCCAGTTGTCGGCCGTGTTGAGCCCGCCTAGGAGGCGAGCCGTTCCGCGTTCCCGGGCGGCGTCCAGAGCTCGCCGCGCAGGGCGAGGAAGACCTCGACCACGATCGGGTCGAACTGCGTGCCGACGCCGTCGCGGAGCCGGCTGCAAGCTTCCTCGACCGACAGGCGCTTGCGGTAGGGCCGATCCGTCGTCATCGCGTGGAACGCATCGCAGACGAGGATGATCCGCGACTCCAGCGGAATCTTCCGGCCGGAGATTCCGTCCGGATAGCCCCGTCCGTCGAAGTGCTCGTGGCAGCTCCGGACGATCGAGCGCACTTCCGAGAGCCGCTCGATCGGCGCCAGAATCTTCTCGCCGAGCTCGGGATGCTGCTGCATGACCCGCCGCTCCTCGGCTGTGAGCGGACCCGGCTTGAGCAGGATGCTGGTCGGGATCCCGATCTTGCCGATGTCGTGGAAGAGCGCGCCGAGCTCGAGCTGCTTCAGTGCCTTCGAGTCGAACCCGAGCGTTGCGCCCACTGTCAGCGCGGTATCGGTGATCCAGCGCGTGTGTGACGACGTGTACTCGTCGTTCGCCTCGAGCGCGTTCGCCAGCGCCTCGACCGTCGAGACGAAGGTTGCCTCGAGGCTCTCGAAGCTCCCGGCGTTGGTGATCGCGAGCTTCGCCTGGTGCGCAAGACCGGAGAGGAGCCCCAGGTGGTCCTCGTCCAGCTCGTGAGGCGTTCCGGGCGGGATCGCCGCGACGATGCAGCAGAGCCGCCCGCCGTCCAGCTTCACGGGCGCGATCGCAAACGCCGCTCCGTCCTCGAGCGCCGTGAGCTCGTGGATGCCCGAGTCCGCGTCGAGAACGAAAGGCTCGTCGCGTCGAGCAAGCGCTTTGACGGTGCCGGGCGGCAGGCTGAGCGCGAGGATCTCATCGCGCCGGGCGCCCTCGAAGCCCCAGACCGCTGCGGGGGCGAGTTGTTGCGTCTCGGCGTCCTGCAGCCAGACCGCCGTACCGGGGGCGCCCAGAATCGTCGCGGAGAGCTCGACGATGCGGCGCAGCACCTCCGGCAGCCCTTCGGCCGTCGCCAACTCGCGACTGAACTCGAGCAGCTCCTTGAAGTGCTCGGCCTCGCGCCGCTGGGATTCGTACAGCCGGGCGTTCTCGAGCGCGACCGCGGCGTGGCCGCCGAGCACCTCGAGCAGGCGGACGTCGTCCTCGTCGAACTGGTCGCGGCCAAGCTTCGAGATCACGATCACGCCGATCACACGCGAGCCGTGGCAGAGGGGGACGGCGAGCAGCGACTCCTCCAGCGGCTCGGTCCCGGGAATCGTGACCGCGTATTCGCAATCGAGCGCGTTGCCGATCAGGAGCGACTTTCCCTCGGCGGCCGCGTGGCCTGTGATCCCCTCGCCGACCTGGGAGCGCGGAATCTCGACCTCTCTTCCGCCCCGCGAGGAGAGCGTGCCGCGAAAGGCGATCGGGACGATCTCGTCGCCGTCGACGATCGAGACCCGGCAGTTGTGGTAGTCGATCAGCCCTCGCAGCTCGTCAGCGATCGCGGTGCCGATCTCGCGAACGTCGTTGAGGCGGTTGAGTTTGCCGGCGAGGCTCTGGAGCATCTTCAGGTGCGCGATCGAGCGGACGCGGGAGGTCGCCACCGACGTCGGGTCGGGGCGCTCGTCGGTCGAATCGTCGAAGACGACGATCAGGTCCTTGCCGCGCGCCTTGGCGGTCATCATCGCCGCCTCGGCGCAAGCGATCAGTTCGCGCGGGTTGGACGCGTTGACCGGGCCCTCCGCGACGCCGACGGAGACCGTGATCTTGCCGGCGGGCCCGAACTCGAGCTTCTGCAAGCGCTCCGCGAGCCGCTTCGCCAGCGCGACCGCGTCTTCGGCGCCGCACGAGCCCATGACGACGCCGAATTCCTCGCCGCCCAGCCTGCAAACGAGGTCCGAGCCGCGGACGGCCGCCTTCAGCTGCTCCGCCAGCTCGCGAAGCACCTGGTCGCCGACCCCGTGCCCGTAGATGTCGTTGACCTTCTTGAAGTCGTCGATGTCGAGCATCAGCAGCGCCACCGAGTCCCGGTTCCGGCTTGCCCGGGTCAGCTCCGAGCGCACGTGCTCGTGGAAGTACCGGTGGTTGTAGAGGCCCGTGAGCGAATCGGTCTGCGCCTGTAGCTCGAGACGCGCGCGAGTTTTGGCGTTGTCCAGTGCAAGCGCGGCTGCGTCACCGAATCGCTTCGCGAGCTCGAACTCCTCTTGGTCGAAATGCGCCTGCTCGCCGAGCCGGTAGATGCTCAGCACGCCCTTAACCGAGTCGCGCGCGATCAGCGGCACCGTGATCAGCGCCTCGAGCTCGTCCGGCGGCGTCCCGGGAACCACCATCATCCGCGGGTCGAGATGCGCCGCATTCGTCAGGACCGGCTCGCGGTGCTTCGCTGCCCAGCCGGCCAGACCCGTGCCGAACTCGATCTTGTTGCGCAGGATCTCGTCGGCCCAGCGGTCTCGCGCCAGCACGGGCACCAGCTCTGTCTCGGCCTCGTCGGCTTCGAAGATGCTGAGCGTGTCGTAGGGGATCAGCTCGGCGAGCGTGTCGGCGATGCGGTCGAGCAGGGTGTCGAGACCTTGCTCGGAGAGGACGTGGTGGAAGACATCCGCGAGCCGGCGATAGGAATCGACCAGATCGTGCCGATCGGGGAGGCCGTTTCCGGTCGCCGAAAGTTCGCCCACTGGTGGGGCGGGGATAGCCGCAGGCAGGGACCGCACGACTCCATCTTTTGCGAATAAAGGCGGAATTTGACCCCCCTTCCGGGGGATCTCAGGACGTGCGGCCCCGGCTCCGGTAAACGGAGGCGCCGCCGATGCGGGCCACTCGGCGGTATTCGCGCCGGAGCAGTGCGGCGGTGCGGCCGCTCGGGTCGAGCTTCGCAGGCGGCTGGACGACGAGCACGAGCTCCGCCCGCCGCGTCGCGAGCGCCCGCTGCACGGCCCGCAGGGCGCCCGGGATCGAAGCGACGTTCCGCGACCAGAGGTAGCGAACGGCCGGCCTGCGGTCGGCGAGGTAGTAAAGGTCGGCATCGGCCCAGACCGCGAGCACCCGTTGGCGTGGCCCTGTGTGTGCGCGGACGTAGCGCGCGAGGGCCGCGTCGTGGACCAGGTGCGGATCGCTCGGCCAGATCGTCTGCGCCTGTCGCGCGGGCGTCGCCCACGCGACCGGTATCGCGACCGCGAGCGTCGCCGCCGCTGCGGCGGCGGCTGCCGCGATCGCCGGCCGCGGCGCGGAGAGCCAGAGCGTCCGGACGCCCACGGCCGCCAGCATGGAGAGCGGTGGCACGAGCTGCAGGTAGTAGTGCGGATGGAAGTTGCCGCCGCCGAGCACGCCCAGCATCGCGGCGCCGAGCCAGATCCGCGCCAGAAGCGGGGAGCGCCGCCAGCCCGCGGCAGCGAGCAGGGCGAGCACCCCGAGCGCCTTGCCGGCGGGCGGCAGCGAAAGCCAGAGCTGGTGGCCCCGCCCGGTCAGCGATCCCGTCGCGATCGAGTCGCCGCTGAAGCGATACCCGACGACCGCGTAGACCCAGTCGCCCAGGCGGGCCGCGCTCACAGCGGCGATTGCGATCGGCACGAGCGCCCCGCCGACGAGCACCGCCGCGGGCGCCAGGCCGCGCCGGCGCTCGCGCCAGAGCAGGAAGACGACCGCCGCGAGCCCGGCGTCGAAGGCCGACTGCTTGACGAGCAACGCAATCCCGGTCAGCGCACCGGCGCCGGCGAGACTTAGTAACAGTCTGTTACTCGACCATCCGCGCTCGCGGCCCTCGAGATAGAAGACGAAGCAGAGGAGCGAGAGGATGGCCGGGAGTGAAGCGAGCAACTCGCCCGAGAGCGTGAAAGACTCGATGAACGGCGATGCCCCGACGGTTGCAGCCAGCAGTCCCGCCGTGGCGGCCGTTATCCTGCCGCGGGCCAGCCGGAGCGTGAGCAGCATCGTCGCGGCGACGACGAGCGCCGCAACCATCGCTGCGGTTGCGCGCATTGCCAGCGGAGAGCCGCCGACCAGATGGAGAGCGCGAAAAACAACTACGAGACCTTGCGGGCGGTCGACCCAGGCGCCGCGGTAGAGAGTGGCGCCGTGGCTCCAAAGCCGGGCCACCTCGGCGTAGCCCCCCTCGTCGGCGGTGAGTGGAGCCTTCCAGAAGGGAAGCCGTACGAGCACGGCGAGGCCGATCGCGAGGCCGCTGAGAAGTGGGGCCCGCCGCGCGAGGATCTGGATCGCCGCACGACGCTGCGCGCGGCGGTCGGCCTGCTCGCGGGGCTCGCGCTCGCGGTCTGGCTGTTCGGCCTCGGCCTGACGCCGGACCGCTACCTGCTCGTGCTGCTCGTACCCGCGCTCATGCTGCGCCGGGGACGTCGGTATCTGCTCGATTTCGTTCCCTTCGCCGCGTTGCTCGTGATCTACGCGCAGTCTCGCGGAATCGCCCATCTCCTGCGTCCGCATCCCCACTACCTGCCCCAGCTGAACACGGACAAGTTCCTCTTCGGCGGGGTCGTTCCCTCCGAGTCGCTGCAGGACTGGCTCTGGAACGGCACGCAGCAGTGGTACGACCACGTGGTGCTCGCGGTGATGCGGCTTCACTTCATCGTCCCGCCATTGCTCGCGTTCGTGCTCTGGGTCAAGCGCAGGGCGCTCTTCTACCGCTTCGCGGCGACGATGGTCACGCTCTCGTTCGCCGGCGCGCTGACCTTCCTGCTCTTCCCCACAGCGCCGCCCTGGGCCGCCGGCGAGCAGGGACTGTTGCCCGGGCTGATCCGGATCCCGCACAACCCGGCGCCGGATCCATCCGGTGCGCACGGCTACCACGCCATCTCGGTCTCGAGGCTGATCGACCCGAATCCGTACGCGGCGATTCCGTCGCTGCATGCCGGCTATGCGTTCCTCTGCTTCCTCTTCGTCGTCACGATCCTCTGGAAGACGCGGTGGCGCTGGCTCGCGCTCGTCGGGGGCGCGATCTATCCGCTCGCACAATCGTTCGCCGTCGTCTATACGGGCAACCACTATGTGATCGACCTGGCGCTCGGCTACCTCTACGCCGGCGCGGCACTGGGCGGCATCTGGTGGCTCTGGCGGCGCCGAGGCTTGCCGGAGTAACGCTCGTCGCAGAGAGTTGGGCCGCAGGCCCGCGCCCTAGCGGGTCGCGATCGCCTTGACGGCATACGCCGGCCCGTCTGCCGGCAGGACCTTGACCGGGAGCGCGTAGACGACATACCGGTGCGTGGCGAAGAAGCGCGGGTGACAAGCCTGGAGCTCGACCAGTTCGTGACGGGGCGAGCGCAGAACGGACAAATCGTCGGCCGCGACGATCCGGTGGCGCCTGATTCGGTAGACGAAGGTGGCGTACGGCATTCGCAGCACGACGCTGTCGCCAGGCCTCAACCGCTCGATATGCGAGAAGGGCGCGAGAAAGGTCGTCCGGTGCCCGGCTATGTAGACGAGCCGCCCCTCTCCCGGCATGTAGGAGCGGAGGTCGCGGCCGGGTCCCTTCTCCAGCGAGCCGTGGTCGGTGCCGTCGACAAGCACCATGTTCAGGTGCAGACGCGGGACGACGATTCGTCCGATCGCCTCGCCCCGGTGAGTCGCCAGCCGGTATCTCCGTGCCTCCTGAACGATCGCCAGCCGAACGGTGGCGAGCCCGGCGCTCTGCAAGCGCGGCGGCTCGTAGCCGGCGACGAGATGATCGTATTGGGCAGCGAGCCGGTGCTGCTGGATCTTCGTGTAGAGCGCTGTAAAGGGGTCCTGCCAGCGCCAGACGACGACCGCCCACCCCACTGCTCCGAAGCCGCAGACGACGAGGACCGTGCCGAGAAGACGAAGACCTCTTCTCATCGTGCACCGTCCACTGTCACAACCGTGATACCCGCGGGGTCACGGGAGTAGTCGTCTCGAGTCGGCGTTTCGCGGCCGAGTCTGCGTTTGGCGGCCGGTGAGGAAGGGGATATCGGATTTGAAAATAACACGGACCTGGTGGTCAAAGCATGCTGCGGAGGGACCAGGTCCTCGAAGGGGGTTGAAGTGAGGTCACGAATCGCCATTGCAGTGACCGTCGCCCTGGTGTCTGCTGCCTGGACGACGGCGGCGGCGGCGGGCAACCCGCACGGCACCCCGCCCGGCCAGCAAGAGGCAAGCGGCTCGACAGCCGTTGCCGCCTCGAGCAACGCGCACGTACCCGCGAGGGCACAGGGGAAGGCGCAGGCAAAGGGCAGTGTCGCCGCGGGGGCCAACGTCAAGGTACAAGGGCATGCGGCGTCGTCTACCAAGACAACCGGTCACGCTAGAGCCGCTGTTGCTCATTCATCCGTCCACGGGTCTACCGCGTCGAGTGCGACCGTGCAGACGTCGACGGCGGGTGTGAAACCGTCGAGCACGACGAACGTAACTCCGGGCCACGACACCCACGCGCTGGCGTCGTCGAACCAGACGAAGCTGTACGGCAACGGCCAGACGGCGGGCCAGATCGCGACTCAGGCGGGGTTTGGGAGCGCGACGCTGCACGGCCCCGGCAACAGCCAGCCGCACAAGGTGCTGTGCGGCCCGCACGAAGTCGACGTGCACGCTCTGAAGGCGCACGCTGCTAAGTGCGCGGCGGCCGCTGCCGCCGCCGGTGTGGCTGCGACCGTCTCGGCGGCCGTCTCCACGCAGCCGTCTATCGCCAGCTCGGCAGCCGGTCAGGCGCCCACGACTGCCGCGGCGGCGAAGGCTGCGGCGGCGGCCAAGCGTGCTGAGGCCTCGGCGAAGGCGAAGCCGAGCACGCACAAAGGCGGAGTTCTAGGCGCGAAGGCGCAGCTCGCGAGCGCCACCAAGCATGTGAGTCGGGCAATCTTGGCCACGGCCACGGGCACGCTGCCCTTCACGGGCCTCGGTCTTGCGTTGCCGATCCTGCTTGGGCTCGCCCTGATCGCCGGGGGCTACGGCTTGCGGCGAAGGGGGGCAGTGCTCTCGTAGCACCACACCGACGATAAAACCGGACCTGAGGGGCGGCCCACCGGCCGCCCCTCGGCTTCCCACCAGCCCCTGGGCAGACTGCTGCACGCGGCAGACCAAGCGGCGGGGGTGGGATTTGAACCCACGGGCGACCTTTCGGCCGCCAGCGGTTTTCAAGACCGCCCCGTTCGACCGCTCCGGCACCCCGCCGAGCGAGAAGGGTAGCCGGGGACTCGCAGCGAACTGACAACCGTGCCCGAAACCCAGGGGGAACTGGAGGCTGCCTGGCAGGCGCTCGCAGAGCGGGAGCGGCGTGCCGAGGAGGCGACGCGCCAACGGGCCGCCGAGCTCCAGGAGCGAAGTGCCCGCGTGGCCGCGCTGTGGGAGGAGCTGAGCGAGCGTTCCACGGAGCTGGCCGCGCAGGACGTCGACCTGCGGGAGCGGGAGCAGTCGCTGGCCGCCCTGGCCGACGAGCTCGAGCGGAAGGAGCGGCTCGTCCGTGACGCGGAGGCGGCCGTCGAGGCAAGCCGGCGCCAGTTCGCAGAGCTCGAGAGCCTCGGAACCGAGGTCAGGGGCCGCCTGATCGAGGTCGATGAGCGCGGTGAGTGGGTCGCTGCGGCCGAGTTGCAGCTGGTAGAACGCGAGCAGGCATTGATCGAGCGCGAGCAGGAGATCCCGCGCAGGCTCGCCGAGCTCGAAGCGCGTGAGGCTGCGGTCGCCGAGCTTGCGCCTCGCGAAGCGGAGCTCTCCCGGCTCCGTGCCCGTCTGGTGGCCGATCAAGAGCGCGCGGCAAAGCTGCTCATAGCGGCGGAGCGGCGGCTGGCGGAGGTCGAGCCGCGTGAGGAAGCCGCGCGGCGACGCGGCGCGGAGGTGGACGAGCGCGAGCCGCGCATCCAGCGGCTCGCGGAAAAGCTCGAGAGCCGCGCCGGCCAGCTCGCAGCCGCCGAGACCAGAGTTGCGATCGCGTTACGCGACCTGCGTGAGGAGCAGCGGCGGGTCGAGCAGGCCCAGGCGCGACTCGCCGAGCTTGACGAGCGGGAAGCGAAGCTGAAGCAGCAGGCCGGGGAGCTGACCGAGCGCGGTGCCTGGCTCTCGGTCGCGGAGCAAGGGCTCGGCTCGCGCGAGGCGCAGGCGGCCGAGCTGGAGCAATCGGTGCTGCGACGGCAACGCGCGCTCGACGCCCGCGAAAGCGAGCTCGAGCGCTTCGAGCAGAGCCTGAACGCCCGCGAGCAGGCGCTCGACTCGGCCGAGGGCGATCTCGAGCAGCGGCGCCGTCTCTTCGTCGAGGTGGCCGCGCCAGAAGTCGAAGCTACCGGCTGATCTCCGCCGGCGCCCCGTGCTCCCGTAAGACCTCGGGGACGTCGACCGACCCGTCCTCGCGCTGGAAGTTCTCGAGGACGGCGAGCAGCCAGCGGTCGGTCGCGGCGGTGCCGTTGAGCGTGTGCACTGGCTGCGGGCCGCCGTTCGCGCGGTAGCGGATCTGGAGCCGCCGCGCCTGGAAGTCGGTGGTGTTCGAGCAGGAGGTGATCTCGCGGTAGCGCTCCTGGCTCGGAAACCACGCCTCGACGTCGTATTTCCTCGCCGCGGGTGCGCCGAGATCGCCCGCGGCGATGTCGACGACCCGATACGGGAGACCCACAGCCTGGGCCAGTTCTTCCTCAATCGCGAGCAGCCGCTCATGCTCGTCCCAGGACTCCTCCGGCCGACAGTGGACGAACATCTCGACCTTGTCGAACTGATGGACGCGGAGCATGCCGCGCGTGTCCTTCCCCGCGGCGCCGGCCTCGCGGCGAAAGCACGTCGAATAGGCGGCATAGCGGAGCGGCAGCGCCTCGGCGTCGAGGATCTCGTCCATGTGAAAGCCGGCCAAGCCGACCTCCGAGGTGCCCGTCAGATAGAGGCCGTCGGTCGGGATCTCGTAGATGTTCGACTTCTCGGTCGGGAAGAAGCCGGTCCCGTACATCGCCTGCTCGCGTACGAGCACGGGCGGGCGCATCAGCGTGAACCCGTCGTCGACAAGCCGGGAAACGGCTAAACGGAAGATCGCCTGCTCGAGCAGCGCCGAGTCGCCGACGATGTAGCCGAAGCGTGAGCCCGAAAGACGCGCGGCCCGCTCCATCTCGAAGCGGCCGAGCTCGAGGTGGTCGCGCGGGTGCTCGAGCGCCGGCAGCTCGCCCCAGCGGCGGATCTCGACGGCGTCGTCCTCGGTATCGCCGTCGGGCACGTCTGGATGGGGCGGGTTGGGGAGCGCCTCCAGCGCGGCGTCGCGATCGGCCTCGGCCGCGGCGAGCTCCTGCTCGGTCTCGCGCAGCTCCTCCTTGATCTGTTTCAGCTCCTCGACCTGCTCCGGCGTCGGCTTCCCCTGCAACTTCTGCCGAGAGCGGAGGTCGTCCACCCTCGGCACGAGCTCGCGCCAGCGCTCGTCCGCGGTGAGCCAGGCGTCGAACGCCTCGGCCGCTCCCTTGCGCGCGAGGGCGACCCGATAGACGTCGGGGTCGTTGCGCGCGGCCTTCGCGTCGATCAAGCCGCTGTTACTTCTGGGTCAGGAACGCGACCAGGTCCGCGATCTGCTTCTGTGGCAGCTTGTTGTACGTCGTCGGCATCACGTTTGGGTAGTTGGGCTGGACGTAGCTGCTGGGGCTGGTGATCGAGGTCTGCACGAACTGCGCGAGTGGACCCGCGTTCGCCTGCTTCGCGTACTGCGGCAGCTTGTCGAGGTCGGGCCCGATCTTGGCGGTAGAGCCGGCGGGTGCGTAGGTGTGGCAGCCGGTGCAGCCGTTCGATGCGAACAGCTTCTTGCCGGACGCCGGATCGCCCTTCGGTAGGGCCGGCGTCGTCGCTTGCTTGACCGGCTTCCCGCTGACGCCGGCCGCGGTCGGTGCGACCGTGCCCTGGTAGCCGCAGGCGGCGAGCAGGAGAACCGAAGCTCCGATCGCGAGAGCAGCGGCTGCGCGACGCATGGGGCGTGAGTCTAATCACCTACACCCGCAACTCGGCTCCACGTGAAGATCGCAATTGCCACGAGCGCGCCGAAGCGCAGGATGTCGAACCCCGAATCGTTGACGAGCAGGGAGACCGCGAGCGCAACCAGGAACGCGTCGAGCGTCCGTGAGTGCGGCCGTAGCACGGCGAGGACGACCAACGTGACGGCTGAGACGACGGCGATCTCGAGGTGGTCGGTCTTGTTCACGATCCCATGCCAGGAGAGGCGCAGTCGGTGGCCGAGATCGGAGAGGAGACTTCCGGGGCCCCCGCCGACCGCGTGGGTGACGTGGCTCGACCCGCCCGTGAGGGCGTCGACCCCGACGAGCGCGAGTCCGATTCCGATGACGCAGGCCGCGGCCAGCGCGGCGCGCCTGACGGTGACCCGGCCGCGCACCCGGAACAGCGCGAGCGTCGCGAATCCCGCTGCGTAGACGAGGAGACCGCCGCCGTCTGCGCCTAGGCGGCTCCAGCCGACGACGACGAGCGAGGCGAGCGCGACAACGGGAAGAAGCGGCAACTGGACGAGGGCGCCCAGTGCGAGCGCGGGTGCGAGGAGCAGGGTTTCGACTTGGTTGGTGAGCCCGAAGAAGCGCCCCCCGCCTTCGGGATGCGGGCCGAGGGCGGCGAGCGAGACCGTCGCCGACCAGGCGCCGAGGAAGACCGCGTAGGTGCCGAGCAGTGCGGCGAGCGCCAGGGCTAGGAGCTCGCGTGTCCGGGCAGCGACCGCGAGCGGCGCGGTCAAGGCGAGCGCGATCCCGCCGCTCCACAAGGCGACCGCGTGCTCGACGTGGAGCGCCGAGGCGATCGTCGACGCGAGCACCATCGCCGGGATCGCGAGCAGGCTCGCGCGGGCGAAGAGCGCCGAGCGCAACAGCCAGGCGAGCGCCGCGAATCCGAAGACGAGACCGATCAGGACGCGGGTGCTCTTCCGGCGCGCGAAATGGGCGGCGTCCAACCGTGCATTCATCGTCGACAGCTGCGCCGGGGCGTCTCGGGTCGACCGCGAGGTCAGGATCGGTTTCTCTCCCTGCTCGAGCGAGCGCACCGTCGGAGCTACGTCTGCGATCGAGACGAGGCCGGGTACGTGCGTGGAGCTCGAGAGGAGCAGGCCGCGATAGCCGCCGCCGACGATCGCGATCGGGTACCGATCGAGGTTGTGGTGCTTGCCCGGCGGAGGGAGCGCGACGTAGATCGTCACCGGCGCCGGTGGGCCGCCGAGCGAGATCACGGCCTTGCCTTTCGGTTTGCCGCCGAGCAGCGAGTTCTCGAGCTTGCCGTGCGTGAGTGAGAGCAGCGCGGTCTCGCGGCTGACCGCGGAGCCCGAGGCCGGCACCATCGAGCCGACCGCGCCGCGCGAGGCGTAACGATTCGGCGAAAAGAGCGGAATGACGCGGACGGCCACCCGCGACGCCGCGGCAGCGTTCCCTACGAGCAGTACGAGTCCGACGGCTACGATTGCGGTGAAAACTTTTGCCCTCAAGGAAGGCCGATTCTCGATGAAGCGCAAGTCATACGGTCGCGACGCCGGGCTCTCCCTGCGGATGCTCTTCACGAGTTTCCTGCTCGGGCTGCTCTATGTCGTGTTCGCGATTGTCCTGTTCCAGTACCTGAACGTCGGTCTGGTGCCGATGCTCCTGATCGTGATCGGGCTGGCGTTCTTCCAGTACTACACCTCCGACAAGCTGGCCCTCAGGGCTGCGGGTGCCAAGATCGTGGAACGCGACGAGGCGCCCGAGCTACACGACGTCGTCGAGCGGCTCTGCGCGATGGCCGACCTACCGAAGCCGAAGGTCGCGATCGTCGATACCGACGTTCCCAACGCCTTCGCGACGGGGCGTAGCCCGAAGCACGCCGCCGTCGCCGTGACGACCGGCTTGTGGCGCAGGCTCGACAAGGAGGAGATCGAAGGCGTGCTCGCCCACGAGCTGTCACATGTCGCGAACCGCGACGTGCTCGTGATGACGCTCGCCAGCTTCTTCGCGATGCTGGCCGCGCTGCTGACCCGCTTCGGTCTCTACGCCGGCATGTTCGGCGGCGGGAACCGCAACAACAACAACTCGACCCCCGTCTGGCTGATCATCTTCGTGGCCTCGATGCTGACGTACGTGATCAGCTTCATCCTGATCCGGACGATCTCGCGCTATCGGGAGTACGCGGCCGATCGCGGCTCGGCGCTGATCACCGGCGCGCCGGAGTATCTGATGAGCGCGCTGCAGAAGATCTCGAGCCAGATCGCCGTCATTCCGGACCGCGACCTCCGCGAGGTGGCCGGGATGAACGCGTTCTTCATCATCCCGACGAGCGTCAAGCAGCGGACGGCCGAGTTGTTCATGGACCACCCGCCGCTCGAGAAGCGGCTCGCCGCGCTGGAGAAGATCGCTCGCGAGATGGGTCGGCCGGTCGCGTAGGGGGTAGAGAGCGCCGTGAGGCGCAAAGAGCTCGGCCGCGATCTCGGACTGAGTATCCGGATGCTCGCGGTCACGGTCGTGCTCGCGGGGCTTTACGTCGGTGTTGCGCTCCTCATCGCGATCGCCGTCTTGGCCGACTGGGACGAAGACTGGCGTGTGTTCCTGCTTCCGCCCGCGTTCGTCTTGCTCCTGTGGGTTCACTACGTCAGCGCTGACCGGCTCGTGCTCGGAGCGGCGCACGCGAACGTCGTCGACACGGCTCGAGCTCCTGAGCTCCACGCGATCGTGGAGCGGCTTTGTGGGGTCGCCGATCTTCCGAAGCCCAAGATCGCGATCGGGCGGCTGAAAGTCCCGAACGCGTTTGCAGCCGGCATCACACACGCGCGTTCGACGATTGTCGTCACGACTGGGCTCCGCGACCGCTTGACGAAGCCGGAGCTCGAGGCCGTCGTCGCGCACGAGGTCGCTCATCTCGCCAACCGCGACGCAGTCGTAATGACGGCCGCGAGCGCGTTTCCCGTCGCGGCCGCATTCTTCCTTCGCCGGCGCTTCGGTCCCTACGCCTTCGAGCGCGACGAGCTCGACTTCGAGGAGCGGCTTGCGTTCAAGCTGTTCTCGCCCTTCGCGTGGGTGCTCTATATCGTCGGCTTCTTGCTGACGGTGACGATCTCGCGCTACCGGGAGTACGCGGCCGACCGTGGGGCGGCGATGCTGACGGGTGCTCCAGAACAGCTGATGAGCGCGCTGCAGAAGCTCTCCGACGAGACAGACCGCATCCCGAGTCGCGACCTCCGGGCCCTGACCGGCCTCAACGCGTTCTTCATCGTCCCGGCGGCGACGCACTCGGCGCGATTCACGGTACTCCGGGACCACCCGCCGCTCGAGAAGCGCCTTCGTCGCCTGGCGGCGATCTCGCGCGAGCTCGGAAAGGCCGCGGCCTGACATGGGCTTCACGGATGTCCTCTTTGGGCGCAAGAAGCTGAAGGGCCCCGCCCAGGAGCGGATGTTCGCGCTCTCTACCGCGCGGGTGACGCTCGACGCCGAGCTGGGATTGAAGTCGGCGGGGACGGGCGGGGTCGTGTTCAAGCCGCTGTCAGCGGGTGAGTTCGTCCGGGCGGAGAACGACCTGCAGCAAGTGCTGGACGCGGTCGCCGGCGAGTACGGCTCGCGGCTCGAGCGGAAATCTGACGACTTCGGGTACGAGTGGATCGTCGTCCACGACGCGGATGTCGAGGACCAGGTGACGACCGTGCATGCGGTCGCCCAGGGCCTGGAGGAGGGCGGCTTCGGCGAGCAGTTGCTCGCGGCGGCCTTCAAGTTCGAGCCGAAGTTCGGCGACGGCCAGGTTGTCTACTGGATCTACGGTTTCAAGCGCGGCGCCTTCTGGCCGTTCGTGCCGAAGGGCGACAAGGACCGCGACAACGCCGAGGAGCTCGAGCTGAAGGCGAAGCTCGAGAACGAGCTGCCGATCGAGCAGGATCTCTCGCGCTGGTTCGGGTTGTTCAACGCGCCTTTGTAAATGTCGGGCGCAGCAGCTCTTCGAGGATCACGGGCGCGCACGCGAGACGCGGGGCTTCCCCCGCTCGCCCCGCTACGAGCCTAACGCCGAAAGCCATACGCGTGGTGCACGCGATCGCGCCAAAAGCGTTACTTCTCGATCTCCTTCTGCGGTGCGCCCGTGCCGACTTCCTTCTTCAGCTGCGCCAGCTCCTGATCGACCTGCGACTGCGAGGCCATCTGCGCCAGTTCCCGGTCGAGCGGCGTCTGGTCGGAGGTGAAGTCCTCGAGCGCGCCAGACGCGGTCAGCTCGTCGATCGCGTCCGCGCGCGCCTGCATCTCCTGCGTCTTCTCTCGCGCGCGCTGAATCGCGGCGCCCGTGTCGGCCATCTGATCGCCGATTCCGGTCGCCGCTTCGCCGATCCGCACCTGCGCCTCGGCGGCGGAGTACTGCGCCTTCATCACTTCCTTCTCGGAACGGAAGGCTTCGACCCGGGCCGAGAGCTGCTGCTCGCTCGCGACGAGCTTCTCCTGCTGCGCCTCGAGCTGCTTGACCTGCCCGTCGAGGCCCTGCAGTTGGCCCTGGACCGCCGATTTTCGCTCCAGCGCCTGCCGGGCGAGATCCTCGCGACCCTGCGAGACCGCCTGGCGCGCCTGGGTGTCGAGCTTGACGACGTTCTGTTCGAGGGTTTGCGTCTGCAGCTGCAGACGTTTCTTGGCCGTGACCACGTCGGCGACGCCGCGCTTGACGTTCTGCAGCAGCTCGAGCTGTCGCTCGTAGGAGTAGTCGAGGGTCTCGGTCGGCTTCTCCGCGCGGTCGAGGAGCTTCGACCACTTCGCCTTGATCAGCGTCATCGTTCGTTCCATCAGCCCGGCCATCTGCCCTCCTCGTCGATTCCGCGATTAGCCTACCGCCGGTGCTCGTCGAGCGAAGCATGCATCCAAGCTGGCTCTCGAACGCGTATCTCGTCGCCGACGAAGAGGGCGGCACGGCGGTCTTCGTCGATTCGGGTGCGCCGCTCGAGCCGCTCCACGACGCTGTCGAACGGCACGGCCTGACGGTCACACACCTGCTGACGACGCACGCCGACGCAGATCACATCGCCGGCGACGGTGAGCTGCGCGAGCGCTACGGCCTCGAGATCGTCAAGGGTCCCCT
>VAWH01000087.1 GCA_005888315.1 Actinomycetota bacterium | reverse complement strand
TGACGCCGCAAAAGAGGTGCTTTTCCGGCTTCTGCGGCGTAGAATCGGAAGCTTGTGAGCGCTCGCACCCGTCGTCAGAAGGCACAGCGCCTCGAAAACCGGTCGCCGCCGCCGCAGGTCGCGGGCAGCTCGGTCGAGCTTCCCTATCCCGTCACGCTCGTCCAGGACAGGGATGGGGACGGAGGCGACTGGGTCGCGACCGTCGACGCGCTCGCCGGCTGCACGGCGCGCGGCGACACGCCGCAGGGCGCGCTCGACGCCGTCTCGGACACGATGACGGCGTGGCTGGAAGCGGCTGCCCGCGAAGGCCGCGAGGTCCCCGAGCCGAAATCCGTGCAGTCCCACAGCGGCCGGCTGCTGCTGCGAATGCCCCAGACACTCCATGCGGAGCTCTCACGGGTCGCCGAACGCGAGAACGTCAGCCTCAATCAGTTCATCACCGACGTCCTCGCGGGCGCGCTCGGCTGGCGCGTGCCGGCGCGTGTGGGGCGGATCGCGACGCGGCCCGTTCGCGCCGACGGTGTCGACGTCAACGGGGACGGCGAGGGAGCGCCGGTGCCCGAGCCCGATTTACGGCCGGCACAGCCGCAGCGGCGTGTCGTCACGGCGGCCCTGGTCGTGAACTTCGTCGTGGTTGCGCTGGCCGCGATCGTCGCGATCGTCGTCCTGATCGCGGCGTGGTTGTAGGTGGGGAGTTGAGGGTGCTGCGCCCCGCAATGCTCGCCGCCGGCCTTTGCGCCGCCGTGCTCGGCGCCCTCGCGGGCGGCGCGCTCGCCGCAAGCCCCGGGCCCGAGCCGGCACCGCCACCGGCGCCCGCCTTGCATCCAGATCCGGCTCCGAGCGCACAGCCGGCTCCTCGCAGCTCGTCGACCAGCTCTTCGAGAACCGTCTCCAGCATCAACCGCTCGTTCCCGGCGGTCGTCGCGCCTGCGACCGAGACCGTTACGCCGCCTTCGCCGGCAGCCGCCAGGCCGGCCGACGCCAAGCCGGTCACCCCCGCAAAGGTACGCAAGACGCAGCACCGGGGCGCCAGCCGCTCGCACACGCGTTCAGCGTCAGTGCATCACTTCGTGCGCCTGCCGGGCCTAGTGTTCGATCGAGCTTCCCTTCGCGCGATCGGCGGCCAGGCGGCGGCTGCGTCCGGCTCGCGCGAATCTCGCCTCCTGCTGGCGGGTGGGCTCGCGCTCGTGCTGCTCGTGATCGGCGAGACGACGTTTCTCGCGCTCGCCGGAGCGAGGCTCGGGTTCCAGCTGCCCCGTCGTCCGAGACGGAGGTATCGTCACGGGACGGCTGCGTAGCTCGAGCTCTCGCCGGTAGAGGCGCAGGTGAGCTTCGCGGAATCGAGGTAGGTCGAACCGTTGCTCGGCGCGCCGGCGCGCCGCAGCTCCAAACCGCCGCCGAAGCCGGGGCTCGCGGAGAAGCGTCTCCAGGGCCTGTGCGAGGGCCTTCGCGTCGGCGGGTGGAACGAGGAACCCGGTCTCTCCGTCGACGACGAGCTCCGACACACCGCCGACGTCCGTCGCCACGACCGGCAGCCCTGCAGCCATCGCCTCCAGGACCGAGATCGGCAGGGCTTCAGATCGACTCGACAGAACGAAGAGATCTGCCGCGGCGAGCAGCTCGCGGACGTCCCGGCGAGCTCCCACGAGCTCGGCACGTCCCGCGAGGCGGCGGCGAGCAGCGGTCGTCACGGTCGGGCGGTCGGGTCCTTCGCCGACAAGAGTCACGCGGTAATCGGCATCGATCCTCGCCAGCGCGTCGACGAGCGTCGGGTAGTCCTTGGGGTAGGCGAAGCGGCCGACGCTGATGATCTGCGGCAGCTCATGGACGTGAGGTATTGCTGCGAACGAGCCGACGTCGACGGCATTGTGGACGACGACCGACCGCTCGGGAACGCAGCTGCGGGCGCCGATGCCCAGCTCTCGCTCGTGCTCGGCGACACAGATCACCTGCGTCGTCAGCGGCTGAACGATGCGGTCGGCCCACAGGTAGAGCCATCCTGCAAGACCGGGGTAGGCGGCGAAGGCCCAGCCGTGCGCGGTGAAGATTCGAATCGGGACACCGGCGAGCACGCCGGCGATCCGGCCGAGAACGCCGGCCTTGGAGCTGTTCGCGTGCAGGATTTCGGGTCGCTCGCGCCGGCAGAGCCGGACGAGTTCGACGAGCGCAAGTGCGTCGCGGAACGGGTTGATCCCGCGCCGGAGGTGTTTGACCGGCACGAACCGCACACCCGCGGCTTCGGCGGCGTCGCGCACGGGACCGTCACCGTGCGCCGCGACCGTGACCTCGAACTGCTCGGCGACGGTGGGGATGAGCAGCGCGACGTAGGTCTGCGCGCCGCCGGTTTCCGCCAACGTGACCAGCAACAGGAGGCGCGGACGCCGGCCCTCGTCGTGCCCAGGCTCCGGCTCGCCCGGCCCCTGCAGGCGCCCGAGCGAGCAAACGACGAGGTAGGCCGCGATCAGGAAGAACGTGAACAGGATCGTCAGCGCGATCGGCCGCGGGTGGCCGAGCGGGTGGAGCGCGCCGCGCCAGCCCGCGTGGAAGAGTGCGCCCGGGCGCAAGACGACGTCCCAAGTGTTCCAGCGCTGGATCCTGCCGAGGTAGATCCCGAAGGAGCTCAGCGCGAGCACCGCGACGACGAGCGCCCACGCCCGGAACGCCCCTACGTAGCGGCGCCCCGCCGCGTGCATGAGCAGGACGGACGCGAGGCCGAGGAGCAGCCCGGTCCAGGCGGCTGCCGAGAGGAGGAGGACGTCGAAGAGGACCGGGACGCTGTTGCTGTAACCGACGTACTTCAGGTCGGTGACCAAGTACGGCGCGTTCGGTAGGAAGAGCAGCCAGAGCAGCGCGATCGCCGCGAGCCCCGGTGTCAAACCCCCCTTTGCACGGCCGGAGAACCAGAGTGCGAGCACGAACGGGACCCACGCGAGGCAGAGGTTCCAGGCGATCGCCGTATGGTCCGAGCTCCCGGTGTACAGGACGCGAACGACGATCATCGCCAGCACGAAGAGCGAGAGCAGCGCCAGCGAGACGACGACGGAGCTCCATGAGGAGCTCCGGCTCAACGGCGCCGAGCGGACTCGAACCGCTGTCGGAGCTTGGGGAAGCCCCCGCCTAACCACTCGGCCCTGGCGCCCATCTTCTCGGTAGATACCCGTTGCTCGGTGCGGCGAGCCGCGGAGCCTCCGACCCTCAGCAGCGGGCGCTGTCGTCGCAGGTCTGTAGCACGATCACCCCGGGCGGGTCCGCCGGCGTCGCCGGCGGCACGAGCCTGATTCGCATCGACGATGCGTCGTTGGCGTAGTTCGTCTCGTGCAGGAGCCGGCCGACGTTGACGCGGTGCACGAGGACGTAGTCGCTGTACGGAATGCCGTTGAGGTCGATGTACTGGCCCTCCTTGGCCGGGACGTAGATATCGCCCCAGCCAACGGAGATTCCCTCGAGGACGTGCCGCGCGCCGGGCTTGTCCCTGCCGCAGTCGGTCTTGTCGACCCGCTGCGTGCCACGAGGGCCGAGCGTGGGGAGCGGAGAGCGGTAGTCGTTCGTCAGGCAGAAGCCGCTCTTGTGGTCGCGGACGAGCTGCCGGCCGTCGACCGTTCGCAGCTCGTACTGCTCGAACGGCTGCAAGTGCCAATGGCTATGCGAAGGGCTGACGTTGTAACGCATCCTTCCGACCCGGTCGAAGCGCTCGAAGCCACCGCTGCGAAGCCGGACGAGCTGGTCGGCGCGCATCGTCGGTACACGGGTGCTTTGTCGGCGGCCCTCGACCACGAGCGGCCCGAAGCCGACGTTCTCGACGGTCGAAGTGAACACGAGCCGCGGGTGGAGGTTCCCGGGCGGACCTCCCCAACGGACCGAGACCGCCAGCGGCGCCCGCTCGTCGAGGTCGGGCAAGAGCGCGTTGGGGAGCGCTCCCGGAGCGCTTCCGACACAAACAGCCGTCCCGGCCAGCACCCCGACGAGTCCGATCCAGCCACGCACTGCTCTGTAATTACCCCGTTTGCGCCGCACCGCGCAGGCCCGGAAGGCTTCCGAGGAGCGCTAGCATGGCTTGTGATCCGCGAGGACCTATTTTTGCTCAACCATGCGGATTCGGGCCGGTAGCTCAGTTGGTAGAGCAGGGGACTTTTAATCCCAAGGTCGCAGGTTCGATCCCTGCCCGGCCCATGCGATTAGCAGGGCTTTTGGAGAGCGCGGGGCCGGGAGGGTGGCCCCGCGCGTACCGTGGTAGTACCGGCGGCGGCGGAGCAGCGTCGTACGCGCGCCGCGACTAGCGCAACGCCGGCAGGTCGTAGCCGCGCTCGTGCAGCTTCGTCCGCGCGTCCGCCAGCGCGTCGCCGTAGAGGTCGTCGAAGTACTACGGGAGCGGCTCAACGGAGCCGTTCCCGTCGGCTTTCTACCGCGATTCTCTATCGGCGTCCGCGCAGACTCGGCAGGAAGGTGACGGGTGCGCCCGGGCCGGACAGAAACGCACCAGCCGACCGGGCGCAGCCGCATAGTCGCGCGAGACTCGCCGCCAAGGGCGCCACGGCCGGTTCGAGCAGGAGATTCTGCGAACCGCCGCGCCCGCTTCCACAATCGAGCCGCAGCCCGCAGGCGCTTCTCACGCAAGCCGCGGCCGGGCAAGGCGGTCGTTGCCGGAACGCTCGCGGCGGCGTGCGTACTGACCCTGGTGCCGCGCGAGCAGAGATTTGACGCAGCCTCGCCCGAATGAGATCTTGCTCCTGGACTGGGGGTCA
>VAWH01000097.1 GCA_005888315.1 Actinomycetota bacterium | reverse complement strand
GGCTTCGGTGTGCTTCAGCTCGGGCAGCTCGGCGGCGCGCTCGAGTGCGACGTCGCCGAGGATCTCTCGGTCGCCGTCGTCGAGCGGCGCCTCGAAGGCGGCCGAGCGGACATGGCCGTCGAGGACGCGGTGGTTCTCGTGGTCGAGAATCGCAGCCTCGACGCGTCGGCCGAGCAGCGCCTCGGGCTCGCGCATGAAGTACTGGTCGAGCGCGTCCTCGCTCGCGACGAGCGCCGCGAGCCCATGCCCCCGACGGCCTGCCCGCCCCCACTGCTGCCGCAGGCTCGAGACCGTGCCCGGGAAGCCGACCGAGACGACCGCGTCGAGCAGGCCGACGTCGATCCCGAGCTCGAGCGCGTTCGTCGCGGAGACGCCGAGCAACTCGCCCGCCGATAGCCGCTGCTCGATCTCGCGCCGCTGGGCCGGCGTGTAGCCGGCGCGGTAGGGCGAGAGCCGCGCGGCGTCCCCGAGCCGGTCGGCGGCGAACCGATGGATCAGCTCCGCTGCCTTGCGGCTCTTGGCGAAGAGCAGCGTCCGCAGCCCGCGCGAGACGAGATCGCCGAGCACCCGCGAGCCCTCGCCGAGCGGCGAGGCGCGGAGGCCGAGCTCCTCGTCGGTCAGCGGGGGGTTCCAGAGGACGACCGTCCGCTCCGCGCGCGGGGCGCCGTCGTCGCCGATGACCGTCGCGGGGACGCCGAGCAGCCGCTCGACGAGCTCGCCCGGGTTCGCGATCGTCGCCGAGGCGAGCAGGAACTGCGGCTCGGCGCCGTAGATCCTCGCCAGGCGGCGCAGGCGGCGCAGCACGTTCGCGACGTGTGAACCGAAGACGCCGCGGTAGACGTGCGCCTCGTCGACGATCACGTAGCGCAGGTTCGAGAGCACGTCGCCCCAGCGATCGTGATGCGGAAGCACGCCGACGTGGAGCATGTCCGGGTTCGTGAGCACGAGATTCGCCCACTTGCGGATCTGCCAGCGGCGCTCGCTCTCCGTGTCGCCGTCGTAGATCGCGGCTCGCAGCCGGGGCAGGCGAAAGGTGGAGAGCGAGCGGAGCTGATCCTGCGCGAGCGCCTTGGTCGGATAGAGATAGAGCGCGCGCTGCTTCGGCTCGCGCGCGATCGCGTCGAGCACGGGCAGGTTGAAGGCGAGCGTCTTGCCGCTGGCCGTGCCGGTGGTGACGACGACGTGCTCGCCGCGCGCAGCGGCGTCCCAGGCTGCCCGCTGGTGGGTGTAGAGCTCGTCGATCCCCTGCGCCGCGAGGGCCTCCCGCACGCGCGTGTGCAGATCGTCCGGAAGCGGCGCGAGCCGCGCCTCGCGCGCGGGCTCGGTGCCCAGGTAGGCGATCTCCTCGCCTTGGAGGAGATCGTCCCAGATCCTGGTCGCGACGCTCATCGGCGTGCTCGCAGCGCAACCACGTACGGATAGTCCTGGTCACCGAGCTCTTCGAGTCGCTCAACTCGGAACCCCGCGTCCAGGAAGACGTTCAGGAAGACACCGAGCGGAAGATGCGCGCTGTCGACGCGCGCACGGAGCCCGTCGGGATTGGCGACGCCGGGCGAGGAGTTGTCATAGCGCCTCGAAGGACGGTAGCCGGGGTGCAGCTCGGGAACGCCTTCGGCGCCGACGAACATCGAGTGTGGCCCGACGAAGCACGGATGGGCGCCGATGTAGACCGCGGGAGCTTCGGGCCGCAGCACCCGTGCGGTCTCCCTGATCACGGCGGAGAAGTCTTCGACGTCGGTGTGCGTCCACACGGACACGGCGGCGTCGAAGGTTCCGTCGTCGAAGGGAAGCGCATCCGCTGGTCCTTGGATGACGTCGAGCCCGCGGCCGCGGGCAATCTCAAGCATGTCCTCGGAGAGGTCAACGCCGACCGCCGACCAGCCGAGCTCGGCCACCGCCGCGGTCGACACACCGGTCCCACAGCCAACGTCGAGACAGCGCCCCTTGCCGACGCCGAGTAGCCGCTGGAGCGCGTCGAGCTCGTCCGGCGTCAGCTCCGGGCGAAACCCTTGGTACCAGTCGGCGACGCCGTCGTAGCGCACGCGGCTCATGCCGCCGATGCTAGCCAGGCATCACAACGGCGCCGCGAGCGACGGCGGTTGCCGCCTCACCATTGAAGCGGCAACCGCCGTCCGGGGGTGGACTCAGTACCCCGTGACTGTGCAGGTGACGTCGAGCTGTGTGCCAGCCTCGGCGAACAGCGGCTTGCCGTTGTCCCCGCCGTCCGCGAACACGATGCCGTCGAGTAACCGACGGCTGATCGATTGCACCGTGTGGAACGTCATGCTCTCGCCCGGCACGAGCACGATCCCCGTGTCGTAGAACACGTAGGACACGAACCCGCCCGGGGGATAGCCCTGGATTGAGGTGTGCGAGTCGCTCGCGTTGACGGGAGCACCCCCGTTGACCGCGAACGTCGTTGTCTGGGCGTTGAGCCAGTCCTGAACGAGGCCGCCGTTCTTCGCGGCCCAGCCCTGACGCACCACGATGTCGGTGCCGGCGGGCCGGTAGACGTGGCCTCCGTTCAGGAAGCATCCGTAGGCGCCGACGACCGATTGATTTGTGGCGGCGGCCGGCGATGCTGCCACCAAGGCCGTCCCTACCAGTCCGATTGCGACCAAAATGCGCATGGCCGCTCCTTTCCTGACCCCTGCGCTTGTCCGTGCACGGGAGGCTAGGAGCGGCTCGTTACGTCTCGATGACCGAGGCGTAACGATCTGTGGCGGATTCGTAAGCATTCTCCGCAGGTACGATTTCCGGACCGGGGTGCCCTGGCGAAGGGCTGAGATCACACCCGCGAACCTGATCCGGGTAATGCCGGCGAAGGGAGTGAATTGACACCACGCTGTTTGACGATCGCGACCTCCGATTCCGGCGGCGGCGCCGGGATCCAGGCTGACCTGAAGGCGTTCGCCGCGGCCGGGTGCTACGGGACGTCGGCGCTCGTGGCGCTGACGGCGCAGAACACGGTCGGTGTGAGCGCGATCCACGAGCTGCCGCCGGCCTTCGTGACCGCGCAGCTCGAGGCGGTGGTCGACGATATCGGCGTCGACGCGGCGAAGACCGGAATGCTCTTCTCGCGTCGGCTGATCAAAACGGTGGCGGACTTTCTCGAGGAGCATCCCGTCCCGCTGGTTGTCGACCCCGTGATGGTTGCGAGCTCGGGCGCGCAGCTGCTCGAGGACGAAGCGGTCGAGACGCTCGTCGACCGGTTGCTCCCGCTGGCCACGGTCGTGACGCCGAACCTCGCCGAGGCGCAGGTCCTCGCAGGGGACAAGCAACAGACTGTTACGAAGTTCGAGTTGGCGGAGCGGATTCACGCTCTCGGGGCGGCGGCCGTGATCGTCACGGGGGGGCACGGTGAGCCTGTCGATCACTTCTTCGACGGCGAGGAGCACGTCGAGATCCCGATCGAGCGGCACGACTTCGGCGCCACGCACGGGTCCGGCTGCACCCATTCGGCCACGCTCTGCGCGGGCCTGGCTCGGGGTCTGTCCCTGAGAGAGGCGGCGGAGAACGCGGCGCTCGTGGCTTCCGAGGCGGTGGCGCACGGGCTGGCCGAGCTCGGTGCCGGCGAGGGACCCGTCGACGTTCTCAACCTGACCGCGGCGTCGCTTGCGATGCCGCTAAAAGGCCGGGGCGGCTTTGCCGCCGCGGCCGCCAAACCCGGTCCATCCGGTCGCGACGAAATCAGATCTGGAGCGCGTGAAGGCGGAGGCGCGTGAGCACGACAGAAGCGGCGCTCTCCACCGGCGCTGACCTCGCCGTGATCCGGGAGCGCAAGCCGCTCGTGCACCAGATCACGAACTACGTGGTCATGAACGAGACCGCGAACGCGACGCTCGCGCTCGGGGCGCTGCCGGTGATGGCGCACGCGCGCGAGGAAGTCGAGGAGATGGCGGCGCTCGCGGGGGCGCTCGTGCTCAACATCGGCACGCTCTCGCCGCCGTGGGTCGAGGCGATGCTCGCCGCGGGCCGCGCTGCCAACTCCGCGGACGTCCCGGTCGTGCTCGACCCGGTCGGCGCCGGAGCGACGAGCTACCGGACCGAGACCGCGCGTCGGCTCCTGACCGAGCTCGATGTCGCGGTCGTGCGCGGGAACGCGGCCGAGATCGCCACCCTCGCCGGGCGCGAGGCCGAGATCCGCGGCGTCGAGTCGATCGGGGCGAGCGATTCGGCGGCCGAGCTGGCGCGCGCCGCGGCGCACGAACTCGGGACCGTTGCAGCCGTGACCGGCCCGATCGACCACGTCTCGGACGGGGAGCACACGCTGGCGATCGCGAACGGCGAGCCCCTGCTCGCGACGATCACCGGCTCGGGCTGCATGGCGACCGCGATCACGGGCTGCTTCCTCGCCGTCCGGGCCGACGAGCCACTGGCCGCCGCCGCGGAGGCGCTCGTCGCCTTCGGCGTCGCCGGCGAGAAT
>VAWH01000096.1 GCA_005888315.1 Actinomycetota bacterium | reverse complement strand
GAGCCCACGCTCGAGGACGCCTACGTGAGCCTGGTGACGGAGAACTGATGCGGATCGCGCGCCTGCTCGCTGTCTGCTGGTGGTTCCAGCTCAAGCAGATGACGAAGGCAGGCCTCTTTGTCTTCACCTCGATCATCGAGCCGCTGATCTTCGCCACGCTCGCGTACTACCTGTTCAAGGCGGGCCACCGGCCCGGGACGCTGCTCTACGCGGCGCTGTCTGCGGGCCTGATGGGAATTTGGACTTCGACGCTATTCGGGTCCGGCGGTGCGATCAACTTCCAGCGCTGGCAGGGTGTGCTCGAGCCGCTCGTCGCTTCGCCGCCGCCCTAC
The DNA here is from genome assembly GCA_005888315.1 of Actinomycetota bacterium. GTDB lineage: Bacteria > Actinomycetota > Thermoleophilia > Gaiellales > Gaiellaceae > 13-2-20CM-68-14. The sequence continues at coordinate 3,875 of VAWH01000096.1, read as the reverse complement.
GCGCTGATCCTGTTCCCGCAGACGCTCGCGGCGGCGTCGATCGGCCTCTACTCGCTCGCGTCGACGCTCCTCTGGGGACGCGTCATCTTTGGGATCCCGCTCCATTTCGCGCATCCGGTCGCCTTCGTAATCTCGATCGTCGTGACGATCGTCTCGCTCGGCGTGCTCGGGCTCGTGATGGGCGCGAGCTTCATCCTCTACCGCGAGGCGAATGCGCTCTCGAACATGCTCGAGTTCCCGGTCTGGATCGTCACCGGCGTGATCGTGCCCCTCTCCCTGCTGCCGGGCTGGATCCACCCGCTCTCGTGGATCCTGGCGCCGACGTGGGGCTACCGCGCGATCCATAACGCGGCCCTCGGCGGCAACCCTTGGCCGGGAATCGGGATCGCTCTCGGGCTCGCGGCCGTCTACTTCTTCATCGGCCAGGCGGTCGTCGGCGCCTTCGAGCGGCGCGCCCGCGAGCGCGCGACTCTGTCGCTCGTATGAGGCAAACGCTGCGCATCTTCTTCCTCGGCGGCTACTTCAGCTACCGGGCGCTCTTCAACTGGCAGAGCCCGCGCTTCTATGTGCCCACGATGCTGGGCGGGCCGGCTTTCCAGGTGCTCTTCTTCGCCTACCTCGGCCGCTTCAGCCACGTCCGCGACGACGCTTTCTACGTCGTCGGCAACGCCGTGCAGGTATCCGGGATGTCCGGCGTCTTCGGAGTCGCGATCACGGTCGGCGGCGAGCGCTGGACGCAGACGCTCGCGCCGCTGCTGGCGACACCGGCGAACCGGATGGCGCTTTTCCTCGGACGAGCCCTGCCGCACATCGTCAACGGCTTCATCGTCTCGGCGTTCGGCTTCGCAATCGGGCGGCTGCTCCTGGACTTCCATCCCGCGCCTGGAACGATCCCGGAGCTCGCGTTGGTCGTGTTGCTCTCGACCACGACCTGCACGGCGTTCGGGCTTGTCGTCGGCGCGCTCGGGCTGCGCTGGCGGGACGTGTTCACGATCGCGAACCCGGCCTATTTCCTGATGCTGCTGTTCTGCGGCGTCAACATCCCGCTCTCGGCACTGCCGAAGTGGATGCAGGTGGTCGGCAGCGGCATGCCTCTGACGCACGGAATCGCCGCAGCGCGGCGGGTCGCGCACGGCGCGTCGCTCTCTTCCGTCGACGGCTTGCTCGGCAAGGAGGCGCTGATCGGCCTGTGCTACTTCGCCGTCGGCTACATCCTGCTGCGGGTTTTCGAGGCCGAGGGCCGGCGGCGGGCGACGCTGGAACTCGTTTGATGGTGAGGATCCGTGACCTAAACTGGATGCAGCTCGCGGAGTACCTCGAGCGCGACGACCGGATCGTGCTACCGCTCGGATCGACGGAGCAGCACGCCTACCTCTCGCTCGAGACGGACAACATGCTCGCCGAACGAGTCTCTGCCGAGGCCGCCGAGCCAATCGGTGTCCCGGTCCTCCCCGTGCTCCCATACGGACTGACGCCCTACTTCGCCGCGGCCTATCCCGGAAGCCCGACCCTGCGGCTGGAGACGTTCCTCGCCGTCATCCGCGACCTGCTCGACTCGCTCTACCGGCAGGGATTTCGGCGCTTCTTGCTCGTGAACGGCCACGGCGGCAACACGCCCGCGGGCTCGCTCGCCCGCGAATGGACATCTGAGCGGGCCGACGCGCAGGCGATCTTTCACAACTGGTGGGTCGGGCCGAAGACGTGGGCTGTCGTCGAAAGCACCGGGAAGGGCTCACACGCAAGCTGGATGGAGAACTTCCCGTGGACCCGGCTCGCAGGCGTCGAGCTACCCGACGAAGAGAAGCCGATGCTCGACGAGGGCGCGTATCGTGTCGTCGGCCCCGACGGGCTGCGCGACCTGATCGGCGACGGCAGCTTCGGCGGGCTCTACCAGCGCGACGACGAGGAGATGCTCCGCATCTGGCAAACGGGGGTCGAGGAGGTGCGGGAGCTCCTCGAGTCCGGATGGCGGCGCGAATAGTCGCCGCCGCCGCCGTGCTGACGCTCGCGGCGGGCGCGAGCGGCGCCGGCCGTCTCCGCGAGGTCGAGCGGCTGCCGACCTATCGCAAGCTCGTCGCCCTCACCTTCGACGGCGGCGGCGACACGGCCAACGGAACCGCTCGGATTCTAAAAACGCTGCGCCAGCGCCGGGTGCCGGCGACTTTCTTCCTGGCCGGCCGCTGGATCCGGCTGCATCCGCGCCTCACGCGCGCGATCGGCCGGCGCTACCCGATCGGCGATCACACCTACGACCATGCCGACCAGACCGGCCTTTCCTCGGCGGAGATCCGGTCCGACGTGCGTCGCGGGGCCTTGTGGATCCGGGTCGAGACCGGTCGCAATCCCCGCCCGCTGTTCCGGTTTCCCTACGGTGCGCGCGACGAGCGAACGATCGGCGTCGTCAACTCGATGGGCTATGCCTCGGTGCGCTGGTCGCTCGACACCTGGGGCTGGATGGGCACCTCCGAGGGGCAGTCGGTCGGCTCGGTCGTCCGCCGCGTCGCGGATCACCTGGAGCCGGGGGCGATCGTGCTGATGCACGTTGGCGTCGCGCGGGACGGCTCCCTGCTCGACGCCGAGGCGCTGCCGCGCGTGATCTCGCTGGCACGCGCGCGCGGGTACCGCTTCGTCGCGCTCGACCGCTTCGTCCACGCGCCGAGATGACGGAGAACCCGGTCGCGCGGTTCCAGGAGTGGTTTCGCGAGGCCGAGCAGGCAGGCGTCGAAGTGCCCGAGGCGATGGCGCTCGCGACCGCGGACGCCGACGGCGCGCCCTCGGCGCGGATGGTCTTGCTGAAGGGCGCCGACGAGGACGGCTTCGTCTTCTACAGCGGCTACGTCAGCCGCAAGGCCGGCGAGCTCGAGCAGAACCCGCGCGCCGCGCTGCTCTTCTACTGGCGGCCGCCCGGCAAGCAGATCCGGGTGGAGGGGCGGGTCGAGCGCGTCTCCGAGGCGGAGTCTACGGCGTACTTCGCCACTCGCCCCCGCGGAAGCCAGCTGGCGGCGTGGGCTTCACGGCAGAGCCGTCCCCTCTCGAGCCGCGAGGAGCTCGAGACCCGCTACGTCGAGCTCGAGCGTGAATACGAAGGACGCGACGTCCCGCTCCCGCCGCACTGGGGCGGCTACCGGCTGCGGCCGGAGACGATCGAGTTCTGGGAGCACCGCGAGAACCGGCTCCACGACCGTATCCGTTACACGCGCGCGCGCGAGGGCTGGAAGGTGGAGCGGCTGGCGCCCTAGTAGGACGGCGGCGGCTACTTGACGAGGCTGAGCATTTTGAACATCGGCAAGTACATGGAGATCACGATCACGCCCACCATGGCGCCGACCATGATCATCATCAGGGGCTCGATGATCGAGGTCAGCGTCGAGATCGCCGAGTCGACCTCGTCCTCGTAGAAATCCGCGATCTTCGAGAGCATCTTCTCGAGCTCTCCCGTCTCCTCGCCGATCTTGACCATCTGGCTGACCATCGGCGGGAAGATGTCGTTCTCGATCAGCGGCTGCGCGATCGGAATCCCCTGATGGACCTTCGATCGGACGCCGGCGAGGGCGTCCTCGACCACCCAGTTGCCGGCCGTCTGGCCGGTGATCTCGAGTGCCTTGATGATGTCGACCCCGGCCGCGACGAGGGTCGAGAGCGTGCGCGAGAACCGGGCCATCGTCACCTTCAGGACGACGTCGCCGATCTTCATCGGAATCTTCAGCTTCAGCCGGTCCCAGACGCGGCGGCCCTGCTCGGTTCGCTTGAAGCGGCGGATGCCCCAGATCGTCAGGAAGACAAGCGGGAAGATGATGTACCAGTCGCCGCGCAGAATGTTCGAGGCGTTGACGACGTACTGCGTCAGCGTCGGCAGCTTGCCGCCGAGCTGCCCG
>VAWH01000095.1 GCA_005888315.1 Actinomycetota bacterium | reverse complement strand
TTTCTCCAGCGGCCCCCGCGCGTTGGGCCAGTCGAACCCCACGTCCGCGGCGCGCTGCTGGATCCGGAGGGCGGTGATCAACGTGTCCTGGTCCCGTGGCGTCACGCGTTCCTCCGAGAGTGCAACCGCTTCATCGTCTTGCATTTAGCTTCCGGGCCGGGTATCATACGCGCGCCTGTGAGCGTGTCAACGAGCGGGCGCGACGCGCGCGCCTGGGTCGAAGTGGACCTCGCCGCGGTCGTCGAAAACGCCCGCACCGTCGCGCGCGTGGCGGGCACGCGGCTCCTCCCGGTCGTCAAGGCGAACGCGTACGGGGTGGGAGCCGTTGCCGTTTCTCGGGCGCTGGAGCCGCTCGATCCCTGGGGCTACGGCGTCGCCACGGTCGAGGAGGGCGCCGAGCTGCGCGCCGCCGGCATCACGGGCCCGGTGCTCGTGTTCACGCCGGCCCGCGCCGACCTGTTCGACGCGTACCGCGCGCAGCGGCTCACGCCGGCGCTGGGGGACGAGCGCACCATCGCCGCCTGGATCGCGCGCGGGGCGGGCGGCGGCGCCTTCCACCTCGAGATCGATACCGGCATGGGGCGGAGCGGCGTGCGCTGGGACGACGTGGAGCCGCTGGCGGACCTGCTCGACACGCCCTACCTCGAGGGCTGCTACACTCAGTTTCACTCGGCCGAGCGCAACGACGGCTCCGCGGAGGCGCAGCTCGAGCGGTTCCGCCTGGCGGTGGGACGGTTGGCGCGACGACCGGCCGTGCTGCACGTCGCCAACAGCGCCGCGGCGTTGAAGGACCGCAAGTTCGCGTTCGACGCGGTGCGGCCGGGCGTCTACCTGTACGGCGGATCGCCGGGCGAGGGTCTGCCCGAAGGGAAGCCCGTGGTGAGCGTGCGGGCGCGCGTGGTGGCGGTGCGCCGCGTGCGCGCGGGCGACAGCGTGAGCTACAACGCATCCTGGACCGCGACATGCGACACGACGATCGCCACGCTCGGCATCGGCTACGCCGACGGGCTGCGCCGTTCGCTCGGGCGCTCCGGGGAGGCGCGCGTGCTGCTGGGCGGCAGGCCCTGCCCGATCATCGGGCTCGTGACGATGGACCTGACCATGGTGGACGTGGGGGACGGACCCGCCGCTGTGGGCGACGTGGCGACCCTCGTCGGCTCGGCCCCCGAAGGAAGTACGAATACACTGGAGCAGTTCGCCACCTGGAGCGGTGCGCTCCAGCGGGAATTCCTGACGGGGCTGGGCGCCCGGCTGCCGCGCATCTACCAGTGAAACGCGCAGCCATCATCGTGCTCGACGGCGTGGGGATCGGGCCGGCGCCGGACACCGCGGCGTACGGGGACGAGGGGAGCGACACCCTCGGCAATGTCGCCCGGGCGGTGGGGGGCTTCCGGCTCCCCAATCTGGAGCGGCTGGGGCTGGGGTTGTGCCGGCCGCTGCGGGGCCTGAGCGCCAGCATCCGGCCGAGCGCTGCCTACGGCGTGGCCCTGCCCAGGTCCAAAGGCAAGGACTCGACCACCGGGCACTGGGAGATCTGCGGCGTGCTGCTCAAGAAGCCGTTCCGCACGTATCCGAACGGCTTCCCAACGTCTTTGCTCGACGACTTCGCTCGACGCACTGGTCGTGGTTACTTGGGTAACAAGGCGGCGTCGGGGACGGCGATCATCGCGGAGCTGGGCGCGGAGCAACAACGGACCGGCCAATGGATCGTCTACACGTCGGCCGACTCGGTCTTTCAGGTGGCGGCGCACGAGGAGACGGTGCCGCCGGAAGAGCTGTACCGGGCGTGCGAAGTAGCGCGGGAGCTGCTGGTGGGGGAGCACGCGGTAAGCAGGGTGATCGCGCGGCCCTTCACGGGGATGCCCGGCGCGTATCAGCGGACGCCGCACCGCCGGGATTTCTCCCTTCCGCCGGTCGGCGCGACGCTGCTCGACCGGCTGGCGGAGGCGGGGATCGAGCGGGTCGGCATCGGTAAGGTGGACGATTTGTTCGCAGGCCGGGGGATCGCGAGCGAGCATACCCCGACCAATCGGGATGCGTACCGGTTGATCGAGCAGGCGCTCGACCGCGGCCGCGGCGGGTTCATCTTCGTCAACGTGATCGAGTTCGACCAGACCTGGGGGCACCGCAACGACGTGGCGGGGTTTCATGAAGGGCTGCTGGAGCTCGACGCCTGGATTCCGCGGCTCGAGGGGCGCGTGCGGGAGGATGATCTGATCATCATCACGGCGGACCACGGCAACGATCCGACCACGCCGTCCACCGATCATTCACGGGAAGCCGTGCCGGTGCTGGTGCTCGGGCCGCGGGTGCGAGCCCGCGGCCTGGGGGAGCGGGCGACGTTCGCTGATCTGGGGGCGACGGTGGCGGAGTATTTCGGCGTGGGGCGGCTCGGGGCAGGCACTTCCTTCCTGAAGGACGTGTGGGCGTGAGTGCGGAGCTGGTGCGGGCGGCGCGCGCGGTGCAGCAGCAGGCCTATTGTCCCTACAGCAAGTTCCGCGTGGGCGCGGCGCTCGAGGCCACGGACGGCCGCGTGTTCGTCGGCTGCAACGTGGAGAGCGCGTCGTACGGTCTCACGATCTGCGCCGAGCGGATGGCGCTGGGCGCGGCGGTCGCCGCGGGCGCGCGCGCGCTCCGGCGCATCGTGGTCGCCACCGACGCCGAGCCGCCGGCCTCGCCCTGTGGGGCGTGCCGGCAGCTGCTCGCCGAGTTCGGGCTCGACCTGGAGGTGATCGCCGTGGGCCCGAGGAGCGAGCGCCGCTGGACCCTCGCCGCGCTGCTCCCCGATGCGTTCGCGAAGGCGAGCCTCGACCGATGAGGGCGCAGCGGGTGGCGTGGCTCGCCGCCGTGCTCGCGGGGTGCGTCGATCGAGCGACGGCGCCGGGCGTGTGTCCCACGTTCTGTCCCAGCGGCAGGATCGACGTCGTGGACACGGTGCTCGCGGCCAGCATCGGGCGCGATTCGACGTTTCGCGGGTACGTGCTTCCCTTTCAAGCCGTGGCCATGACGGCCAGCGATGTGCCCGGCGCGGTGGACAGCCGCGTCGTGTTCGTCACCCAGGCCCTGCCCGCCAGCGTTGCCCTGAACACGGCCGACACGACCACGAGCCCGCTGGTGGGCTCCGATTCCGCCAAGATCACGCTCACCGTCACGCGGCGCGACACCTCCGCGCACGATCAGACGCTCCGGCTGTACGGCCTGCCGGTGACGATCGACTCCAACACGACCTTCGCGGACGTGCAAGGGGCGTTCGCCGGAGCGCCGCTGCGCACAGTGAACTTGGACAGCCTGCTGGCAAAGCCCAATGGCGTCGACGTGACGACCGGCGACTCGGCCGGGATCGACACCACCAGCAAGCAGCTCAAGGTGACGATCAAGCTCGATTCGCTGCAGGCGCCGTACGTGGTCGGCGACACCGGGAAGCTCGGCATCGGCGTGCGAGTCGGCGGCGCCGGACCGACCAGCATTGCGTTCTGCTCGCGCGAGAATGCCTGCGGCGCGACGGTCGCGTGGTATATAAAGGTCGACTCGATCAAGGGGACCGACACGACGTTGATCCACAAGCCGTTCCCCCGCGGTTCCATTTTCGACACCTTCCTGTTCGATCCGCCGCCCGCGCCGCCCGATTCGACACTCGCGGTGGGCGGCGCGCCGTCGGCCCGCAGCATCATGCGCATCACACTGCCACGCGCCATCCGCGACTCGTCCCAGATCGTCCGCGCCACGCTGTTGCTCGTCCCCGCCGTTCCGGCGCGCGGCGCGCCGGTCGACTCGTTCGTGGTCGAGGCGCACACGGTGGCCGCGGACTTCGGTGCCAAGTCACCGCTCGTGCTCGATGCCACGCGCACCGATACCACGACGATCCACGTCGGCGCGACCGACACGCTGCGCGTCGAGGTGACGAACCTGGTGCAGTTCTGGGCGGCGGACAGCACGCGCCCCGAGGTGCTGATGCTGCGGTCCCAGGTAGAAGCAGCGCAACCGACGGAGATCCGGTTCTATCCATCGGCGGCGACGCTGTTCCGGCCCGCGCTGCGCATCACCTACGCGCGGCGCTTCCCGTTCGGGGTGCCGTGAAGGCGGATCGGCGGATTGGCGGATGGGCGGATGGAGTGCTCCTAGGAGCGGCGGTCTTGCTATCCGCCTATCCGCCGATCCGCCTATCCGCCCAAGATTCCCAGTTCGGCATCCGCGGTCTCGGTACGCCGGGCCGGTTCGAGACGGTGCGCGTGCGCTCCAGCGGGGGTGCGTTCGGGCCGTTCGACGCGCTGTCACCGCTCACCGAGGCTTCACTCGGAGACCTGCAAGGGCTCGCCGCCACGGCGATGGGTGGGACGTCGTACCGCGATGTGGACGCGGCGGCGGGCGCCACCACGTCGCTGCGTGCCACGCGGTTCCCGGTGATGGTGCTGGCGGGGCCGGTGTTCGGCCGCCTGGTGCTCTCCGGCGGCTTCACCACGTACCTGGACCGCACCTGGGACGTCACGCTGCGCGATTCGCTGCTGGTGCGGGGCACGATGCTGCCGTATGTGGACGAGCTGTCGAGCGACGGCGGCGTCACCGACCTGCGATTCGCGGCCGCGTGGCGCGTCTCCAGGCGCTTCGCGCTGGGCGCGGCGGTGCACGTGCTGAGCGGCTCGACGCGTGAGACCGCCGCGCGCACGTAGCAGAACGACGAGACACGCTACGACGGTCTCGGAGTCTCGGGGAGCCTGCTCATCGATCCGCTGCCGGAGCTGCGTCTCTCCCTGTTCGCCCGCTCCGACAACCGGCTGCGCGCCCGGCTGGGCGACGTCGTCACCGCCCAGACCGACCTCCCCAACACGTTCGGGGGCGGGCTCCGCTGGGCGCCCAGCCCGAGCGTGCGGCTCGCCGGAACGGTCACGCGGCGCACGTGGGCCGACGCCGGCCCGGGGGCGTTCAACACCGTGAACTGGTCGGCGGGCCTCGAGGTGGGGGCCGGCTTCTCACCGCTCCGCGTCGGGGTGCGCGGCGGGCAGCTCCCGTTCGGCCCCGGTGCGACAGCGGCCACCGAGGTCGGGTTCGCTGCCGGCACGGGGCGCGCCTTCGCGCGCGGTCGCGCGATCGTGGATGGCAGCCTCGAGCACCTGCGCCGCACCGGGGCTGGACTCTCCGAGCGGGTCTGGTCGTTCCTGCTCGGCTTCACCGTCCGGCCATGAACGTCTACTTTCACACCTTCGGCTGCAAGGCGAACCAGTACGACACCGAGCTGGTGCGCCAGGCGTTCGCCGACCAGGGCGCAGTTGTGGTGGACGACACCGCCGCGGCGGACGTTGCCGTGGTGAACTCGTGCACCGTGACCGCCGAGAGCGAGACCAAGCTGCGACGCTTGGTGCGGGGGTTGGCGCGGCGCGACTCGAAGCTCGCCACGGTCGTGATTGGCTGCGCGGCGGCGTTGGACGACGGGCGCATCGCCGGACTGCCGTCGGTGCGCGCGGTGGTGGGCGGGGCGGATCCGGGCGCGGTGCTTGAGGCCGCCGGCGTCGCGCATGCGCGTCTCGAGCCCGTGCTGCGCCGGTTTCACGCCAACGCGCGCGGCTGGCTCAAGATCCAGGACGGCTGCGACGAGCACTGCACCTTCTGCGCGACGACCATCGCGCGCGGGGCGAACCGCTCGCGACCGATCCCGGAGCTGATCGCCGAGGCGCGGGCGCTGAGCGAGCACCACGCCGAGATCGTGCTCACGGGCGTGCATATCGGGACGTATGGCCAAGATCGGGAAAGGGGAAACGGGAAAGGGGAAAGGTCTTCTCCCGGCGAGCTCCTCGAGGCCCTCATCGCCGCCGTCCCGCAAGTCCGGTTTCGCCTTTCCTCTATAGAGGCCACCGAGGTGGACGATCGCATCGCCCAGTTGCTCACCGCGGCGCCGCGCAGCCTCGCCGCGCATCTCCATGCGCCGCTGCAGTCGGGCTCGAACCGCGTCTTGAAGCGCATGGGCCGCCCTCGAGTGGCTCGCGGAGCGGCTGCCGGTGTTCGGGCTCGGCGCGGACGTGATCGCGGGGTTTCCGGGGGAGACCGAGGCCGATCACCGCGCCACTCTCGCACTGGTCGACGCGTTGCCGTTCACCTATCTGCACGTGTTCCCGTTCAGCGTGCGGCCCGACGCTCCCGCGGCGCGGCTCTCGGACCAACTCTCGCCTGCTACGGTGCACGGCCGGGCGCGAGAGCTGCGCCAGCTGGGCGAGGCGAAAGCGCGCGCCTACCGCGCGAGCCGGGTAGGGCAGACGGCCGACGGCGTGGTGAGCGGCCATGGGGCGGGGCAGATCGAATTGCTGACGCAGGACTACCTTTCGGTCTATCTTCCTACGACCGAGTGGGACGGGCGTCCCCGGTGCGAGGTGACGGTGCGCTAGTGCCGTTCCAACTTGTTTGGGCTAACGAGGCTGACCAATTG
>VAWH01000094.1 GCA_005888315.1 Actinomycetota bacterium | reverse complement strand
AGGCGCGGGCGTCGATCCGTCCGGCCTGGTAGGTCGGGATCTCGGCCATGTCGAGCACGTAGAAGACGTACGCGCGGTGATCGGCGCCTTCGATCCGGCTGAAGCGGTTGATCGTGAAGTTGCCGAGCGGGTGCGCCGAAGCAGCGGCCGGCGCAAGCAGCGCAGCCGCGGCTACGACGAGGACGACAAGCCGTTTCATCGCAGCTCCAGTCTTGCGACCGGCGCCCACAGAATCGAGAACTGCGGGTTCAGCCGCAGAGCCCGACGAAGCCACGCGCGCTTTGCGGCCGCGTGGCCGAGGCAGCCCTCGATCATCCCGCGGTGGAAGAACTTGAGCGCATCGAGCGTGCCGAGCCTGAGGGCGCGCTGCGAGTAGCGCAGCCCCTCACCGCAGTGCCCGGTCCGCTCGAGCGCCCAAGCCAGGACGTCGTCGCCGTCGATCGACGGCCGCTCCCGCTGCGCGAGGCGTGCGAGGGAAAGGGAGGCGTGCAGCCTGATCCCGTGATCGACGTCGAAGAGCGCGGTCTCAAGGTCGGTCTTGACGCCGTTAGCGACGAGCAGGCGCCGGATGACGCCGATCAGCTCGTACTGCTTCTGCGCTAACTGCGGCCGGCCGGCCGCGCCGTAGAGATCGCCGAGCGTCGCGACGTACTGAGGCAGCGGGATCCGGTTGACGGCCTGCTGTTCGAAACCGATTGCGGATCGGTAATGGCCGAGCCCGGCCTCGGCCCGCGCCAGGGCGTCGAGTGCGTAGGCGTAGTCCGGAAAGACCCAAAGCGCCTGCCGGTCCTCGGCCGCGGCGGCCCTGAACTTCCCCACAGACAGATAGATCAGGCCGAGCTGGACGTGCGTCCAGGCCCCGGCTTCTCCCTGTCCTTCGGCGGCGTCGACAGCGAGCTTCATGGCCCTGATCGCCCCGGGAAGGTCGCCGAGCAGTTGGCGCGCGTGGGAGATCCGGGCATACGAAGACAGGCCCGGCTGCATGCTCGCCATCGTGTCGAAGGTCTTGAAGGCCGCCGGGTAGCGGCCAAGCTCGACGAGCGCGTCGCCGATGACGCCGTAGTTGCGAGCCGTCGTCGGCGAGATCGCGCGAGCGCGGCGTCCGAGCACGAGCGCTGCGCGGAAGCGGTGGCGCGAGAGCGCGAGCGAGCCAAGTCCGCTCGTCGCAACGAGGTCGCGGGGGGCGAGGGCCAGCGCCCGGTGCAGAGCTTCGCCGGACTTCGTGTAGTAGGTCGGGTCGCCCGTCTCGCGGGCACGCTGCTGGTATGCGAGCCCGAGTGAGTCGAGCGACGTCACGTCGTTCGGGTTCCCGCGCAGAGCGGCCTGGAGCCGCGCGACCGCGGCATTGGTCTCGCCGGGCCGGGTCTGCACGCCGGCGCTGGTTGCGGCCTGCGCGACCGCCGCCGGGTTCGCCGAAGAGCTGTCGTGCAGTACTCCGCCGAGCGTGAGGGCCACGGCCGTGAGCCCCGCCGCTGTCGCTCCGAAGATCAGTCGCTGTCGTCTCACGTGTCTCCTTCAGCCGGGATGGGAGGGGCCTACCGGCTGGGCAGGCCCCTCCCTCCATGGAACGGCTAGGGCACCTCGTAGCCCTGGTGCGGTGTTGCGACGTACGGGAACGCGTTGGAGAAGGACACGTCGTTCGAGTCGACGCCGTCGCCGAGCTGATTGTTCGGCGACTTGTTCGGCAACCCGAAGGCGGCGTTGAGGAAGGGGCCGTAGCCCTGGGCGAAGACGCGCAGATCGATGTCGATCACGTCGTCACCGAGGCGGCGCCCGTTCGGATAGCCGCACAGGTCCGCGTCGAGAACCGCGAGCCGGTCCGGCGGGGCCGGGCTGGCCGTGCCGCCTGGGCACGCCCCGTTGGCTCCGGGCTTGATCGCCGTGTTCAGCCGCAGCAGGTCGGACTCCGTCGAGCCGGTCTTGTTCAAGCCGTCGACGCCGGTCAGCAGGATCGCGTCGAGATCGGTGCGGCCTGTCGTGTCGATGTTCTGCAGGGCTCCGCCCGCGTGGCCGTTCGAAGGACCGGTGGGCGGCAGCATCCCGTAGAGCACGTTCTCGAGGCGCGACACCTCAGGCGACGAGTAGTAGTGCTCGAACTGCGAGTCTTCCGCCGGATCGGATCGATTCCAGTTGTCCTTGTCGCCCAGCGGAATCACGACCTCGTTGATCAGCGGGTTGCCGAGCCGTGACACCTGAACCCACGGGCCATGGTTCTTGGTCGTGCCGTTCTCGTCGAGGATGCGCTGCTTCTGCCGGCTTGCCGTCGCGTAGATCCCGATCGTCGGGCTCGAGAACGAGACCAGCTGGTTCGTCGGGACCTGGATCTCGATCGAGTGGGTGTTGTAGTTCTTGATCGCATCTCGCCCCGGTTCGGCCGGGAGCGGGAGCAGATGAAACGGGTTGAAGGGACGTAGTCCGGCCAGATCGAAGATCGAGCCGAGGTCGACGAAGAACGGATCGTCGCGCTGCCCGGCGAAGACCTTGATCCCGCCCGGTAGCGTCGTGACCGCGGCCGCCGCGAGGCTGTTGTAGTTCGGAGTCGAGCGCGGCCCGACGTTGTCGGGCGGCGTCGGGATGTTCGTCCCGAGTAGCTCGCCCTTGCCCGCCGGCTTGCCGTTCTCGTTGTAATGGATGCGCGTGACGCTGTAGGTCTGTGGCCGGTTCCAGTTCGGGTCGCTGAGTGACGTGATCGGACCCGTGTTGTAGAGGAACGTGTCGGGGTTCCGGGTCGCCGTTTGGAACCGGAACTGGTACCCGAGGTCGGGTTGGCCGTCCCCGTCGTTGTCGATCTTGACCTCGTAGAGGGCTGTGTCATCGAAGCTGTAGAAGTTGGGCCCGCTGGCCGGAGCCTCGAGCGGGATGTAGTTCGCGATCATCGTCACCGTGTTTGTGTTCTCGGGGCTGACGAACGCGTACAGGTCGGTGTTGTCCGCCCGCGGGTCCTGGCTGATCAGCGGCGCCTCTGCGTGGCTCGATGCGAAGGCGCTGCCCGGGCCGCTCGCGCGAGTCAGGATCAGGAGCAGGGCTAGTGCGATGACTCCGAGAGCCACCGCGCCCAGGGTCGGCTTGCGGACGGTCGCAAAAGATGGATGCATGAAGGTGATTCCTTCCTCCCCCCAGGGATCGACTGTGTTTGATCGTCCGCCTGATTCGCTCGAGCGGCGCTGTCGGTTCGGCCGCTGCCTGCGGCCGCGCCGATCCGCTTCTGCAAGCCGATCGGGGTTCTAGGCGTGCTCGGCGTGCGGGCTGTCGATCAGGCCGTGCTCGTACGCGTAGCGCGCGGCCTCGGTGCGGTTTGCGACGTCGAGCTTCCGATAGATGTTTGTGAGATGGAACTTGACCGTCTGCTCCGCGACCCACAACTCCTTGGCGATCGCTTTGTTCGAAAGGCCGCCCGCGAGCGCCTTCAGGATCGCGGTTTCGCGTTCGGTCAGCCCGGCTGCCTTGACGGCGTCCTCCTGAGCCCGCTTCGCGGGCAGGCCGATCGCGCTGAAGACGGTGCCCTCGAGCGCCTGCCGGAGCGCAGACGAGAGGTCGATCGGATTGACGCTCTTGACGATGTAGGCGCTGGCGCCGTGGTTGAGCACCGTCTGGACGACCTCGGGGTCGGTGGAGACGGACAGGATCACGACCTTCACCTTCGGGTGCTGCTGGCGGATCCGGTCGAGGCACTGCAGCCCGTCCATCTCGGGCATGCGCAGGTCGAGCAGGGCAAGGTCCGGGTTCGTCTGCGAGATCAGCGGCAGCACCTGGCTGCCGACGCGCGCCTCGGCGACGACCTCGAACTGGTCGTCTTCCTCAAGCGCCCGCTTGATTCCGGCGAGAATGAGCGGGTGGTCGTCTGCGATCAGAACGCGCATGAACGCAGCGTAGTCAACGCGCCGGTGGGCTTTGCAAAGCCCAGCGCAGGCGGCGCGCAGTGACCAGGGAGCCGGCGCGTGTCCTGGTTGCGGAGTCGCAGCTACCCACACGCCAGGGAATCCGGCTGCTGCTCGAGCGCAACGGCTTCGAGGTCTGCGCCGAGGCCGCGGACGCGAGCGCTGCTCTGAGGGCGGCCCTTCGCGAGCGGCCCAGGCTGTGCGTTGTCGACGCCCGGCTCCGCGGTGGTGGCATCGGAGCGGCGGGGCGGATCTGCTCGCGTGTGCCGGAGACCGAGGTCGTCGTGCTCACCGACGCGGCCGACGAGAACGAGCTCCTGCAGGTGGTGCAGGCAGGCGCCTCGGGCTACCTGGAGAAGAATCTCGGCCCCGAAACGCTCGCCCGCGCCCTCCACGCCGTCATCGCCGGGGAGGCGGCGTTTCCCCGCGCAATGCTCGGTCCGGTGCTGGACGAGTTCCGCGCGCGGCACCACCGGCGCCGGCTGCGGCTGCCCGCCCGGCCGACGGTCGAGCTGAGCCGGCGGGAGTCTGAGGTGCTCGACCTGCTGCGCAGGGGTCTTGCCACGAGCGAGATCGCCGACCGCCTCGACATCTCGCCGGTCACGGTCCGACGCCACATCGGGTTGCTGCTGCGGAAGCTCGGTGTTCCGGACCGGGATTCGGCCCTCAGGCTCCTCGACGGCTCGGAGACGTAAGGGCGTTCGCGACGCCCACCCAGAGGCCGTCCGGGCTTTGCCCGGGCGGCCGTCTAATCCCGAGCGGCAAGGACGATGGCGCTTGTCCTTTCTGGACGAATTCTCAGGCGAGCGCAGGCTCGGGCGCCTCGGCCGCGGTGACCGGCTGCCAGTGCGGGAGCCAGAGGCTGACCGTCGTCGGCCCGCCCGGGCGGCTGTCGACGTCGAAGTTGCCCCCGAGGAGGCGCACCCGCTCGCCCATCCCGACCAGGCCGAGCCGTCCGCGCTTGGCCGCCCGGATCAACGTCT
>VAWH01000090.1 GCA_005888315.1 Actinomycetota bacterium | reverse complement strand
GTCAACGGGTTCTGCAAGGAAGTCTTCAAGGAGCTGCCGATGGAGTTCGCCGTCGAGGCGCAGCGGCTGCTCGGGATCTCGCTCGAAGGCAGCGTCGGATGACGAGAAACGCATTGCTCGAGATCCGCGACCTGCACGCAACGGTCGAAGGCCAGGAGATCCTGCGGGGCATCGACCTCACGGTGCGTGCCGGAGAGGTGCACGCCATCATGGGGCCGAACGGCTCCGGCAAGAGCACCCTCGCCCAGGTGCTGGCGGGGCATCCCGCCTATGTGGTCACCGCGGGCTCGGCCCGGTATGAAGGGAAGGACCTGCTGGCGATGACGCCCGAAGAGCGGGCGCGCGAAGGCGTGTTCCTGGCCTTTCAGTATCCGGTCGCGATCCGCGGTATCACCAACGCCTACTTCCTCCGCGCCGCCGTGAACGCGATCCGCAAGCATCGCGGTGAGGAGCAGCTCGGGCCCGTGGAGTTCATGGACGCACTCGAGGAAAAGCTCAAGGTCATCGGCTGGGACGACAGCTATCTCAGTCGCCCGGTGAACGAGGGATTCTCGGGCGGCGAGAAGAAGCGCAACGAGATCCTGCAGCTCGCGGTGCTCGAGCCTAAGCTCGCGATCCTCGACGAGACGGACTCCGGGCTCGACATCGACGCGCTCAAGACCGTGGCGCAGACGGTGCAAAAACTCCGCCGCCCCGACAACGCCACCGTCATCGTGACGCACTACTACCGGATTCTGACGCACATCCAGCCCGACGTCGTGCACGTGCTGTCGGCCGGGCGGATCGTGAAGTCGGGCGGTAAAGAGCTGGCGCTCGAGCTCGAAGAAAAGGGGTACGACTGGATCCGCGAGGCGGCGCCGGTGGCATGATGGAACCCTACGTCAAGGATTTCCAGGCGTTCGCGAGCAACGGGGCCGCAGGCGCCCCCCCCTGGCTGCGGGAGATCCGTGAGGGGGCGATCGCGCGGTTCGCCGCACTCGGCTTTCCCACGATGAAGCAGGAGGCGTGGCGCTTCACCAGCGTCGCTCCCATCGCCGAGCAGCACTTCACGCTCGCACCGCCTCTCGTCTCCCGCCTCCCGTCTCCCGCGGTCGTCGAGTCCCTGGCGTTGGGGTTGGGTCCACGCATCGTGGTCGTGGACGGGCGCTACGCTCCCGGGCTGTCCTCGCTCGCCGGTCTGCCCGAGGGCGTGCAGGCGACGAGCCTCGCCGCGGCTACTCGAGCGGGCCCGGGTGGCGAGCTCGCCCGGCGTCACCTCGCGCGGTACGCCCCATGGCAGGACAATGCCTTCGCGGCGCTGAACACCGCGTTTCTCGCCGACGGCGCGTTCGTGCACATCGCGGCGGACACCGCGCTGGCCCAGCCGCTCGAAATCCTGTTCCTGGCGACGAGCGGCGCTGGGGGCGGAGCAGCGGATGGGCCGGCGGTCAGTCATCCGCGCAGCCTGTTCGTGGTCGAGCGCGGCGCCCGGGCCGCTCTGATTGAGAGCTACGCGTCGCTCGCCGACGGCGTGCAATGGACCAACGCCGTTACGGAGACGGTGGTCGGCGAAGCGGCGCGCGTCGAGCTGTATCGCGTACAGCGCGAGGGCCGAAACGCCTACCACATCGCCACGACACAATCCCGACAGGAACGCGACAGTTACCTCGCACTGCATGCCCTCACGCTGGGTGGCTCGCTCGCCCGGCACGACATCACGACCGTGCTCGACGGCCCGGGGGCCGAGTTGATTCTCAACGGCCTGTACCTGCTGGGCGGCAGCCAGCACGCGGATCATCACACGGTGATCGACCACGCCCAGCCGCATTGCGCCAGTCACGAGTTCTTCAACGGCGTGCTGGCGGAGCGGTCGCACGGCGTGTTCAACGGCCGCATCATTGTGCGGCCCGGCGCGCAGCGGACCGATTCGAAGCAGACGAACAACAACCTGCTGCTCTCGACCGAGGCGCGGGCCGACAGCCAGCCCCAGCTCGAGATCTACGCCGACGATGTGAAGTGCACGCACGGCTCGACGGTCGGGCCGCTCGACCAGACGGCGCTGTACTACCTCCGCAGCCGCGGCCTCTCGCCCGAGACGGCGCGGAGCCTCGTGACCTACGGGTTCGCGGCCGAGATCCTCGGCCGGATGCAGCGTCCCGACGTGCGGGAGCGCCTCGACGGCCTGGTCCGCGCCGGGCTCGCCTGATGCTCGACGCCGCCCGCCTCCGCGCCGACTTCCCGTTGCTCGAGCGGCGGGAGAACGGCCGCCGGCTCGTGTACCTGGACAACGCCGCCACGACTCAGAAACCCGAGGCCGTGCTGCGCGCGATCGCCGACTACTACCGCACCACCAATGCCAACGTGCACCGCGGGGCGTACAGCCTCGCGATCCGCGCCACCGAAGCCTACGAAGCGGCGCGCGCGAAGATCGCCGGGTTCGTGAACGCGTGGGCGCCCGAGGGCGTCGTGTTCACGCGCGGCACGACCGAGTCGATCAATCTGGTCGCGGGCTCCTACGGCCGCGCCCACGTCGGGCGGGGCGACACGGTGGTGGTAACGGCGATGGACCACCACTCGAACGTCGTGCCGTGGCAGATCCTCTGTCAGGAGCACGGCGCGACACTGCGGATGGTCGAGATCACGGAGGACGGTCGCGTCGACCTCTCCGACTTCGGGACGGCGCTCGAGCGGCGCCCGAAGCTCGTCGCCTTCCCGTACGTCTCGAACGCGCTCGGCACCGTGAACCCGGCGGCGCAGCTCGCCAAGCTGGCGCACGCGGCCGGGGCGGTCGTCGTGGTGGACGGCGCGCAGTCCACGCCTCATCTGAAGGTCGACGTCCAGGCGCTCGATTGCGACTTCTACGCCCTGTCGGGTCACAAGATGCTCGGGCCGATGGGCTCGGGGGCCCTGGTCGCCAAGCCGGAGCTGCTCGACGCGATGCCCCCCTATCACGGGGGCGGCGAGATGATCTCGCGTGTGTTCGACGACCACTCGACCTACAACAAGATCCCGCACAAGTTCGAAGCCGGGACGCCGAACGTGGAAGCCGCGGTCGGGCTCGCGGCGGCGATCGACTACCTCGAGACGATCGGTCTCGAGCGGATCGCCGAGCACGAACGGGCGCTCGCCCAGGCGGCGATCGAGCAGCTGACCCAGATCGAAGGCGTGACGGTCTACGGGCCGCGCGGTCACCGGGCGGGGGTCGTGTCCTTCACGTACGGCGACATCCACCCGCACGACATCGCCACCATCCTCGATCAGGACGGGGTCTGCATCCGGGCCGGCCACCACTGTGCCCAGCCGCTGATGCGGCGCCTCAACGTCGCCGCGACCGCGCGCGCCTCGTTTTACCTCTACAACGAGCCGGCCGACGTCACCGCGCTGACCGGCTCGCTCGTCAAGGCGGGAGCGCTCTTTGGATACGTCCCCGCCTGAGCCTCGACTCAGCGCGCTCTACCAGGAGCTGATTCTCGATCACTACCGCCGCCCCCGCAACAAGGGCGCGCTCGAGGGGGCGACGCATTCGGTCTCGCTCAACAATCCCCTGTGCGGAGATGAGATCGACCTGCAGCTGCGCGTCGCGGACGACGTGATCCGGGATGTCCGCTTCATCGGCCGGGGCTGCTCGATCAGCCAGGCGTCGGCGTCGATGATGACGCAGCTCCTCAAGGATCGCACGGTCTCGCAGGCGCTCACGCTCGCGGCGCGGATGAGCGCGATGATGCAGGGCGACGAGACCGCGGCGAAAGACAAGACGCTCGGCGACCTGCGGGCTCTCGCCGGCGTGTCCAAATTCCCGGTGCGCATCAAGTGCGCGCTGCTTCCGTGGAACGCACTGACGGACGCCATGAAGCCGTAGCCGGCCCCGTCCCCTTCCCTCTTCCCCCTTCCCCGCCAGATTTACCGCAGCATGAACGGCCCCGTCGTCGTCCTCGACCGTGTCACCAAGCGCTTCGCCGGTCACACCGCGGTCGATGGCCTGTCGCTCGCGGTCCCGAGCGGCGTGATCTTCGGCCTGCTCGGGCCCAACGGCGCCGGGAAGACCACGTCGATTCGCATGATCATGGACATCCTCGAGCCGGACGAGGGCGAGGTCCGGCTGTTCGGTGAGCGCGGAGCGGGGCGCGATCCTTCGGGGCGCGTCGGCTACCTGCCGGAGGAGCGGGGCCTGTACCCCCGGATGCGGGTGCTCGACGTCCTCGTGTTCCTCGCCGAGGTGAAGGGCGTCCCGCGCCGGGTGGCCCGCACCCGGGCGCTCGAGTGGCTGGACCGCCTCGGTCTGGGCGACTGGCGCCTGCGCCGCGTGAACGAGCTCTCGAAGGGGATGCAGCAGAAGGTGCAGTTCATCGCGACGATGCTGCACGATCCCGACCTCGTGATCCGTTCTCCGGGCTCGACCCGGTGAACGCGCAGGTGCTGAAGGATACCGTGCTCGAGCTGCGCCGCCGCGGCAAGACCATCCTGTTCTCGACCCACATCATGGAGCAGGCCGAGAAGCTGTGCGACGAGCTGTGCATCATCGCCCGCGGGCGCAAGCTGGTGGACGGAGCCTTGAGCGACATCAAGCGGACCCGCGGCGGTCACCATCTCGTCATCGGGTTCGACGGGAGCGCCGGCGCCGCCCAGCAGGTGTTCGCGGACCAGGGGCTAGTCAAGAAGGTCGACGACTACGGCCAGTACGCCGAGCTCGAGCTCGCCCCGGCGGCGGACGCCCAGCAGATCCTGCAGCGGCTCGTCGCCTCAGGGGCGCGGCTGTCGCGGTTCGAGCTCATGGAACCGTCATTGAACAAGATCTTCATCGACCTGGTGGGGCCGGAGGCCGCTCGGGCCGCAGCGCAGCCGGACGCGGAGGCGGCCCGTGCGTAAGGTCTGGGCCGTCGTGCGGCGGGAGTTCGTGGAGCGGGTCCGCAAAAAGTCGTTCTGGGTGATGGCGCTGCTCGGGCCGGTGTTCTTCGCGGCGATCTTCCTGCTGCCGCTGCTCATGTCCGCCGGTGGCGGCGTCAAGCGAGTGGTGGTGGTCGACCGTACCACCACGGCGCTCGGGGCCGTGGTCGCTGCGCGGCTCGACTCCACGCAGCGGTTCTTCGTCGTGGGGCGGGTGCCGGGCGGTCCGGGCGTGGAGGACTCGTTGGCGCGCGAGGTCGGCCGCAAGAGCATCGACGGGTTTCTCGTGTTGTCGGACTCCCTGACCGCCACCGGCCGGGCGCAATACCGCGCTTCCAATGTGTCATCGCTCGAAGACATTGGCCTCCTGCGCGAGACACTGGGGAGACTCGCCGAGCGCGCGCGCCTGGAGCGCGCCGGGGTGGATCCGACGCTGGTCGCCCGCGCCCAGATTCGGGTGTCGCTCGACACCAAGAAGATCACCCAGGGGCGGACCACTGACGAAAGCGCCGGCCAGTCGTTCTCGCTCGCCTATTTCATGATGCTGATTCTCTACATCTCCCTGCTCCTCTACGGGGTGCAGGTCATGGGCTCGGTGATCGAGGAGAAGACGTCGCGCGTCATCGAGGTCCTGGTGAGCTCCCTCAGGCCGTTCCAGCTGCTGCTCGGCAAGCTGCTCGGCGTCGGGGCGGTCTCGCTCGTCCAGTTCGCGATCTGGGGGGCGTCGGGTCGGCTGTTGCTCGGCCAGCGGGCGGCGCTGGTCAGCCGCATGGGCGGCGGCGACCCGGAGGTCGGGCAGGTGTTCCAGGTGCCGCACGTGTCCGGCACGACGGCGCTCGTGTTCATCGCATTCTTCCTGGGCGGCTTCTTCCTGTATTCGGCGATGTTCGCGGCCGTCGCCGCGACGTGCTCCACCGAGCAGGAGGCGCGACAAAGCCAGGTCCCCGTCACGGTCCTGATCATGATCGCGTTCTTCGGCTCGTTCGCCACGCTGGCCAACCCGGAATCCCGGCTTGCCGTGACGCTCTCCCTGGTCCCGTTCACGGCGCCGATCGCGACGCCGGCGCGGTGGGCGGCGGGCAATCTCACGGCGCTGGACGTGATCGGCTCCCTCACGCTGCTGGTCGGAGGGACGGTGCTGGTCACCTGGATTGCGGCGAGGATATATCGCGTCGGGATCCTGATGACTGGCAAGCGGCCAAACCTTAAGGAACTGCTGAGGTGGATCAAGACCGCCTAGGCGAAGCCAAGGCTAGGCGCACAGACGCACCGCGGTAAGCAGAGCCGGCGAGTAAACGGGGTACGACCTGCGCGAGAATGGTACCGCACCCAGCACTTCCGTTTGCCATCTTCGTAGCGTGCCAATCCACCACACTCTCAAGGCATGGCAGCACTCCCAGCGACTGGCCGTCGAGTGCGTCAAAGCGGCCAACCGGTTTCCGGATTTCGAGCAGGGCGCGCTCGCCGACCAGCTGAGACGAGCCTGCTACAGCATCCCCCTCAACATCGCCGAAGGAACCACCAGACGGGGCACACGGGACTACCGCAGGTTCCTGGATACGGCGTGGGGTTCGCTAGCGGAGGTGCAGACGGCGCTCGTCATCGCGCGGGACGTGGGCTACATCCAGCTCCCCGAATTCGCGCGATTGGAGGCTCTCGCGACGGAGACGAGCAAGACCTTGTTCGGACTGCTCCGGAAGATCAGCCAGGTGGCGGATCGTCCCAAACCCCGTTGACTGTTCCCCGCGGCGCGTCTGTGCGTCTAGCCTTTGCCTTGCCCGTCAACGTAGTTTGTCCACATGGCTATGGAGTACGATGTGATCGTCGTGGGAGCGGGCCATGCCGGGACGGAAGCGTCGGTCATGGCAGCTCGTTTGGGGGCACGGACACTCCTCCTCACGTCTAACCTCGACACCATCGGCCAGCTGAGCTGCAATCCTGCCATCGGCGGGATCGCGAAGGGCACCGTGGTGCGCGAGATCGACGCGCTCGGCGGCATCATGGGCCGCGCCACCGACCGCGCGACGATCCAGTTTCGCATGCTCAACCGCTCGAAGGGACCAGCGGTGTGGGCGCCGCGCGCCCAGTGCGATCGCACGTTGTACCGGCGCGCGGCGCGCGCACTGCTCGAGCGCTTCCCCAACCTCGAGCTGACGCAGGGCATGGTGAGCCGCCTCATCCTCGAGGGAACGCAAGTGGCGGGTGTGGCGACGTCCGATGGGCGAGGGTTCACGGCGCGTGCTGTGGTGATCACGGCGGGGACCTTCCTGCGCGGCCGCATTCACCTCGGGACGGACACTCAGATTCCAGCGGGGCGGGCGGGGGACCAGCCCGCTGTTGCAGTTGCACAACACATTGAATCACTTGGACTTACAGTGTCGCGCTTCAAGACCGGCACGCCGCCGCGGGTGGACGGCCGCTCGGTCGATTGGTCCAAGGTCACGCGTCAGGACGGCGACCCGACCGCGTACCGCTTCTCCTTCTATGAACGGGTCGAGCGGCCCCCTCAGGTGCCGTGCTGGATCACGTGGGCCGGTGAAGCAGTCAAGGATATCGTCCGCCGGCACTTGAAGGAGTCGGCGCTGTACAGCGGCGCCATCGCGGCGCGGGGTCCGCGGTATTGCCCCTCGGTCGAAGACAAGATCGTGAAGTTCCCCGATGCCCAGCGGCATCAGGTCTTCCTCGAGCCCGAAGGGCTCGACACGCACGAGCTGTACGTGAACGGGCTCTCCACTTCCCTGCCTGTCAGCGTGCAACTCGAGTTCCTGCACGCCGTCCCCGGCCTCGAGCGGGCGCGGCTGACGCGGCCTGGGTACGCGATCGAGTACGACTACTACCCACCGACGCAGCTCACCCCCTGGCTCGAGACGAAGGCGATCGAGCGGCTGTTCTTTGCCGGTCAGATCAATGGTACGACCGGATACGAGGAGGCGGCCGGCCAGGGCGTCGTCGCCGGGATCAACGCGGTTCGCCGCGTGCGCGGGCTGGAGCCGGTGCTGTTCGCGAGAGACGAGGCGTACATCGGGGTGCTGGTCGACGACCTGATCACGCGGGGGGTCGACGAGCCATATCGGCTGTTCACCTCCCGGTCCGAGTTTCGGCTGCTGCTGCGGCAAGACAATGCGCTGCGTCGGCTGGCGCCCCTCGCGGAGCGGTTGCAATTGCTGACGGCGCAGGAGTGGCGCGACGCGGAGCGACGGCTGCGCGAGGAAGAGCTGCTGCTCGACACGGCGCGGGAGACAACGCTCAGTCCGGACCAAGCCGCTCGCGTGTTGGCCCCGACCGGCACGGCGCTGGCCGAGCCGGAGCGCGTGGCGACCGTGGCCCGGCGGCCCGGTGTCGGGTTGCGGGCGTTGCTCGAGGCCGCGGGCGTGGCGGTGTCGTGCGAGGACGCTGTGGTAGCGAGCGCGGAGATCGAGCTCAAGTACGACGGCTATTTGGCGCGCGAGCGCGAGGCGGCGAGTCGGCTCGCCGAGCTCGCCGGGTTCGTGCTGCCCGTCGAGCTTCCCTACCTCGAGCTGCGGAGTCTGGCGACCGAAGCGCGACAGAAGCTCGATCGCGTGCGTCCCACGTCGCTCGCCCAGGCGGCGCGGATTCCGGGCGTCAGTCCGAGCGACCTTCACAACCTCGTGGTCGAGACGGCACGGTGGCGGCGCCGGGTGGCCTGAATCCATATGTTTCACGTGAAACTTCCCTATGGTTTCACGTGAAACCAGCACTTTACCAGCCATGGTGCGCGACGTATATTTGACCCCTTGTGAGCGTCGCGCGATATAACTCATTGCGGCACAATTGGTTATCAGATGTCTCGCGTCATCGCCATCGCTAACCAGAAGGGCGGCGTTGGGAAGACCACCACCGCCGTCAACGTCGCCGCCTCGCTCGCCACCGCGGAGCGCAAGACGCTCCTCGTCGACGCCGACCCCCAGGCGAACTCGACCAGCGGCGTCGGCATCGAGCGCGACCGCATCCGCCACTCCCTGTACGACGCGTTGCTCGACGGCCGCCCGCTCGCGGACGCCCGCTTCGCCCACGTCCACTTCCCCTTTCTCGACGTCGTCCCGGCCACCCAGGATCTCGTCGGCGCCGAGCTCGAGCTCGTCGGCAAACAGGGACGCGAAGCGATGATGCGGCGCGCCTTGCAGCCGGTCCGCGACCAGTACCAGTACATCGTCATCGACTGCCCGCCGTCGCTCGGACTGCTCACGCTCAACATGCTCACCGCGGCGGACAGCGTGCTGATCCCCATCCAGTGCGAATACTACGCGCTGGAAGGACTGTCCCAGCTGCTCAACACCGTGAAGCTGGTGCAGCGGAATTTCAACCCGGCGCTTGCCATCGACGGCGTGCTGCTGACGATGTTCGATGCGCGCTTGAACCTCAGCAGGCAGGTCGCCGACGAAGCGAAGGAATACTTCGGCGCACAGATGTTCGGCATCACGATTCCTCGCAACGTGCGCCTCGCCGAAGCGCCCAGCTTCGGCAAGCCGATCCTGCTGTACGACGTGCAGTCCGTGGGGGCGAAGAGCTACTTGGCGGTAGCCCAGGAGCTGATCCGTCGGGTCGAGCGCGCCGGCGCCGCCGCGTCCGTCCCCCCCGTTCCCCCTGCCCCGCCCGCCCCTGAACCGCTGCCGGA
>VAWH01000092.1 GCA_005888315.1 Actinomycetota bacterium | reverse complement strand
GGCGGACGTTCAGCTCGTGATCCAGCGCCGGATCAGCGCCGGAGCCAACCTGCCGTCGAAGATCGCGACATCCATGGCGAGTGGTCGGCCGGTTCTCGCGTCGATCGACGAGACAACCCCGGCCGGCGACGTACTTAGAGAGAGCGGCGGCGCGGTCCTTGTCGAGCCCGAAGCGCCGGCCTCACTCGCTGCCGCGATGCGGCGGCTTGCCGCAGATTCCGAGCTTCGCGCACGGCTTGGAGCAAATGCGCGCGACTACGCGGAGCGAAGGCTTGCGAAGGGACCAGCGCTCGAGCGGCTCGAGGCGGTCCTGCTCGGATGAGAGCCGAACTGCCATCACGCGTCCACCTGGCCGAACCGGTCGTCTCCGAGTTCTCCGCTGGGCGTAGTCGGGTAGCCCTCCTCGGTCTCCGCAAGTTCGTCTGGCCAACCGCGACGACCCTCCTGCTCGTCGTCATCGCCGCCGAGAACGGCGGCTACTACCCCACTACTTGGAACTGGAGCGCGCTCGTCGTCGCCTGGGTCGCGGCAGTCGTGTTGTCGGTTCGCGATGCCGTGAGGCTGGGCCGGCTCGAACTCGCCACCATCGGCGCGCTGTTCGCCTTGGTCGGCTGGGTCGCGCTCTCCGGACTCTGGACGGACTCGCTGCCGTCGACCGTGCGAGAGGTGGAACATGACGTCCTCTATCCAATCGCCGTGCTCGCGGCAGCGGCGGTCTTCGGCCGAAGGTCCCGGCGGCGCCTGCTCGCTGCTGTCTGCGCCGCGATCACGCTCGTCTCGTGGTACGCGCTCGCGACGAGGATTTTCCCGGACCGCATCGGCACGTTCGAATCCGTCGTCGGCTACCGCCTGTTTCGCCCGCTCGGCTACTGGAACGCGCTCGGAATCTTCGCTGCCATAGGAATGCTTCTAGCCCTCGCGTTTGCGGCACGGGGCCGGAATCTCGGCACACGGTCGGTCGCTTCAGCCTCGCTCGTCGTCCTCGCACCGACCGTCTATTTCACGTACAGCCGTGGTGCGTGGATCGCACTGGCAATCGGGCTCGTCACTGCGATTGCCCTCGACGCGCGGAGACTTCAGCTGATCACCACGACGTTGGTCGCGGCGGGGGCGCCGACGGCAGCCGTACTGATCGCGTCGCAGCTTCGCGGGCTGACGCACCTCAATTCGTCGCTCGCCCGCGCGACACACGACGGGCATCGCCTCGCGTTCGTCCTTGTCGTCCTCGCCGTCGTGGGCGCGGCCCTGATGTGGGCACAGACTCGCATCGAGATGAGCGTTTCTGTGCCGCCGGCCATTCGTCGCGCGTACGTCGCGGCGCTCGTCGTCGCGCTTGCCGCAGTGCTTGCGGTTGTGGTCGCCCGGTACGGCGGTCCCCAGGCAATCGCTCGCAAGGCTTGGAACCAGCTCTCGAACCCGGTCGCCCAAACGCACGGGACGAACCTGAACTCGCGGCTGTTCAGCATGGCACGACGCTCGGGCGCATCCGTTACTCGGGTCGGGAGCGGGGACGTACGAGTTCTGGTACCTGCGCCACCGCACCGACGGCTCCAAGGTGCGCGACGCGCACAGCCTGTACCTGGAGATGCTCGCGGAGCTCGGCCCGATCGGCCTTGCGCTACTGCTCGTTGCCCTGCTGACGCCGCTGGTTGCAGCAGTGCGCGCGCGCCGTCGACCCATGACCGCCGCCGCCGCCGGGGCGTATGTCGCGTTCCTCGTCCACGCGGGCATCGATTGGGATTGGGAGGTGACTGCCGTGACGCTGGCCGGTCTCCTCTGCGGCGTTGCGCTGCTGATCGCCGCGCGTCGCGACGAGACGATCTTGCGCCTCGGACGACCCCGTTACGCGCTGGTGGGTCCCGCCGTCGCCGTTGCCCTCTTCTCGGCCGTCGGGCTGCTCGGAAATATCCCCGCTTCGAGCGCGGGCAAAGCGATCCGGGCCGGGAACTGGGCAGATGCGCGCAGCGAAGCGCGCAAGGCGATTCGATGGGCGCCGTGGTCGGCCGACGGCTGGCGGCGTCAGGGGCAAGCCGAACTCGGCGCCGGCAATAGCCTCTCCGCCGTCCGCGATCTCCGCAAGGCGATCCGGAAAGACCCGCAGAACTGGGATCGGTGGTTCGATCTTGCATTGGCGACGCGTGGTGTCGAGCAGCACCGTGCACTCGAGCGTGCGCTAGCGCTCAATCCGCACAGCCCAGAGGTCGCCGAGTTCATCTCAGGTGCCGGGGTGACCGGTATCCGCGTCCCGCCCCGAAGGAGTGGCTGACGTTGTTGCGAGTGGATCCGCTGAGGAACCCTGAACCGCTGATCCGGCGGGTCTACGCGTACGTCGCTTACCGGATCGGAGACGGTCCCGACGCCGAGGACGTCACGAGCGACACGTTCGAGAGGGCGCTGCGCTACCGCAGGTCATACGACCCGTCGCGTGGCGAGCCCGTCTCCTGGCTGCTCGGGATCGCGCGGCGCTGTATCAGCGAGTTCTTCACTCACCGGCTCGAGCTCGTCGACAAGCCGCCGGAGACGTCGGCACCCGGCGATCTCGAGGACGACACCGCGCGTCGACTCCAACTCGCAGCCGCGATGTCCCGCCTCGGCGAGCGCGACCGCGAGCTCATCGCGTTCAAGTACGGCGCCGACCTGACGGCTCGCCAGATCGCCCAGGTGCTCGGACTTAAGACGAACGCAGTCGAGGTGGCGCTCCACCGGGCTCTCGGACGGCTTCGGGAAGAGCTCGTCGACAGTAAATCGTCCGCATCGTCGGCCGCCGCAACCGGGCGGTGAGGGCACACTCGAGCCTAAAGGGGTTGTAAGGGTCCGGCCCCTCCGCCGGTATTCAAGGGTGTAAGCCAATCCACCAGGAGGGGGTCTGGGTGAAGCGTTTCTGGCAAGGCGAACATCACGGCGTCGAGGCGGAGCTGCGGCGCTACCGTCCCGAGCCGCGGACGGCCTTTTTGGCGGCTCTCAGCGAGGATCTGCAAGAGCGGATGCGCCGGCCACGGATCGTTCGGCGCGCTGCGCTCGTCACCGCCCTCACGGTCGGGATGCTGACGATGTTTGCGACCTTCGGCGGGATCGGGTACGCCTCGTCGGCCGCGCACAATGCTTTCCACGTCTCGAAGCTCGGACGGCTCGTGGGCATCTCACACGCGCGGCACTCGCTGACGCTCGCGAGGCACTCCCAGCCGGCCAAGGGCGCTCCGGTTCAGTCGACGCGAGCTCAATCAAATGGCGCGCAGGGCGACAGTCCCGTCTTCGGCGACCAGTATCGGCCCGGAAAGGGTTGCGGCGACAAGAACCACATCCATCTGCGCGAGAACGAATGCAAGAAGCCGCCGAAGTGAGCTAGGGGCAGTCACGAGGATGCTGGAGGGCCGGGTTCTTCCCGGCCCTCCGTCGTTTCGCGGGTTCTTGGCGGCGCCAGTCCTGACGACACTCCGCCCTCCGGTCGTCAGCGTTGTTTCCGAAGCGCTCGACTGAAGCCCGGGCGCCGCGTCGGTGGGCGGGCCGGCGTGACCTCACCGGCCATGATCGCAGCCGGCATCTCTTCGGTCAGCCACCGGGCGAGCGCGACATCGCCCACCGCGTCCGCCGCGCGGCTCATTCCGACCGCGCGCACGTCGGGCGCGTGCGCATCGCTCGCGATCAGGTGTGCAATTCCAAGCTGGAGCAACCGGAATGCGCTCTGCTTGCAGTTGCGGCCGAGTCGTCCGTCGACCGAAGCGGACGTGAGCTGCACGATCGTCCCGTGCTCCGCCAAACGCCGCAGCCGCTCTGGGGCGGCCTGGACCTCAGAGTTGCGCTCGGGATGCGCCAGGACGATGGCGAAGCCGTTCCGGCGCAGCTCGAATACCCGAGTCTCCAGGTCGAGCGGCCAGCCGAAGTAGGGAAACTCGAGAAGGAGATACTGCGGGTTGCCGGCGAGCCCGAAGCGGGCGAGCTCGTCAGCTTCCAGGACCGCGAGCCGATCGAGCGCGATCTCGCCGCCGGGGAGAACTTCGAGTGCTACTCCTTCAAGTGCGAGCGCTTCGCGGACCTGCGCGAGGCCCTGTTCCATTTCGATCGCGCGCGTCGGATAGTCCTCACGTACGTGTGGCGTGGCGGCCATAACGCGAACCCCATCGGCCACGGCCGACCGCGCCATCGCGACGCTCTCCTCCAGGGTCCGGGCGCCGTCGTCGAGCCTTGGAAGGATGTGCGTGTGCAGGTCGATCACGCGGCCCACCCTATCCCTGGCTGCCGTTTTCCTTGGACCTACCTACGCGATCGTTGCTCGAGGACGAAGAGGAGGAGTAGGCCCCAGTAACTCGTGAACCTGGTTTCGCCTTCGGCGAACCAGGTTCAATCCCACGGGTGCGCGCGTTGGTCGTGCTCGTCGTCGTCACCGCCATCTGGGGGGTGACGTTCGTCCAGGTCAAGGACGCGGTCGCGCTCTATCCGCTCTTCGCGTTCCTCGCGCTTCGATTCGCGATCGCGAGCTGCACGCTCGCGCCGGGTCTCCGCCGCGTGCGCACGCTCGGCGCCGGCGGTGTCGGCGCGGCGGCGCTCGCCGGCTCGCTCGTCGGCGCCGGGTACGTGCTGCAGACGGCGGGCCTCCAGCGGACGTCGGTGTCTTCGACCGGGTTCATCACCGGGATGTACGTGGTGCTGACGCCGCTGATTGCGCTCGCGCTTTTCCGGGCGCGGATCGGCGTCCTCACCTGGGCCGGGATCGGGCTCGCGACGGCCGGGCTCGCACTGCTCTCGGGTGTCCACGCGGGCTCGGTCGTCGGCGACGTGCTCGTGCTCGCGGGCGCCGCGGTCTACTCGCTCCAGATCGTGCTGATGGAACGCTACGCGCCCCGGTACGACGCGATCGCCTTCACGCTCGTCGAGATGCTTGCCGCCTTCGGCGGGCTGGCGGTCGTGGCCGCCGCCCTCGGGGATCTGCGCATGCCGCACGGCTGGACGGTGTGGGGCGCGCTCGTCGTCACCGGCGTCTTCGCGAGCGCGCTCGGCTACCTCGCGCAAACGTGGGCGCAGCGGCGGGCGACCGCGACGCAGACGGCGCTCGCGTTCACCCTCGAACCGGTCTGGACGGCGTTCTTCGGCTTCACGCTCGCCGGCGACCGGCTCGGCGCCGTGGCGTGGCTCGGCTGCGTCCTGATCATGGCCGGGATCGGCATCGCCGAGCCGTCGGCGGCCGGTGCGCTCGCTCGGCTCGTGCGGCGGCCTCGCCCCGCATGACCACCGTCCTGCTCGCGCTCGCCTCCGGCCTCGACCACTCGTCGTACGCTTTGGCAGATGAGTGGATTCGTGGGTCGGCAGGACGAGCTGGCCGAGCTTGGAGAAATCACCGGCGCCGCTGCAGCGGGGCAGGTCGCGGCCGCTGTCGTCGTGGGCGAGCCGGGCAGCGGGAAGAGCCGGCTGCTGGCAGAAGCAGCCGGGCGGGCGCCGCTGTCGAACCGGTTCCGTGTCGTCGGCTACGAGCCGGAGCGCGAAGTGCCGCTCGCAGCAGCCTCCGATCTTCTGCTGGCGCTCGCCGCCTCGCCGGCAACGCACGGGCTGGAGGCGCTGCTCTTTGCCGACGATCGCGAGGACGCGGCAGCGCTTCAGCCTTTGCGGATCTTCGAGTCGGCGCATCGTGCGCTTCGCATGGTCGGTCCGGCGCTGGTTCTCGTCGACGATGTGCAGTGGATCGACGAGCTTTCGCTCGCGATTTGCCACTACCTCGTACGCGCCGCCCATGACCGGGGAGAGTCGCTTGCGTTGATCGCGGGCGGGCGGCCCTCGGGGACCTCGATTGCGCTGGTCGAATCGCTGGCCCAGGTGTTACCGCCGGAGCACCTCCGTCGTCTCGAGCTTGGGCCGTTGGCGAGCGGCGAAGCGCTCGAGCTGGTCGGGATGCTGGAGCCTGGCCTTTCCCAGGGGGCCGCGCGTGAGGTCGTGGCGCGGTCGGGGGGTTCTCCGTTTTGGCTCGAAGCGCTTGTCCGGACTGCTGGAGGGGAGGTCGACGCCGGTCGGCTCGTGACCGCGCGACTCCGTGGTGCGAGCGGAGACGCGGGCGGACTGCTGGCGCTGCTCGCCGTCGCCGGCCGTCCGCTGGCCTTCGACGATGCGGCCGAGCTGAAGGGATGGGAAATGAGCCGGCTCGAACAGGCGTTGCGTGAGCTTGTCTCGCGCGGCGTCGCCGTCGATTCGGGCGGAAGGGTCTGGCTCGCGCACGATCTGATCCGAGTCGCGGCGGCCGGGGAGGTTCCTGAAGAGCAGCGACTCGATGTGCATCGGCGCCTGGGGAACTGGTTGATGCGGAGCGCGGGAAACGACGTTCGCCGCCTCCGCGAGGCCCTTGCTCACCGGCACGCAGCGGGCCTGCCGTCGGTCGACGTCGCGGATCGTCTCGTGCGCTCGCCGCAGCGAACGCTGCTCGGAGAGGAGGGGCTCGCCTTGCTGGTGGAGATCGCAGATGAATCCGAGTCTTCCGCCCAGAGCGTGCTGATGTTGAACGAACAGATTGCGGCCCTTGCCACTGACCTCGCGAGGCACGATGTCGCGTTGGAGCGGAGCCTCCTGCTTGCCGAGCGCTGGCCGGATTCTCTGCGGCGGGCGCGTGCCCTTCTCGACGGGGCGAGGTCGGCTTTTGCACTCGACGATCTCGACCGTGCCAGCGGCTATCTGGCTCGTGCGCGCGCGACGCATGCGGGTGACGAGTTGCTGGATCTGGAATTCGACGTTCAGCAGGCGGCGCTGGATCTGTGGGGCGCTGGGCCGAAGGAGCGCGGGCGCGCTCTCGCCCACGAGGCAGTCGAGCGCGGTCGGCGACTCTACGAGTCGGACGAGCGATCTCGAGACGATGGCGCGGGCGGCTGAGGAGCGGGCGGCGGTGGCGCGCGGCTTCGACGAGCAGGCCCACCTCACCGGGTTGGTCGCGAGCGGGAGGGCACTGCAGCGGGCGGGCCGCCTTGACGAGGCTTTGGAGCGCATCCGCTACGTGTGGGATGAAGCGGAGCGCCGCGCCCTACCGCGCCTGACGCTCGACGCCGGCTACTGGCTTGGCGCCCTCCTGCTGCAGCGAGGCCGACTGGCCGAAGCGGAAGCGATCGTCGCCGAGACGCTCGAGCTCGCGGCGCGCGTCGGCGACGAGGCGCGCGGGCGGCACCTGATCGAGCGCGTTGCCAGCGAGGTCGAGTTCCACCGCGCCGACTGGCGCGCCGGCGTTGAGCGCCTGCTCGCGTACGCCCGCGGGGCCAGCGAGCACGGGCGGATCGAGCTGCATCAGCTTGCAGCGCTGTGGCTGGCGCTTGTCGGCGGGCAGGAGCTTGCCCAGGCGGGTTGTCCGAGATGTGCAATGGAGCTTCGGCTCGTGGCCGCGGACGCGCTTGCCCGCGTCGGCCGGCCCGTCGACGCAGCCCAATCCCTCGAAGAGTGGGAGCGCCTCCAGGTCCACCCCCGCCCTCGCGAACTACTGACGAGCCGGCGCGTGCGCGCACTCCTCTCCGAGCGGGACGGCCCGCGGCTTCTCGAGTCTGCATTGCACGAAGCGGAGGAACTCGACTTCGCTCTCGATGCCCTCTGGACACGAATCGACCTGGGGACGGCCTGCGCTGAAACGGATCGCACTCGCGCAAAGCAGATCCTTACGGTCGCGGCAGAGACCGCAAGCGCGATCGGTGCCCGGACGGAACAGCAGGTCGCGGAGAAACGACTGCGCGCGCTCGGTGTCCGCACGTGGCGACGCGGGCCTGGCGGCGAGCTGCTGACCGAACGGGAGCATGCAGTTGCGCGGCTGATCGCGGTGGGCGCGAGCAACCCGGAAATCGCGCAGGAGCTCTTCTTGTCGCGGAAGACGGTCGAGCGGCACGTCTCCAACCTGCTCAAGAAGGTCGGCGTCCGGAACCGCGCCGAGCTCGCCGCGCGGGTCGCCGAGCTCGAAGTCGAGGGAGTTCCCCGATGATCGCGAGGGTCCGCCAGACCTAACGTCGAGGCCACTGACCCGCAAGCGAAGGGAGCGGAGGTGGCGATGGTGGTGGTGCTCTTTCCGGCCTCGGACGAGGAGCCGACGCTCCGCCCGGGGGCACTGGAAGAACTCGCCCGGCTCGGGGTGACCAACGTCGCTCTGCTCCGCGACGGCTCGACCGCGGGTCTCGTTCTCGAGGGGTGGGCGTTCGCCGCTGAAGCGGCGCAGCAAGCGGCATGGGCCGTCGCGGGCGCATGTGACGACGTCCGCACGCTTCACCCGCTCGCGCAGATGGCCGTCTCGGCGGTCGCAAAAGGAGGTGCAAGCTGATGAGAAGGTGGGCACTCGCAGTAGTTGTCGCGGCCGTTGCTCTGGCGGCTGCCGGCGCCGCGATCGCGAACCACGTCACGCAAGTTGACCCTGCGACGGTTCCTACAGGCTTCCTCGCAGCACACAACGCGATCGACGAGATCCCGGTGTCGGCGTTCGTTCGCGCCGTCACGCCGGACGGAGCGGACGTCTTCATTCAGCAC
Organism: Actinomycetota bacterium; assembly: GCA_005888315.1. GTDB lineage: Bacteria > Actinomycetota > Thermoleophilia > Gaiellales > Gaiellaceae > 13-2-20CM-68-14. Next base: position 4,431 of record VAWH01000092.1, on the reverse strand, counting down.
GTACGACTCGGTGCGAACATGCCGACGGGCTGGCACACGCACCCGGGGCCGGCGCTCGTCGAAGTCGTCAAGGGATCCGTGACCTACGAGGACGCCAAGGCGAATACGTGTCGCCGGAGGACGTACAACCCCGGCGAGGGCTTCGTCGACCGCGGCTTCGGCCACGTCCACCGCGTGATCGCGGGCCCGGATGGCGTCGACTTCTACGTCGTCTACATCCTGCCGCCCGGCACCGAGACCCACGTGATTCCCGTCACCGCGGCACCCGAGCCGTGCGCTTAACGAGGAGGAAAAGAGATGAACAGGAAGCTGACGACAACGATGCTGCTGGTCTTCATGTTCGTAATGGCTGGCGCGATTTCAGCGATGCCGGCGGCGGCGACGCCGACCAGCCCTGGCGCGTGCAACATGTTTCACACCAGCGCGCAAGGGATGGATGGAATGTTCAAGGCGTCCGCCCAAGCGCTTAGCAACATGATCCCGCTTGTCACTGCGTCCGAGGCGGCCGGCTGCCAGTCCTGAACGGCTGCCACAAAGGCCTCGCGACCGGGGACACGGTTCTCCCAGGGAGCCCGGCAAGCAACGCCGGGCTCCCTCGTGCGAGAGGGACGTGGGGTGACCACGTCACCGACGACGAGTACTCCGCAGCTCCGGCGATCGACGACTAGCCCGGACGGGATACATCTGATCCGCGCAGCTACTCGAGCGTGACAGAGCCAACAACTTCCCACGGACTCAGAATCGTCGTCCGCGAGGCCGGAATGAGACACAAGCTGGCCTCGGTCACCCGTTGCTTTCCGAGCTCCCGGTCCCGCAGCGGGATCAGCACCTCCTTGAGAAGCCCGGGATCGTTCGCGCCCTTGATGCTTCCGATGGTGAGGTGGGGGAGGTACGTCTCCAGGCGGACTGCCGCTAGCGGCGCCTCGACCTGCACATTCCCCCAGTAGTTGTCTTCGACCAGCTTCTCGACGAGGAGTCGCGGCCCGTCGGCTTCGACTTCTGCGACGACAGCATTGTGGAAGCAATTGATCCGGCGGTAGGTCACCTCGAAACTGGATGCGCTCGCCCAGACGCGCCGGGCGCGTTCGAGAGCGCTGGCAATTTCCTGTCCAGTCGGGCGTCGCCGGCCGAAAGCCACACCGCCCAGCGAGATGTGTAGGAAATAGCTGGGTTGTGGCACGATCCATTCGAGGCGCGAGAATGCGGCCTGCACCTCTCGCACCGCCGCAACGAGCGACTGGTCGAACTGGATCAACCAGGCGAGCAGGAACGCCTCTTCCTCGGGAAGAGGAGCGAGGAAGTCCTCCAGCGGGTCTCGCCGATCCAGGAAGAAGCTCCAGGCTTCGTCGAGGCTCGTGAACAGGCGACCGATTGGTCGATGCTAGTGAAGCGGGCTGAGACGTTCGGCCACGACGACCGCGTGCGCCAAATCTGCCTCTGCACCTTCGTGGAGGAGGGCACGGACGGAGGCGGAGAGGGCGGCGCGCAGCGCGTCCGGTTCTACGGAGCCGGCGCAGGTGCCGTCGAAACCGGCGAGAGTGTCAGGAGGAAGGTCGTCGTAGCCTCGCGCCTGCACAGCCGGCAGCCCGCGACGCAGGCACGCGAGCGACAGGCCGTGGTCGCGCACGGCGCCGACATAATGCTCGGCCTGCCAGACACGGCCGCGCTCGATGCACGCGCGTGCGTGAAGCGCGTAGATGACGCCCCACCCGAAGATGTCCGCCGCGACCGCCGGCGTGGGAATGAACAAACCCCCCGGCTGCCTGGGAACCTCGGGCTCGCCAGCAGCCGTCTCGCCAAAGAGAAGCCGGAATCGTGGACCCGCTGGACGAAAGTGGGCCGCGGGCGTCATCGAAAGGTCGAACTGAAGCGCGTCCGGCAGCAGGAATACGCGGTAGATGGTCGGATCGTGCACAAGATCGGCGAGCTGTAGCGCGCCGAGCTCATCGATGAGCGTCGTCGTCCAATCATCGAGAACCTCGGTGACCGCGACGTGGTCGGCGATGCCGAAGGTGAGGTCCAGGTCCGAGAAGCGATCGCCGTCGCCCACAGCGAGCGAACCCACGGCCGCGCCGGCTACGACGCGGTCATCCTCCTCGGCGAGCCGCAGCACGCGTTCGCGAAGGGCATCCCGCTGCTCGACGGTGAACACGAGCGGCGATGCTAGCTCTGCGCCCCAGCTCGCGCGGGCGGTGTAAGCCCCCTTCGGCGTTGACGGGCGGTCTTGCACCGCGTCGCGGCACTCGTTATAGTGAACCCAATGGTTCAGTATCCCACGACCGTCGACCGCGCCTTTGCAGCCCTCGCCGACCCGACTCGCCGGGCCGTCCTCGAACGGCTCGGCGCCGGTAGCGCGACGATCAGCGAGCTCGCCGAGCCCTTCGGCATGTCGCTGACCGGAATGAAGAAGCATGTCCGGCTGCTCGAGGAGGCGCAGCTCGTCACGACGGAGAAGGTCGGCCGTGTCCGCACGTGCATGCTCGTGCCCTACGCCTTCGAGGGCATCAGCACGTGGTTGCAGCGGCTCGACCGCTTCGCGAAGGTCGTCGAACGAACGAAAGGAGATCGATGAGCACCACTGCAAAGAAGGGGAAGCAGCAAGCCGCCAAATTCACAGCCGAGGAGAAAGCCGCCATGAGGGCGCGCGCCCGCGAGTTGAAGGCGGCCGAGGATGGCGAAAGTGCGGTGCGCGACGCGCTGGCCGAGATGTCGCCGAAGGATCGCGCTCTCGGCAAGCGGATTCACGCGATCGTCACGGAGAGCGCTCCGGAGCTCACGCCGAAGACCTGGTACGGGATGCCGGCGTATGCGAACAAGGACGGCAAGGTCGTCTGCTTCTTCCGCAACGCGGGGAAGTTCAAGGAGCGGTACGCGATGTTCGGCTTCAACGACAGCGCGAACCTGGATGAGGGCTCGATGTGGCCGATTGCATACGCGCTGACGGAGTTGACCGCAGCCGACGAGGCCAAGATCCGCAAGCTCGTAAAGAGAGCGGTGAGCTGACCGTGAACGAGACCACCGTCACGACGCCGAACGAGCTCGAGATCCGGGTCGAGCGGGTCTTCGACGCGCCGCGCGCGCACGTCTTCTCCGTCTGGACGGATCCGCAGTTGATCCCCGAGTGGTGGGGCGACGGCACGGTCGTCGAGGAGATGGACGTCCGCGCGGGCGGCACGTACCGCTTCCGCACGGCGTTCGGCGTCGTCGAGGGCGAGTACCGCGAGGTCGAGGCGCCGGAGCGGCTCGTGCAGACGTTCCAGAATCACCTGCAGACGCTGGAGTTCGAGGATCTCGGCGACCGGACGAAGCTGACTCAGACGATGCGCTTCGCCACGACCGAGGAGCGGGACACGACGATGCAGTACGGCGTCGAGGAGGGCGCCAAGAACGGCTTTGAGCGGATCGACGCGTTCCTCCAGCGGCTACCGCTCGACGCGTGACCGCGGACGACCGCCCGGGTGCCTCTCATCGTCCTTTCATCTAGGGCCGCTACGAAGGGCACGAAGGGGAACGCCACACGACCAGCTGGAGGAGCAGATGCTCGGACGATGCAAGCGGCTCTCGCCAAAAGCGATGGCCTCGACGATCGCATTCGCGCTGCTCGCTGGGTTGGGGGGCGGGTGCGGCTCATCGGGCGGCGGGGGCACGTCGTCGATGAGCGCCGCCTCGACATCGGCGTCCAGCCTGGCGCCGATTCACGGAAAGTACTCCCCCTCGATCGATCCGGCGAACTTCGTCGCCACCGTCGACAACCGGTTCTGGCCCCTCAAGCCCGGTACCGGCTTCCACTACCAGGGCCTGCGCGGAAAGACCCCGCAGACCGACGACGAGCTCGTGACTCGTCAAACGAAGCGGATCCTCGGCGTCAGGTGCACGGTTGTCCGGGATACCGTCTCCGAACGCGGACGTCCGATCGAGCGGACCTTCGACTGGTACGCGCAGGACAAGCAGGGCAACGTCTGGTACATGGGCGAGGACTCCTTCGAGCTGCAGCACGGGCGCTTCGTCAAGGCAAGCGATTCGTGGAAGGCGGGCGTCAACGGCGCCAAGCCGGGAATCATCATGCCCGGCAATCCGCAGCCGGGCGACGGCTACCGGCAGGAGTACTACCCACCCGGTCAAGCCCTCGACCAAGCACATGTTCTCGGCTACAGCGCGACCGTGAAGGTTCCGTACGGCACCTTCGAGCGGTCATTGGTGACGAGGGAATTCAGTCCGCTGGAGCCGCAGACGGAGAAGAAGTACTACGTCGCGGGGGTGGGCGAGATCGAGGAGCGTGTGGTCAAGGGGCACCACGAGCAATTCCAGCTGGTCAGCGTCACGCACTGAGGCGACCTGGAAAGTCGGAGCACTCGGGGCGAGCCGAGCTGCGGAACCCGGCCCGCCCCCCTTGTCTAATTACCCGCTGACGCTGACCAGCTCGGCGAACTC
>VAWH01000067.1 GCA_005888315.1 Actinomycetota bacterium | reverse complement strand
ATCCAGTAGCGCACCATCCCCGTATCGGTGACGGTCAAGGGGACGCCTGTACGCGCCTGCTGGAGAAAGATCTCGGATGCCGCGCCGGCCGAGCCGAGCACGTTCACCAGCCGGACGGCGGTCCGCCGCCCGCCTGCCTGCCGCGCCGCAAACGCGGTCAGCTGCTCCATGAAGCGCTTCGTCCGGCCGTAGAAGCTCTGTGCGAGCGCCGCCTTGTCGGTGGAGGCGACGACGACTGTCTCCACGCCCGCGGTCTCGGCTGCGCGCAGGACGTTCCACGAGCCGTGCAGGTTCGTGTCGACGAACTCCTCCGGAAAGACCTCGGCCCAGTCGACGTGCTTGTACGCGGCGAGGTGGAAGACGATGTCCGGCTTCGCGGCTGCGAGCTCTTGCTCGAGACGCCCCGGCTCGCGGATGTCGCAGAGAACGTGCTGGAAGAGGTCGAGCGTCTGCGGGTCACGCGAGCGCCGGTCGGCGATCAGCGAGGACTCATGTCCATCGACGACCGTGATCCGCTCCGGCCGGAAGCCGCCGAGGAACGTCGCAAGCGCGCCGCCGATCGAGCCGCCGCCGCCGGTGAGCAGGAGCCGGCGGCCGCCGAACCGCTCCTGCAGCTCGAGCACGGATGGAACCGGATCGCGACGCTCGAGAACCTGTTGCCAGTCGAACGAGTCCGCAGGCACACGGCGGCGGACAGGCTTCGGCTCCGTCGGCGGCAGCGCGAGCGCCCGCTCGATCGCCGTGTAGGCACGCTTCATCTCCACCGACCGCGCCGGGTCGGGCTCGTTGATCTCGGCGACGATGAACGGCGCCAGCTCGCCGAGTCTGCGCACGACCGGGTCGAGCTCGAGCTCGCCGGAGCCGTAGGGGAGACCCTCGCCGAGCAGGCCGTGGGCATCCGACACGTGCGCGACCTCGGCATGCGGGCCGAGCTCCTCCACGTAGCGGCTGAGCTCGAGCTCCTCGTCCCACGGGTGGGCGAACAGGCCGGGGTACACGGTGGCGAAGGAGCGGAAGAGCGCCGCGTGCGAGGTGTCGATCGTGAAGCCGAGCTCGGGGACGCGCTCTCGCCACTCGACGAGGTCGCGCCAGTGGCCGCCGAGGGGGGAGAGGAAGACGCCGCCGGTCCGCATCCGCAGCACCGGCGGCACGTTCTCGATCAGCGGAGCGACCCCCCGGCGCAAGCACGCGTCAGCGTAGAAGCCGAGGAACTCCTCGACCGCTGCCGCGTTGACGGCGCCCGAGCTCCGGAATTCCTCCGGCGACAGCGGGACGAACAGGTGGATCGTCAGGACGGGGGAGCCGACGCGCGCCGCGAACTCGGCGCTCCGCTCGATTCCGGCGCGCGCCTCATCGTCGAGCCTGTCGACACGGACGAAGGCTCCGCTCGGCCAGGCGACCGGCGCCTCGGCCGTGACGATCATGCCGGCTACAACGTCGCGCGTCGCCTCCACGGCGCGCGCGAGTGCGCCGTCGTCGGCGAGGTGCTGCGGCATCAGGGCGATCTCGATCCCCTTCCAGTCGCCGCCGTCGAGCCGGTCGGCGAGCTGGTCAGGCTCGGGAGCGGACTTGAGCAGCGGGATGACTTTTGAGCCAGTCGACATAGCGGCGGATTCCCTCCTCGAGGGACAGGTTCAAGGGTAACGGGGCCTCCGGAGCGGCCTGGTAGCTCTCGTTCTCGCCTGCGGGAAGCTCCCCTCCCGGGGTCTCGATGGGAGACGAGGAGCCGGCCGCTTCGCGGACGAGCTGGGCGGCGGTGAGGAGCGGGGTCGACCGGCCGCTGGCGATCAGGACCGTCTCGTTCCAGCGCCGCTCGGCGACGAGCGCCTCGATCGCCGCGAGCGCGTCGTCGACGTAGACGAAATCGCGGCTGCGCTCGGGGTCTCCGGCGATCACGATCGGCTCGCCCGCCAAAGCCCGAGCGGCGAAGGAGGCGATCGCCCCGGTGGCGCCTTCCCACGCGAGCTGACCGGGCCCGTAGACCGAGGTCAACCGGACAACCAGCGTCGGGGCCGCATGCAGGCGGCAGCCTTCCTCGCCGAGGCGCTTCGAGTGGGCGTAGGGGTCGGGCGGTGGGTCGAGCGCGGCCCGCAGCGTCGAGGGATAGACGAGGCCGGCGCCGTGCGCGAGGCAGCCTTCGAGCAGGTTCAGGGTCGTGCCCGCGTTCTCGCGCACGGCACGGGCGGGATCGGCACGCGCACGCGCGGGATCCGGGACCCCGGCGAAGTGGAGTACCGCGTCGCAGCCTGCGATCAGCGAGCGAACGGCCGGATCGCCCGCATCGATCCGAACCGCCTCGCCCGCGCCGGATCGTTCGGCGCCGTCCGGGCGCGCCGCGCGAACGACTTCGTGGCCGTTCTGCGCGAGCAGGTCGGACGCGCGCGAGCCGAGAAACCCCGTCGCCCCTGTGACGAGGAGCTTCATCGGCGCAGGTAGTCCGCGAGCCGATGCCGGTACGAGAAAGGCGAGCTGAAGGTCCAGGCTGCGCTGCCCGGGGGCTCTTCGCCGCGGGCCAGCGCGGCGACGTCCGCGACCGTGACCGTTTCTGCCGCGACGTTCTCGGTCCCCGGCCCGGCCTCGAGGAGGATCCGCGCCGCATCCTCGACGTGGACGACGCCGATCGTCGACCGACCGCCGTCGTCGAGCGGCAGCTTCTCACCGGCAGCCGCGAGCCGGTGGAACTTGTCGACGACGGTCTGCGACTCCTCGGCGTCGTGTTCGACCGGACTTTGACCGTAGACGATTCCCAGCCGCAGGATCGCAAGCTCGAAGCCGTGCCGCCTTGCCTCGATCGCGAGTGCTTGCTCGCCGTAGATCTTCGAGAGATGGGCTAGATCCCCCTGCGCTCCGTATGGAGTCTCCGGCCCGACCTCGCCGCCTAGCGCGCCGCCGTAGACATGCAGCGACGAGCCGAAGACGAGTCGCGGCACGCCGGCCCTCCCGACCGCCTCGCCGACGCGCCGCGTTCCGCTGACATTCGTCTCCTCTGTGTAGTCCGGGTCGCGCTCGGACAGCGGCCGTGAAGCCTGCGCCGCGAGCAGGTAGACGACGTCGGGCTGCGGCTCCAGCAGCCCGCCGATGCCCTCGCGGATGTCCGCCGTCTCGACGCGCGCGCCGGCGGCCGCGAGCCTGTCCAGCTGCGAGCGCTCGGTCGCGAACCAGTTGTCGGCGAGCACGACCTCGTGCCCGTCGGCGAGCGCGAGTTCGGCCAGCTTCGCGCCGATGTACCCGGCCCCGAGGACCAGGACGCGAGCCACAGCCTAAATCTGGTGGACGGTCGGCCCGTCCGGGACCGCGTGGCGCGTGTCGACGATCAGCCGCGCCTGATCCCAGAGCGGCTGCTCCGAGAAGACGGTGTGCGGCGTCAGCACGACGACGCAGTCGGCCGCGGTGACCTCGTCCGCCGACCAGTCGACCGAGCGGTGCGTCTCCCCGTCGAGCTCGACCTCGGACACCCACGGATCGCAGTAGCGGACGTCGCCGCCGCGCTGGATCAGCTGCCGCATGATCTCGAGCGAAGGCGACTCCCGCGTGTCGTGGACGTCGGCCTTGTAGGCCATCCCTAGCAGCAGCAGTCGCGAACCTTTGATCGGCCGGCCGGCCTCGTTGAGCGCGTCGGCGATCTTCTGGACGACGAAGAGCGGCATCGCTGCGTTGATCTCGTGCGCCGCCTCGATCAGGCGCGCCGAGTAGCCGTACTCGCGCAGCCGCCAAGCGAGGAAGTGCGGCACGACCGGGATGCAGTCGCCCCCGAGACCCGGGCCGGGATAGTGCGGCAGAAAGCCGAACGGCTTCGAGGACGCGGCCTCGATCACCTCCCAGGGGGAGATCCCGAGCCGGTCGCACATCAGCGCGAGCTCGTTCGCCAGCGCGATGTTGACGGCGCGGAACGTGTTCTCGTGCAGCTTCGCCGTCTCGGCGACCATCGGGCTCGAGACCGGCTCGACGGTGTCGACGATCTGCTCGTAGAGAAGCGCGGTCCGGCGCAGGCACTCCTCGGTGACGCCGGCGACGAGCTTCGGCGTGTTCTTGATCGTGTACTTCAGGTTGCCCGGGTCGACTCGCTCCGGCGCGTAGCCGAGGAAGAAGTCCTTGCCGACCTTGCCGCCGGAGCGCTCCTCGAGGATCGGCAGCACGACCTCCTCGGTCGTGCCCGGATGCGTCGTCGACTGCAGCACGATCAGCATCCCCGGCTTGATGTTCGAGCCGACCGACTCGGCCGCGGAGACGATGTAGTTGAGGTCGGGCGTCCGCGTCTTCGAGAGCGGGGTCGGCACGCAGATAGTCAGCGCATCGAGCTCGGCGACCGCCGCGTAGTCGGTCGTCGCGCTCAGGGTGCCGTCAAGCTCCTCGTAGCGCTCCGCGGGGACATCGACGAGGTACGACTCGTGCGTCTGAACGGCGCGGACGCGTTGCTCGTTCAGATCGATGCCGGTGACGTCGAAGCCGGTCTCCGCAAAGGCCATCGCGAGCGGCAGGCCGGCGTAACCGAGCCCGACGATGCCGATCGCCGCCGTGCGCTGGGCGATCCGCTCGTCGAAGGTCGTTTCCGGTGAGAGAAGCTTGCTCAAGAGGCTGTGCAGGCTAGCAACCTGTCTTGCAGGAGCCAGTTTCGGCGCCGCCGTTCAAGTCTTGCCAAGCCAAAGCGTCGCCTGCGCGATGCCACGGCGGCCGATCCCCATTGCTATAACCGCTGGCAATGTCCTTCCCGGACTCGGTGCACGCGCTCGTACGCGACACGACGGCGGTCTGGGGGTTCGTGACGGCTGTGGGCATCGTGCTCCTGCTGACGCCCCTCGTGGCGCGCCTCGCGCCGCTGGTTGGCGGGGTGGACGACAAACACGACCGCCCGCGCGTCCACGGCGACCGCCCGATCCCGCGGATCGGCGGGCTCGCAATCGTGATCGGGATCGCGGTGCCGATGGCCGTCTTCATCAAGCCGGAGGGCCGCTATCTCGGGATCCTACTCGGCACGCTGATGGTTGCTGCTCTCGGGCTAATCGACGACATCAAAGGCATCGACGCGAAAGTGAAGATGGCGGGGATCGTCGTCGCTTCGCTGATCCCGGTCGCCGCCTTCGGGATGACGTGGAAGAACGTCGGGTTGCCGGTGGTCGGGAACTTCGACCTCGGCTGGGGCGCCTACCCGCTCACGGTCTTCTGGATCGCGGCCCTCGCGAACCTCGTCAACCTGATCGACGGGATGGACTCGCTCGCGTCGGGGATCGTCGCCATCGCGGCCGGCTCGTTCGCGATCCTCGCGGCGTCTTTCCACCGCGCCGACGCGGCCGCGCTCGCCGCGATCATCTGCGGCGCCACGCTCGCGTTCCTCCGTTACAACTTCCACCCGGCCCGGGTGTTCATGGGCGACACCGGAGCGCTCGCGCTCGGCTTCCTCCTGGCCTGCGTCGCGGTTCAGGGAGTCCTGAAGACGGCGGCGACGATTGCGCTCGCCGGGCCGCTCCTCGTCATGGCCGTGCCGATCCTCGACACCTCGTTCGTGATCGCGAAGCGGCTCAAGTACAAACGCTCGCCGTTCGCGCCCGACCAGAATCACTTCTACCACCGCTTCATGCGGATCGGCTACTCGCAGCGGCGGACCGCCGCGTACCTGCACCTTTGGGCGCTGCTGCTCGCCGCCTACGCGCTGCTGCTGCGCTTTGAGCCACCGCGGCCGCTCGGGCACTGGCAGCTCGACAACACACTGATCGCGCTGGGGGTGGGGATCTTCGTGCTCGCCGCCTCCGTTTGGATCGTCTATACGCTCGAGATCATCAAGTCGCGGCATCTCCAAGTGCTCCGGCGCGGGAAGGTCGTGCAGGAACCGGAGCGCGAGGAGGCCGTCGAGCGCGCACTCACGGCCGGCGGCCGGCACTAAAAAAAGGGACCGCGAGCCGGAGTAGGTCAGCGGGGTCACGGCGCATGCGCGGCTTCCGCTCGGGGGCCCTGGCCACGACGAGGTCGGCAGGGTCGCGCAAGAAGCGAATCCGCCCCTCTCGTTCGAGGTGCTCGTCGACCGCGCCGAGCCGGCCCTCGAAGATCGACCAGACCGGCGTCCCAAGCACGGCGGCCTCGCGGATCATCGTTCCGCCCGCAGAGACGACGAGGTCGGCCAGCGCGGCGAGGCTGCGCCCGTCGACAGCGCGCTCCGGCACGACGAGACCGGGGTCGAGCTCGCGCAGGGCGCGGCGCTGCTCGTCGGTTCGGGCGAGGACGACGGTCTGCGCGCCTTCGTCGAGCAGCCGCCGCAACACGCGCGGCAGCAGCTCGTTCTCGGAGCCGCCCAGGTAGAGCGCGTATGACGGTGCCGTGCGGACGACGGCGACCAGCCGCTCGCGTTCGACGCCGAGCTCGTGCAACACCGACTCGTCGGGCTCGAAATCGGAGAGGTAGTACTCCTCCTTCAGCCCGGGATAACGAACGAGCTTCGGCGGACGCGCGTAGGGCGCGAGCCGCTCGGCCGGGATCGTGTCAGGAACGAGCACGCGCGTCGCGAGCCGGCAGTTGAGCTCGTGCTGGAGCCGCGCCCACTCGTAGTCGAACATCGTCGTGTTCGGGATCCCCAGCACCCGCCCGACTGGCGGCAGGTCGGTCGAGCCGTGGGCGAGGCCGTAGTCGAAGTGCTTCCCGCGCGCGAACGCGAAGGCCTGAGCGACCCTCGACGTCGCAGCAAGCGCCTTGCCGAGTCGACTCGCGCCGCCGTGCTGTCCAATTGCGGTGTACGGGTGACCCCAGTCGTCGAGCAGGTCCGTCGTGTGCGAGAGGGGCCTCGCCGTCAGCGTCACCTGGTGCCCGCCTGTCTCGAGCAGCTCGACGAGCGGCCGGAGGACGACGACGTGCGCCGAATTGGTCAGGTCGACCCAGACGCGCCCCATCAGGCCGGCCGAATCACGCGGACTCGAGGAAGCGGGCGAGCGTCTCGGTGTAGCCGGGCGCTCGGGGAATGCTGTGCCCGGCCCCCGGGACGACGGCCCGCTCGGCGCCCAGCTCGCGCTCGAGCGCGTCGCAGACCGCGTCGAAGACCGCGCTGTGGCCGCCCGAGACGACGAGCTTCGGGAACCGCGTCGCCGCGAGCTCGCTCAGCGGAATCTCGGCCTCGTGCGGCGGGCGCTCGCCGAGCGCCGCGCGGGCGCCGGCTTCCAGGTCCGGAGGCAGGGGGTCGGGCAGCGGCATGTTGCTGCCGACGAGCGGCAAAAAGAAGTCCAGGTAGGCGCGCGGCTCGCGCGGCGCCTGCGGGAAGCGGTTCAGGAAGTCCTCGACCGCGGGATCTCCTCGCGCGACGCCGAACGCCGGCGGTTCGTTCACGGTCAGCGAGCGCAGCGTGTCCGGCCGCTGCGACGCCGCGAGCAGCGAGATGACGCCGCCGTATGAGTGGCCGACGAGGTGGTCGCCTGGTCGAAGCAGCGTTGCGACCTGCTCGGCCTGCTCGGCGAAGTCGATTCGCTCGCGCGGAGGCCCCGGCGGGTAGCCGGGGCGGGTCACGAGCACGAGTGTGTACCGCTCGGCGAGCGGGCGCTGTTGCGCCCAGGTTGCCGCCGCGTTGCCGACGCTGCCGTGGACGAGCACGACCCGGGGCCCCTGCCCGAGCACCTCGACCTGCGGCTCGTCCACGTGCGCAAAGATAGACAGCTGCGCCGGCAAAGCCGGGCACCGCTTCCGGCGGCATTGCAAGCAACGTCTCAGTGGCGCCGTACAAAGTCGGCCCCGATTGGCCGCTTTTTGTGGAGAAATAGCGGAATCTCCGTGTTACAAGCTTTGGTATGCTCGCGACCGATGGAGCCGGCCCCTCCTAGTTCCCGCCCGACGTTTCAGCCGGCGGGAGCGGGCATGCTCCTCGCGGCGGCGACCGCGGCTTCCGTCGGTGTCGGAGCTCTCGTGGGCTGGGCCGCCGGCTCGATCGCTTACGGCGTCCTCGGCGGCTCGGTCGTCGGAGTCCCTGCGGGCATCGTCGCCGTCTACTTCCGCTACCGAGAGGCGCTCTCGTGAGGACGACCGCCCTGGGCGCGCCGCGTCCGGTCCCGGGACGGCTGCTGCCCGTCGCCGCTGGAGCCGGGACGATCGCGCTCGCGCTGCCGGTGTTCCTCCTCGCCGGCTGGCCATTCGCGGGCTGGGCGATCGCGGCGATTGTCTGGCTCGGCGTCCAAGCCCTCGGCCTCCTGCTGGCGCGCGTACGCCCCTCCGCGGATAACCTCGCGGCCTCAAGCGTGCTGGCGTTCGGAATGATGGGGAGGCTTCTCGCGGTGCTGGTCGTGCTCGTCGCCGTCGCAGCGTCGAACCGGACGGTCGGGCTCGCGGCTGCGCTCCTCTACGGGCTCGCCTACACGGCTGAGCTCTCTGTCTCGATCGCCAGCTACTACACGCAGGAGCCGAAGGCATGAGGCGTGCGGTTGCGATAGCGACACTCTTCGCATTGACCATCCCGGCGCCCGCGCTCGCGCGGGGCAAGTTCGACCCGACTACGGAGTTCGAGCAGCACAACTGGATTCCGATCCACCTCGGCCCGCTCAACCTGTCGATCACCAAGGCCGTGGCCTATCTGCTGATCGGCACGGGGCTGACGATCCTGCTCGGGCTCCTCCTGATGCGCTCGCGCCTTGCGCTGCTGCCAGACCGCCGCCAAACGGTCGGCGAAGCGATCTACGAAGTGACCCAGGTTCAGATCGCCGAGCAGGGCCTGCCTGGTAAGGCGATCGGCCGCTGGTTCCCGTATGTCGCCTCGCTCGCGCTCTTCATCTTCACCGTCAACCTGATTGGTTTCCTGCCGCTACCCCTCACGGGCGAGACCTGGCACGGCATACCGGTTTGGGGAATCTACGCAGCCACGTCGTCGCTCTCCGTGACGCTCGCGCTCGCCTTGCTCACCTTCGTGTTCACCCATTTCGAGGGCATTCGCTGGAACGGCCCGGTCCGCTACTTCAAGAGCTGGATCCCCGAGGCCCCGAAGCCGCTGCTCGCGCTCATCGTCCCGCTCGAGATCCTCGGCCAGTTCATGCGCCTGATCTCACTCTCTGTTCGACTGTTCGCGAACATGCTTGCAGGCCACATCCTGATCCTCACGTTCATCGGCCTGATGTTCATCCTCCAGTCGCTCGCGCTGCTGCCGGTGATTGTCTTCGCGAGCGCGTTCTACATCTTCGAGGTCGGAATCGTGGTCGGAATCCAGGCCTTCATCTTCGCCGCCCTGTCCGCCATCTACATCGGCTCGGCGATCGAGCCAGCACACTAGGAGGGACGAATGTCCACGCTTCTCGCTGCCACATCCGGTGACGTTACGAAGGCCGGCAAGGCGATCGGTCTAGCGCTCGGGGTCGGCCTCGGCGCGCTCGGCGCCGGCGTCGGCATCGGCAACATCTTCGGCTCGATGATCCAGTCCGTTGCCCGCCAACCGGAGCTCCGCGGCGAGCTCCAGGGCATTCAGTGGCTCGGCTTCGCGCTGACCGAGGCGGTCGTGTTCTACGGCCTGCTCGGTTCGATCCTGGCCTACGTCCTCGTATGACGGTGGCCTCAAACGCGCTGATCCAGGTCACGCCGGGGCTGATGATCTGGACGATCGTCTGCTTTCTGATCACTCTCTACGTCCTGAAGAGATTCGCGTTCGGCCCGATTCAGAAGCTGATCGACGAGCGCCGCGAGCGCATCCGGCGCGCGCTGGCCGAGGCGGACGAGGCCCGGGACGAAGCGCGCAAGCTGCTGGAGGAGCACCGCAAGCTGATCGGCGAGGCGCGCGGCGAGGCGGAGGAGATTCGCTCGGTTGCGAAGCACGAGGCCGAGGCGCAGCTGCGACGCGTCAAGGACGAGGCCGAGGCCGACCGGCAGCGCCGGCTCGAGGACACGAGGAAGCAGATCGAAGCCGAGACGCGGCGGTCGCTCGAGGCGATCAGGTCCGAGGTGGCCGAGCTCGGGCTGATCGCAGCCGAGAAGGTCACGCGGGGTGCCCTTGGCGACAAGGACCAACGCCGCCTGATCGACGAGGCGATCGGCGAGCTCGACTTCTCGGTTCTCGAGAGGAACGACTAGTGGCCGTCGCCCACCGCACGTACGCGCGCGCCCTCTACGCCGCGGCCAAGGATGCAGACCGGCTCGACGCGGTGCGCGAGCAGCTCGGCGACTTCGTCGAGGCGCAGCGCCAGGTTCCCGAGCTGCGCGACCTGCTCCGGAATCCCCAACTCGACCAACGTGTCAAGGCCTCGGTGTTCGAGGAGCTCCTCGGCGGCGACGAGCAGCTCGTCCGCAACTTTCTGCTCCTGCTCGCCGAGAAGAACCGCGCCGGCGAGGTCGACGAGATCGCCCGCGAGTTCGAGCGCCTGGTGGCCCAGGAAGAGGGAATCCTCGATGTCCAGGTGACGACCGCCGTCGACCTCTCCGAACAGGAGGGGCGTGACGTGATCGAGCAGATCGAGAAAGCTTCGGGCCGCAAGGTGGAGGCGACCCACACCGTCGACCCCGATCTGATCGGCGGCATCGTCCTCCAAGCCGGCTCGCTGCGCCTCGACGCGAGCGTGCGCGGCCGCCTCAACCGGCTACGAAGAGAACTGAAAGGAAGTGCAGCTTGAAGCTCCGTCCCGAAGAGATCACCTCGATCCTCAAGCAGCGGATCGAGCAGTACGACGTCGAGACCGACCTCGCCGAGGTCGGCAGTGTGCTCCAGGTCGGCGACGGGATCGCCCGCGTCTACGGACTCGAAAACGCAGTCTCGCTGGAGATGCTCGAGTTCGAGCATGGCGTCACCGGTCTCGCCTTCAACCTGGAGGAGGACAACGTCGGCACGGCGCTCTTCGGCGAGTGGGAGCACGTCAAGGAGGGCGAGCCGGTCAAGCGGACCGGCCGCGTCTCCAGCATCCCCGTTGGCGAAGCCCTGATCGGCCGGATCGTCAACCCGCTCGGGCAGCCGCTCGACGGCCAGGGCCCGATCGAGACGACGGAAACCCGCCCGATGGAGTTCAAGGCGCCGGGCGTGGTCGACCGCCAGCCCGTCAAGGAGCCGCTCCAGACCGGCCTGAAGGCGATCGACTCGATGATTCCGATCGGCCGCGGCCAGCGGGAGCTGATCATCGGCGACCGCGGCACCGGCAAGACCGCGATCCTCGTCGACACGATCCTGAACCAGCGCGGCGAGGACATCGTCTGCGTCTACGTCGCGATCGGGCAGAAGGAGTCGACGGTGGCGCAGGTCTACGAGCGGCTCAAGGACGCCGGCGCGATGGACTACACGATCATCGTCACCGCCGGCGCGTCCGAGGCGGCGCCGATCAAGTGGATGGCTCCGTACTCGGGCTGCGCGATGGGCGAGTACTTCCTCTACGACGGCAAGCACGCGCTCTGCATGTACGACGACCTTTCCAAGCACGCGGACGCCTACCGGCAGATGTCACTGCTGCTGCGTCGTCCGCCGGGCCGTGAGGCCTACCCCGGCGACGTCTTCTATCTCCACTCGCGCCTGCTCGAACGGGCTGTCAAGCTCTCGGACGAGCTCGGCGGCGGCTCGCTGACGGCGCTCCCGGTCGTGGAGACGCAGGCCGGCGACGTCTCGGCCTACATCCCCACGAACGTGATCTCGATCACGGACGGCCAGATCTTCCTCGAATCCGAGCTCTTCTATTCGGGCGTTCGGCCGGCGATCAACGTCGGCATCTCTGTCTCCCGGGTCGGCGGCAACGCGCAGACGAAGGCGATGCGCTCGGTCGCGGGCCGGCTGAAGCTCGACCTGGCCCAGTACCGGGAGCTGGAGGCGTTCTCGCAGTTCGGCTCGGAGCTCGATCCGGCGACGCAGCGGACGCTCGCGCGGGGCGAGCGGATGGTTGCGACGTTGAACCAGCCGCAGTACCAGCCGTGGGCGCTGGAGGAGCAGGTTGCGGCGATCTTCGCCGGCAACGAGGGTTTCCTCGATGAGATCCCCGCCGACCAGGTGCAGCGCTTCCAGGACGAGCTGCGCGAGCACCTGCGCAGCGAAGGCTCGATCTACGACGCGATCCGCGAGGAGAAGGTTCTCTCCGACGAGAGCCAGGAGAAGCTCCGGCGGGAGGTCGAGAAGTTCGCGAAGACGTTCGCGGTGCAGGAGAAGTCGCTCGTCGGGTAGATGGCCACAGTCCAGGACCTGAAGCGGCGGATCCGCTCCGTCAACAACACGCAGAAGATCACCAAGGCGTTCGAGCTCGTCGCCTCGGCCCGGTTGCGGCGCGCGGAGGCGCGTATCGCGTCGATGAGGCCCTACGCCGACCGGATGCTCGAGCTGATGGGCGTCACCGCGCGAGCTGCAGGCTCGGTGCGTCTGCCGCTGCTCGAGCGGAGGGAGGAGGTGAGCCGCGTCGCGCTGCTGCCGATCACGGCCGACCGCGGGCTCGCGGGCGCGTTCAACGCACAGGTGCTGCGGCGGGCTTTCGCCCTCGAGCGCGAGCTGCGCGGAGACGGCGTCGAGGTCAAGTGGCTCGCCTCCGGCCGCCGCGGGCGCTCGAGCCTGACCTTCCGCGGCTACGAGCTGATCCAGGCGTGGCAGGGGTTCAGCGAACGTCCCGAGTACGCCGACGCACAGGCGATCGCGAGACGCGCGGCCGAGCTCTACGCGAGCGAAGAGGTCGACCGCGTCATCGTCGTCTACAACCGGTTCCAGTCGGCGCTCGTCCAACAGGTCACGGTGCAGGACCTGCTGCCGATCCCCGAGAAGGTGATCGAGGGCGGCGAGGACGAGGGCGAGCAGGCCGCGCTGCGCGGCGACTTCATCTACGAGCCCGAGCCGGAGCAGATCCTCGAGCGGCTGCTGCCGGTCTACGTCGAGACCGAGCTCTACCGGGCCCTGCTCGAATCCGCGGCCTCAGAGCAGGGCGCGCGGATGACCGCGATGCGCAACGCCTCGAGCAACGCAGGTGACCTGATCGCGACCCTCACCCTGGCGATGAACCGCGCTCGCCAGGCCGAGATCACGCAGGAGATCCTCGAGGTGGTTGCAGGTGCGGACGCGCTAACCGGCTAACAAAGGGCCTCGCGCGCCCGTCTAACCGAAATGGCGGCGCGATCCGCGCGTCGTCTATACGTCGTCTATATTCAGCGAACTCTTGTCGACGAAGGAGCACGACCGAGAAGTCATCGGCTCCGTAGGCGGGCTGGCGTCGGCGGTCGCGGTCGAGACGCATGGCGAGCTCGGCGGAACCGAAGAGATCCGCGCCCGCGGCTACTGGGAGCAAGTCTGGATCCGCTTCCGCCGCGATAAGGCTGCGATCGCTGGCGGCGTCTTCATCATCTTCATGTTCTTTGCCGCGTATGGCGGCGCCCCGCTCGCGAAGCATCTGCTCGGGCATGGCCCGAACGACCAGTTCATCCTCGCCGCGCTCAACTCGAAGGGTGCTCCAACCGGCCCGTGGTCGCACGTCTCTACCGACCTCACCGGTACGTGCACGGCGCACTGCCCGACGACGCTTTACATCCTCGGCTCCGACGGGGAGCTCGGTCGGGACGAGTTCCTGCGCCTGCTCTACGGCGCGCAGGTTTCGCTCGAGGTCGCTCTTGGCGCCACGATCGTCAGCATGTGCCTCGGGATCCTGCTCGGCTCGATCGCCGGCTACTTCGGCGGCTGGGTGGACATGATCGTCTCGCGCCTGACCGAGATCGTCATGGCCTTCCCGTTCCTGCTCTTCGTCGTCGCGCTCTCGAGCACCGTCGGCCAGCGCCTCAATGACATCACGTTCGGAGGCGTGATCGGCCGAGGGGTCTTCACGTTAGTCACCGTCATCGGGCTCTTCAGCTGGTTCTATCCGGCCCGAATCGTGCGTGCCCAGGTGCTGTCCCTGCGCGAGAAGGAGTTCGTCGAGGCTGCGCGGATGGTCGGCGCGAGCGACTTCCGGATCATCAGGTCGCACCTGCTGCCGCACCTGGTCGCGCCGATCATCGTCTATTCGACGCTGATCGTGGCGCAGAACATCCTCTTCGAGGCCGGCCTGTCGTTCCTCGGTGTCGGTATCCCCCTCCCGCAGGCAAGCTGGGGGAACCTCCTCGAGGAGGCACCGAAGTACTACACGGCCCAGCCGTGGCTGATGTTGTGGCCGGGGCTGACCGTGCTACTTGCCACCCTTGCTTTCAACTTGCTCGGGGACGGTTTGCGCGACTCGTTCGATCCAAGGTCTTCGCACTAGCGACGCGGGTGCTGGCTCCCGCGTTTCTCCGTTGATCAGGGTCTAACTTCTAGCCCCTCGCAGCGTCCTACAGATCGGACGCGCTTTAGAGAAGCGCGCGTTCGAGCCATGCGAGGCTTGGCTCTGTCCAAGGAAAGGAGTCCCATGCGAAGACGACTCTGGCTCTCGATCGCCGCCTGCGCGTTCGGAGCGAGTCTGCTCGCAGCGGCGGGCTTTGCGAGCCCGACTCAAAGCGGCCCTCAGAGCACCTTCGTCGGTGCCAAGACGGGCGGCACGCTGCACATCAACATCTCTGCTTCCGATGTGGATTACATCGATCCTCAGCTCTCGTACTACGTGCCGGGCTGGGCGCTCCTGTACACCACATGTCGGCAGCTCCTCAACTACCCCGACAGAAGCGGCAAGGCCGGTACGAGGCTGTACGCGGACGGCGCCACTTCGCTCCCGAAGGTTTCGCGGGGCGGTCGGGTCTACACCTTCACTCTCCGCGGGGGGATGAAGTTCAGCAACGGCAAGCCGATTACGGCCAGGAACTACAAGTTCTCGATCGAGCGTGCCGCCAACCCGAAGATGGCTTCGCCGGCCGGGCCGTTCATGGGCGACATCGTCGGCTGGAATAAAGCCAACAAGAGCGGTGGGCACGTCAGTGGCGTCATCGCCAGTGGCCGCAAGCTCATCATCAAGCTGACTGCTCCGCACGCGGACTTTCTCTCTCGTGCGGCGATGATGTTCTTCTGCCCGATGCCGACGAACACGCCGATCGTGGCCGCGGGTGTCAACTCGTTCCCGGGCTCGGGTCCGTACTACGTGTCCAGCCGGACGCCGGGCCGAACGATCGTGCTGAAGAAGAACAGGTTCTACAACGGTCGGCGCCCACACAACGTCAACGAGATCGACGTCAACGTCCTGACCAACCAGGACACGAGCCTCCTCCAGACGGAGCGCGGCTCGGTCGACTACGACCTCGGCATCCGGGATCGCAAGATGCAGCCCTCGGCCGCTAGTACGGCCTCAACAAGAAGCAGTACTTCGTCAACCCCGACATCTCGACGAACTACTTCGCGTTGAACAACCTGGCCGGAGCGTTCAAGGGCAACCTGAAAGCACGCCAGGCCGTGAACTACGCGATGGACCGCAAGTCGCTGATCGCGACGCAGGGTGCTTACGCAGGCCACGCGACGGATCAGCTCTTGCCGCCGAGCTTGGTCGGCTACAAAAACGCGAACATCTTCCCGTTCCGCTCGAACATCACCAAGGCGAAGAGCCTCCTCGGTGGCAAGAGCCTGAACGTGAACCTGTTCGAGGGTGGTAGCGACATCCGCAAGGCGCGGGCCGCTGCTCTCCAGGGCCAGCTTGGTCGGGCCGGTATCAAGGTCAACGTCACGCCGCTCTCGACGGGCGTCATGTACCGCCGCTGTGGTACGAAGGCAGAGGCTGCAGCATCGCACTTCGAGATCTGCGACGTCGGCTGGGTTGCGGACTATCCGGATCCGTTCGACTTCGTCGACGTGCTGCTGAACGGGAACAACATCCAGGACAGCGGCAACAACAACTACGCGTACTTCAACAGTGCGAAGTACAACCGCCAGATGGAGGCAGCGAACAAGCTGTTCGGCAACAAGCGCTACACGAGGTACGGCAACCTCGACATCACCATTGCAAAGAACGCGGTGCCGAACGCGTTCTGGATCAACTTCAACAACCGTGACTTCATCGGACCGAAGACCGGCTGCTGGACGTTCCAGCCGATCTACGCGTCGCCTGACTTCACGCTGTTGTGCAAGAAGTAGGACCGATACGAACGACTGCTCGAACGGGGGCGCCGGCTTCGGCCGGCGCCCCCGTGTTCTTGTAAAGTCCCCGCACCGCGAATGAGGAGGTTGCGGCCGTGATCCGATACCTCATCAGGCGACTCCTTTGGGCGCTCGTCTTGTTCTTCGCGGTCACGGTCGTCACCTACGTCATCTTCTTCCTGATCCCGGCCGACCCGGCGCAGCGGGCATGCGGGCAGCTCCAGACCCAGCAATGCCTTGAGCAGGCGCATCACTTCCTCGGCCTCGACCGGCCGGTCTACGTGCAGTACGGGAAGTTCTTCGGGCGGCTGTTGCCGTTCGACTTCAACGGTCTCGCGCACGGACACAGCCCGATCAAGATGCCCTCGCTCGGGATCTCGTTCGCGAACCGCCAGCAGGTGAACAGCATCGTCGGCGGCGCCGCGCCGGTCACCGCCTCGCTCGTCTTCGGCGGCGCCGTCACCTGGCTGCTGATCTCGATCCCGATCGGGATTCTCTCCGCCTTGCGACCGCGGTCGTTGTTAGACCGCGGCGCGATGATGTTCGTCCTGATCGGAATCTCGGCCCACCCGGTCTGGATCGGGCTGATCTTCCTCTACCTGTTCGCCTTCAAGGTCCACATCTTCCCCTTGGGCGAGTACTGCAACATGATCAACCCGCCCGTTGGAACCTCTTGCGGTGGACCCGTGCAGTGGTTCTACCACCTGATCCTGCCGTGGATCACCTTCGCGATCCTGTTCGCGGCGCTCTACGTGCGGATGATCCGCGCGAACGTGATCGAGACCCTGAACGAGGACTACGTGCGGACCGCGCGCGCCAAGGGCGCGCCGGAGTCGAAGGTCATGCGCTCGCACGTGCTCCGGAACGCGATGCTCCCCGTCGTGACGATGCTCGGCATGGACATCGCGCTCGGGCTCGGCGGCGCGATCTTCACGGAGAACGTCTACGACCTGCCGGGCCTCGGTCGAGTCCTCCGCCTCAGTCTGGATAACTTCGACCTGCCGACGACGCAGGGAATCGTCGTCTTCGGGACGGTCGCGATCATCGCCTTCAACCTGATCGTCGACCTCTTATACGCGGCTATCGATCCGCGGATCAGGCTCTCGTAGGGGGTCGTCGATGGCGCTGCTCGACGTTCGCGACCTGAAGACGTACTTCAAGACCGACGACGGGATCGTCAAGGCCGTCGACGGCGTCACGTTCTCGATCGAGAAGGGCCGAACGCTGGGGATCGTCGGCGAGTCGGGATCGGGCAAGAGCGTCACCTGCCTCACGATCATGGGCCTGAACGCGAAGCGGAACACGATCACCACCGGGGAGGCGCTCTTCAAGGAACAGGACCTACTCGGGATGGGCATGCGCCGCCTGCGGCAGATCCGCGGCAACGACATCGCGATGATCTTCCAGGACCCGATGACGTCGCTGAACCCGGTCCACAAGATCGGCAACCAGCTCACCGAGGCCGTCTTGCTCCACCAGGACGTGACGAAGAAACAGGCGCGCGCTCGAGCGCTCGAACTCCTCAAGGCGGTCGGCATTCCCCGCGCCGAGCGGCGGGTGGACGACTACCCGCACCAGTTCTCGGGCGGGATGCGGCAGCGCGTGATGATTGCGATGGCGCTGATCAACGACCCCGACCTGCTGATCGCAGACGAGCCGACGACGGCGCTCGACGTGACCACCCAGGCGCAGATCCTGAACCTGATGAACAAGCTCCAGGAGGAGTTCGGGAGCGCCATCATCATCATCACCCACGATCTCGGCGTCGTTGCCGAGACCGCCGACGACGTGCTCGTCATGTATGCGGCCGAGGTCGTCGAACAGGGGCCCGTCAACCAGATCTTCAGTCGGCCGCATATGCCCTACACGTGGGGGTTGCTCGGCTCGCTGCCGCGCCTCGACGCCGAGACCGAGCGGCTCGTCCAGATCACAGGTCAGCCGCCGTCGCTCCTGCGCCCGCCGTCGGGCTGCCGCTTCCATCCGCGCTGCCCCTACGTGATGGACGTCTGCAAGCAGACCGATCCGCCGCTCAAGCCCGTCACCGGTGACATCGACCATTACGCCGCCTGCCACCTGGATGAGGAGACGAAGGACCGCGAGGCGACGAAGCTCCTCGCCGGGATGGTCGCGGAGGCGAGGACCGGCTGATGGCCGTCTCGACCGACGCCCAAGCGACCGAACAGGCGCGGCCGCGCACCGGCAACGAGCTCCTGATCGTCGAGGACCTGAAGAAGCACTTCCCGGTCACGCGCGGGATCATCTTCCAGAAGGAGATCGCCTCGGTGAAGGCGGTCGACGGCGTCAGCTTCTCCGTGCGGGAAGGTGAGACCCTCGGCGTGGTCGGCGAGTCCGGCTGCGGCAAATCGACGATGGCGCGCTGCGTGATGCGGTTGCTCGAGCCGACGGGTGGCCAGATCATCTTCGACGGGCGCGACATCACCAAGCTCTCGCGCGCGGCGATGCGGCCGATCCGGCGCGAGATGATGATGATCTTCCAGGACCCGTACGCGTCGCTGAACCCGCGCAAGCGGGTCGGCTTCATCGTCGCCGAGGCGCTCGAGGTGCACAAGATGGGCACCGATGCGGAGACGAAGCGGCGTGTCCAGGAGCTGCTCGAGGTCGTCGGCCTCAACCCTGAGCACTACAACCGGTTCCCGCACGAGTTCTCAGGCGGCCAGCGCCAACGAATCGGCGTGGCGCGCGCGCTCGCCGTCAACCCGAAGTTGATTGTCTGCGACGAGCCGGTCTCCGCGCTGGACGTCTCGGTTCAGGCGCAGATACTCAACCTGCTGAAGGACCTGCAGCGCGACTTCGGACTCACGTACGTCTTCATCGCGCACGACCTCAACGTCGTGCGGCACATCTCGGACCGCGTCATGGTCATGTACCTCGGCCAGGTGTCCGAGCTCGCCGACCGCGTCACGCTCTACCGCGAGCCGAAGCACCCGTACACGGGCGCGCTGCTGTCGGCGGTGCCGATCCCGGACCCCGTCAAGGGCCGGGAGCGGAAGCCCGTCGTGCTCGAGGGCGACGTGCCGAGCCCGCTGAACCCACCGAGCGCCTGCCGGTTCCATCCCCGCTGCCCGCGCTTCCGCGAGGGCCACTGCGACGTCGAGGAGCCCCCGCTCTATCCGATGGGCGATGGACACTTGGCGAAGTGCCACTACCCCCTCGAGCACTGGCCGCTGACGGAAGAGGAGTTCCGGCAGCCGGGGCGCCAGGCCGTTGCGACTTAGCTCACTGCGAGCGCCCGCACGCCGCCTACTCAAGCTCGTGTTCGGCCTCGCCGGAGCGACCGCCGCGGTCTCGCTGGCGTTCGGCTTCCTGCTCGGCGCCGACCCGCTGCGCGCGCTCGCGATCGGTTTCTACCTGTGCGGCAGCTTCCTGATCGCAATCGGCTTCCTGCTCGGAAACCGTGGCCCCGCCAGGATGCGCGGCGACTCCTCAGGCTTGCCGTTCGCGCCCCGGCGCGTCCGCTGGGCGACGAAGGAGGAGCACGAGGAGGCGATCAATTCCTCCGCCGTTTTCGTCGTGCTCGGCTTCCTGCTCATCATTCTCGGTGTGCTTACCGATACGAAGCACCAGTTGTTCTAGCTTTGGGTGCGTTTCACCTAACTAAGCCGCGTATTTCGGCGTCAGATAGGACGTGAGGGAATTGAAGGTTTCCGACCATGCTTGCGGGCGGGCTCGCGAGCTCGCCTCGGTGGAGCTGGACGAGGGTCTGAGTCAGCTCGAACAGGCGCGTCTTGGCGTCCACGTGCGC
Organism: Actinomycetota bacterium; assembly: GCA_005888315.1. Lineage (GTDB taxonomy): Bacteria > Actinomycetota > Thermoleophilia > Gaiellales > Gaiellaceae > 13-2-20CM-68-14. The sequence continues at coordinate 51,119 of VAWH01000067.1, read as the reverse complement.
CGCTGCGCAGCCTGTCGAGAGTTTCGGCTGAGCATCCGAGCGACGACGGACACCCTCAGGTCCGCGCCCCTCGAGCAGATGGAGCGCCAGATCGTGCTCCCGCACAGGCGGCGAATGGCCTTGCGCCCCCTGCAGGTGGGCGTTGCCGCGATGATCGTCGTGGCAACCGGGTTCGGCGCCTTCGTCCCGCTGCACGCGCGCTTGCACCGGCCGCTCGCCCCAGCGGTCGGCGGCTCGAACCAGGGCGATCTGCGCGTCCTCCGCGATGTCCGCCTGCAGCAGATCAAGCCGCGGCCGGTTGGGCTCGCCGGCGGCATCCAGTAGCGCTCGTCGTAACGTTTTCGGCACTCGCGCGACCAGTATCGTGAGACCCGATGCCGATTCCTTCTCTCGTCACCTCGTACGTCTGAAGCCTCGACCACGCCGACCGTGTGTCGGCACTCGCACGATCGTGGGAAGAGGCGAACCTGCCGCGGGATCGGAAGTGGCGCCGTCTCGCATGGCTGCGTGACTGTTTGAGGTCCAAAGGACGAGTTGGGCCGGCCGCGGCGGCAAAGCCGCCCCGGCCTCCAGTCGACATCACAAGCGAAGCCTAAGAGGCCGCGCCGACATTGCGCGGCGCGGCCACTGAACCCGGCGTGCGCGTCAGCTAGAAGTGAAGCCTCCTAGAGAGGGAGCCCGCAAACGGAGCTTCGCTAGACTGCGGGCGCTGGTGGGGCGCCTCCGAGGTCGCCCGGTTCCGATCCTCGAGGAGACGCATGCCTGAGCAGCAGAACGTCGGCAAAGTGATCGAGATCAGGGGCGTCGTCATCGACGCCCTCTTCACGGAGAGCCTGCCCGAGATCAACACGGCCCTCGAGATCGAGATGCCGTCCGAGAACGGTCAGCAGGGCGTGCTGATCGCAGAGGTGCAGCAGCATCTCGGCGACGATCGCGTCCGCGCGGTCGCGATGGACTCGACGGACGGAATTCCCCGCGGCGTCGACGTGATCGACACCGGCGCGCCGATCTCGGTGCCCGTCGGCAAGCCGACTCTCGGCCGGATCTTCAACGTCCTCGGCGAGCCGATCGACACAGACGAGCCGGTCGAGGCGGGGGAACGATGGCCGATCCACCGCGATCCGCCCGGCTTCGAGGCGCTCCAGCCGACGACCGAGGTCTTCGAGACCGGGCTGAAGGTGGTCGACTTGATCGCACCCTTCATCAAGGGCGGCAAGGTCGGGCTCTTCGGCGGCGCCGGCCTCGGCAAGACGGTGCTGATCCAGGAGCTGATCCGCAACGTCGCGCGTGAGCACAAGGGCAACTCGGTCTTCGCCGGCGTCGGCGAGCGGACTCGCGAGGGCAACGATCTCTACCTCGAGATGCAGGAATCCGGCGTCCTCAAGGACACGGCGCTCGTCTTCGGGCAGATGAACGAGCCGCCGGGCGCGCGTCTCCGGGTCGGCCTGACCGGCTTGACGATGGCCGAATACTTCCGCGATCAGGGCGCCGACGTACTCCTCTTCATCGACAACATCTTCCGTTTCGTGCAGGCGGGCTCCGAGGTTTCCGCATTGCTCGGGCGCATGCCGAGCGCGGTCGGCTACCAGCCGACGCTCGCGACGGAGATGGGCCAGCTCCAGGAGCGCATCACCTCGACGCGGGCCGGCTCGGTCACGTCAGTGCAGGCGATCTACGTGCCGGCCGACGATCTCACGGATCCCGCGCCGGCGAACACCTTCGCCCACCTCGACGCGTTCATCACGCTCGACCGCTCGATCTCGGAGAAGGGCATCTACCCCGCGATCGATCCGCTCGGCTCGAGCTCACGCGCGCTCCAGCCCGGGATCGTCTCCGACGACCACTACCGGACGACGACGCGCGTGCAGGAGGTGCTACAGCGCTACAAGGAGCTGCAGGACATCATCGCCATCCTCGGGATCGACGAGCTCTCCGACGAGGACCGGCTGATCGTCCAACGTGCCCGCAAGATCGAGCGCTTCCTCTCGCAGCCGATGTTCGTCGCCGAGGTGTTCACGGGCCAACCCGGCAAGTACGTGAAGCTCGAGGACACGATCCGCGGCTTCACGGAGATCCTCGACGGCAAGCACGACGAGCTCCCCGAGCAGGCGTTCTACATGGTCGGCACGATCGACGACGCCGTCGCGAAGGGGCGCGAGCAGAGCGGCGAGCCCGCGGAGGAAGCCGCGGAGCCGGAGGCGGAAGCGGAACCCGAGCAGGCCGAAGAGCCCGAAGCCGTCCCCGCTTGAGGTAAGTGGCAGACGGCGCGCGCACGTTCTCGATCTCGCTGACGACGCCCGACGGGGCGGTCTTCGAGGACGAGGCCGAGATGGTCATCGTGCCCGGCGCAGCCGGCGAGATCGGCGTCCTCGCCCGGCACGCGCCGCTGATCGCGCTCCTTCAGGCCGGTTCGACGCGCGTGTACACGAACCGGGCGGCTGAGGAAGTGCAGGAGTTCGCGACCGGTCCAGGGTTCTTCACGGTCGAGCAGGACCGGGCGCTGGCGCTCGTCGACACTGCGGTGAACGTTCGCGAGATCGACCGCGCGGTCGCCGAGGAACAGCTCGAGCAGGCGAAAGCGGAGCTCGAACGCGTCGAGCGGGGTGAGTCCGAGGCCGACCGCTGGCAGCTCGAGCAGCGGATCAAGGCGGCAGAGAACCAACTCGCCGCCGCCGGGAAGTCGTGATGCAGGCCTTTGCCCCGGGGATCTACCCGCGCTCGGAACAGCTCGTCCAGGCGACCCGCGATCTTGATCGCGGCCGCACCTCGCAGGAGTCGGTCGACGAGCAGGTCGAGCGCGACCTTGCCGAGCTCGTCTCCGTCCAACGGCACGCCGGTCTCGACCTGCTGGCCGACGGGATGCTGCGCTGGCAGGATCTCTTCCGGCCGGTGCTCGAGGCGAGCGAGGGGCTGGAGACCGGAGCGCTGACGCGCTTCCTCGACACGAACACCTTCTATCGCGCGCCGCACGCGACAACCGCCACGCCGAAGCTGGCGACGCCGCTCGACCAGCGCCACGTCGCCCCGCTGCCCGGGCCTCGGCTCGTGACGCTGCCGTCTCCGTTTGCGCTCTCCCAAGGGACGGGCGTGCCGGCGCACACGATTGCCGAGAACGTCCTCAAGCCGCTGGTCGAGGCACTCGACGCCGACCTGGTCGTGCTCGCCGAGCCGTTTTTTGGCCGCGAAGAGACCACTTCGCCGAGCGAGCTCGAGCAGGCGCTCGGCGCCCTTGCCGGTGGGCCCAGGCTCGCGCTCCAGCTCACGTTCTGCGATGCCCGCGAACCGCTCGAGCAGGGCCTCGCGGACCTGCCGGTCGACGCGATCGGGATCGATTTCTACGGGACGCATCTCTCGGACGTCCCGAAAGGCTTCGACAAGCTCCTGCTCGCCGGCGTCGTTGATGCGCGCAGCTCGACGCTGGAGGACCCGCGCGAGCTTGCGCTGTTCGCCGAGCGCCTCCGCAACGAGCGGGAGGTCGAGCAGATCGCTCTCGTCCCGAACGGCGACCTCCAGTTCGTCTCCGAGCGGATCGCGCGCGAGAAGCTGCTGCGATTGGGGACCGCCAAGACCGCTACCGTTGAGGCCGCCGCATGAGCATGAAACTCTTGACGCACGAGATCGGTTCGCTGGCGAAGCCGCCGTGGCTGGTCAAGACCTCGGCCGGGACACCGCTCGCCGACAGCGACGTCGAGCACGCCCGAACCTGGGGCGAGAAGGTCGGCGTCGACGGCTACGAGGAGCTGGTCGAGACACTGGAACGAGGGAATCCCGACAAGGCTGAGCTCGGGCACTGGGCGAGCCGCTACGCGCTTCGCCTGCTCGAGAGCGCCGGGATCGAGGTCGTCTACGACGGCGAGCAGCAGCGCACCGAGATGTACGCGTGGGCGGTCGACCACTCGAACGGCTTCGAGCCGCGCGGCACGGTGCGCAGCTTCGACAACAAGTACTACTCCAAGGCGGCGGTGGTGGCCGAGCCGTCGCTGCGTGAGCCGTACCACAACGACGAGTTCGCGTTCCTCCAGTCGGTCGCGAACCACGACCTGAAGATCCCGGTCACGGGCGCCTACACGCTCGCCGTCTGGTCCTACGACGAGTACTACGGGCCTCAGAACGGGCGGATCGGCGCAGGGCACGGCCGCAACGAGGAGCTGGCGGCTCGGAGAGACTTCGCGAACGATCTGGCCCGGAACGTGATCAGGCCGAACCTCGAGTCGCTGATCGAGCTTGGCGCCAAGTGGATCCAGATCGACGAGCCGGGCGCCTCGACGGAGGCGGACGAGCTCGACATCTTCGTCGAGAGCTTCAACGCGAGCGCCGAGGGGCTCGACTGCTTCTTCTCGACGCACCTCTGCTTCTCGGACTACGACCTCTTCTTCCCGGCGATTGAGCAGATGCACGGCTGCAAGCAGTTCTGCGTCGGCTTCGCCAACTACGACACCCGCGAGCTGGGAACGGCCGGCGCCGACCGGCCCGGGTACGAGGTGATCGCGAAGTTCCGCGACCTTCCCTACGAGCCGATCCTCGGCCTCGGCGTGCTCGACATCCACACCGACTTCGTCGAGTCGCCGGAGCTGGTTCGCGACCGCATCCTCTACGCGACCGAGGTCTTCGGCGACCCCGAGCGAATCCATGTGTGCCCCGACTGCGGTCTCCGCACCCGCAGCTGGGACGTCGCCTACGAGAAGCTCAAGAGCATGGTCGAAGGGACGCAGCTCGCCGAGCAAGCGCTGGCGACCGCAGGAGCCGCGACGTAGCCGCCGAACGCTTGGGTATTCTCAGCCGGCGGCGGGCGCCTTCGAGGCGCTTTTGCACATCTTGTACCCCTTCCAGCGATGAACGCTCGTTTCTGCCCCGCTATCACGCTCCACCAGAGCCCACCCTCGACCTTGCCCAGGCTCCTAGCCTGCGCTGCGGTCGAGTGCGGCCTCTGGCTTGGTGCTAGCGACCCAGAAATCGAGCGACACCACTAGCAGGGGTACCGGCCGCATGCGAACCACGCTGAAGAGAGGAATCGGGCGCGGGGCCGACCTGAACGGCAACGGCCACGCGGTGCTGCCGCCCCGGGTGCTGACCCCGATCGCCCGCTACCGGCAGCCACCGCGCCAGGGCCGCAGCGTCGCGCGCCGCATCGCGGGCTTCTTCCTCTGGCTGCTCGTGATCGTGGCGATGGTCGCGGGCGGCGCGGCCGGGGGGCTCTATCTCTACGGCCACGACTTCGCCGCGGCGACGGCGCCGCACTCACGCGCGATGAAACGGGCCGCCAAGCGGCTGGACTACGTCGCGCCGGGCAAGCCGGCGGTCGCGCTCGTCCTCGGCACGGATCATCGTTACGTCGACGGCAAAGACCCCGGGCGATCGGACACGATGATGCTGATCCGCAGCGATCCGGCCAGTCACACGGTCTCGATGCTCTCGTTCCCCCGCGACCTCCGGGTCGAGATCCACTGCCCCGGGCGCGGCACCTGGCTGAACAAGATCAACGATGCCTACGCGACCTGCGGCCCGAGCGGACCGCTCGAGACGCTGAGGGCGCTGACGCACATCCCGATCAACTACCTGATCAGCGTCAACTTCGTCGGCTTCATCCGGGTCGTCGACAAGCTCGGCGGCGTCTACATCGACGTCGACCGGCGCTACTTCAACAACCACACCGGCCCGACCGGCTTCGCGGCGATCAACCTCGAGGCGGGCTACCAGAGGCTGAGCGGCAAGCAGGCGCTCGATTTTGTGCGCTACCGGCACACGGACAACGACCTCTTCCGCGTCGCACGCCAGCAGATGTTTGTCCGCGCCGCGAAGGAGCAGTTGGCGCGGTACTCGAGGTTCCATGTCTCGAGCCTCCTCGGTGCGATCAAGAAGAACGTTGAGGTCGGCCGCGCCGGCGGCAGCGGTGTCTCTCTTTCGACGATGGTCAATTACGCCTTGTTCTTCCATGGCCTGCCCGGCGGACACTTCGTGCAGGTGCACATCCAGGGTCTCCAAGGCCAGTCGGACCTGTACACGGCGCCCGAGAACATCACCAACGCCGTGCAGGAGTTCATGAGGGCGAACGCCGCAGCGTTGAACGAGAAGTACCGGCCCAAGGTGCACGGCATCAATCCGAGGACGATCTTCGTGACCGTCTTGAATGCCAACGGCGTCACGGGCTCGGCCGCGACCGCGGGAACGCAGCTGCACGAGCGGAGCTATCAGATCCTCCAGCCGCCCAACAAGCTCCCTGCCGACTCGCCCGACGGCTGGAACCACACGCGCACCCGCGTCTTCTTCGACCCGAGTCAGAAGAACGCCAAGGCCGCCGCGAAGCAGGTCGCGAAGCTCTTCACAGACGCTTCGACCGGGCCGCTGACGCCGAGGTTCCAGCCGTATGCGAACGGCGCCGAGCTGGTCGTCGCGGTCGGCAAGAGCTACGACGGCTCGCTCGTCGGCTCTAACCCGACCGCGCCGCCGCCGCGGCACGAGCCGCCGCACACGATCCACAATCCGAGCGCGACGCGGTCGCTCATGCGGGCAATTCGGCACCGGCTGCCGTTCCGGGTCGAGTACCCGACTGTGATCGACCGCAGCTCCCGCGTCGATCCGGAGCCGCCGAACCCACGCGTCTACACGGTCCAGGGGCACAGGATGGCGCGCCTTGTCTTTTCCACGGGCTCGCCCGGCGAGTACTGGGGGATCCAGGAGACGAACTGGGGCAACGCGCCGGCGCTCACGGAGAAGAACTTCGTCCGCCATTTCGGCCACCGCACGTTCGAGTTCTTCTACTCCGGCTCCCACCTGCACATGGTCGTGCTGACCGAGAACCGCACCACGTACTGGGTCGTCAACACGCTCGACGACGCGCTCTCGAACGAGACGATGATCGCGATCGCTCGTGGGCTTCGCCCTCTAAGGTGAGTCGCGTGGACAGGCAGGGCAAAGAGCCGATCGCGATCTTCGGCGCGGGTTGGGTCGGTCTCGTCACGGGCGCCTGCTTCGCGGAGCTCGGGCACGAGGTGACGATTCGGGACGTCGTACCCGAGAAGATCGAACGGTTGCGGACGGGGGAGGTGCCGTTCTTCGAGCCCGACCTGGGCGAGCTGCTGCAGCGGAACGCCGATCGGCTGACGTTTACGCTCGACGCCGCGGAAGCTGCCGGAGCGGCGGAGCTCGTCTTCGTCTGCGTCGACACGCCGCCGACCTACTCCGGCGACGCCGACCTTTCACGGGTCTGGACGGTGATCGACGAGCTGCCGCAGCTCGAGCGCCGCACGATCCTCGTCATGAAGAGCACCGTCCCTGTGGGCACCGGAGAGAAGGTGCGCGCCGCGCTCGAAACGCGCGGGCTCAGCCACATCGGCTACGTCTCGAACCCGGAGTTCCTGGCCGAGGGAGGGGCCGTCGACGACTTCATGCATCCGGATCGGATCGTCGTCGGCTCGTTCGCCGAGGCGGACGGCGACCGTGTTGCCGTGCTCTACGACAGTATGGAAGCGCCAATCGTGCGGGCCGACGTCGCCTCGGCCGAGATGATCAAGCTGGCGGCAAATGCCTTCCTGACGACCCGAATCAGCTTCATCAACGAGATCGCCAATGTCTGCGAACTTGTCGGTGCAGACGTCGAGAGGGTCGCCCACGGCGTCGGCCTCGACCACAGGCTCGGCCCACACTTCCTTCGCGCAGGCATCGGCTGGGGCGGGAGTTGCTTTGGGAAAGATGTCTCGGCTTTGAAGCAGCTCGCAGGCAACTCCGGCTACCAGTTTCAGCTGCTCTCGGCGGTGATTGAGGTCAACGAACTCCAGAAGCGCCGAGTTGTTCAAAAGCTTCAGAAGCATCTTGGACGGTTGCGCGGAAGCACGGTCGCGCTGCTCGGCCTGAGCTTCAAGCCGAACACCGACGACATGCGGGATGCGCCGTCTCTCGTGCTTGCGTCGCGGCTGCTCGCCGAAGGCGCGGACGTCCGCGCCTACGACCCAGCCGCAAAGACCCACGAGCTTCTCCGCGGCGTGACGCTCTGCTCGACGGCGCTCGAAGCTATCACCGGCGCCGACGCCGCCGTGATCGTCACCGACTGGGACGAGTTTCGCTCGATCGCCTCGGCCGAGGTTCGGGAGGCGATGCGACGTCCGCTGATCGTCGACGGCCGGAACCTGCTTGACCCTGAGACGACGCGAGGGGCCGGGTTCGACTACGAGGGCATCGGCCGCGCGTCGTCGCCACTCGCTGCGCTGCCCGAGACGCCTGAGGTCGACGCAGAACTCGCCGAGTAGTGGAAGCGATCATTCTGGCGGGTGGCAAGGCCGAGCGGCTCGGCGACGCCGCGGGCGGCCTCCCAAAGCCGCTCGTGCCCGTGGCTGGGCGGCCTCTGGCGGCCTGGCAGCTCGGCCTGTTGGGACGCGCCGGAGTCGACCGGGTGATCGTCAGCTGCAACGCCGGCGCCGGCGAGGAATTCGCGGCCGCGCTGAACGGGCTGGGCCCCGAGGTGGCGATTGCCGAGGAGCCCGAGCGGCTCGGGCGGGGTGGAGGCATCCGCTTCGCCGCGGCGGAGCGGCAAGAGGCCGACGACGTGCTCGCGCTCAACGGCGACGAGTTGCTCGATCTCGACTTCGCGGCCCTGCTTGCTCGACACCGCTCGAGCGGCACAGCCGCGACGATCGCGGTCGCGCAGCCGAGGTCGCCGTTCGGCGTCGTCGAGCTCGACGACGATCGGGTCACCGGCTTCGCCGAGGGCGGAACGATCGAGTCCTGGGTCAGCTGCGGCGTCTACGTACTCAGCGAAGAGGCGCTCGCTCGCTTCCCGGAGCGGGGCGACCACGAGACGACCGCGTTCCCGGAGCTTGCGGCCGAGGGCAAGCTCCGGGCCTTCCGGCACGAAGGGCTGTGGCTCACCGTGAACACACCGAAGGATCTCCGCCGAGCGGAGGAGTACCTCGGCGCGCATCCTGAATGGCTACAGGCGTAGGATCGCCCAACCATGGAGAGGCCGTTGTCCTCGCCTAATCTCGAGGGGCTCGATCCCTTCTCCTTCCGGCCGCACAAGGTAGAAAAGCCCTGGGGTCACGAGCTGATCTGGGCGAAGGCCGAGGACTACGCCGGAAAGCTCCTCTTCGTGCGCGCCGGGCAGTCGCTCAGTCTGCAGTTCCACCGCAAAAAGGACGAGAGCTGGTACGTGCTCGAGGGCCGTGCCGAGCTCCAACTCGGCGAGGCCGGCCAGGCGGTCCTGACGACGGAGGTCGTCGGGCCCGGCGTCGCCTTCCGTCTCCGGCCCGGCACCGTGCATCGCATTCGCGCCGTGGAGGACACGACGATCCTCGAGGTCTCGACCCCGCAGCTCGACGACGTCGTCCGCCTCGAGGACGAGTACGGGCGCGAGGGTACTGTGCAACCCTGACACAGTTCTGTTAAGGTTTCGCCGATGGAATCGCTGACCGTGGGTCAAGCCGCCACGGCCACCGGATGGTCGCCGAGGATGCTGCGCTACCTGGAGCGCGCCGGTCTCGTCGTTCCCGCGCGAACAGACAGTGGCTACCGGCAGTACGGGCTGCTCGAGCTCAACCAGCTCCGCTCGCTCGCCGAGCTTCGCAGCCGCTTCGGCGTCGGCATCGACGAGCTGGCCTTCACGCTCCGGCTTCAGCGGGACCCTGCGCTGCAGGCGGCCGTCGAGACATGGCTCGCCGGCGCGCAGCTATCCGCCCTCGACTGGGAGCAACGCAAGCACGAGCGGCTACTCGCCGCCTAACGCACACCAACGGAAGGATTCGATGGCCACTACCAAGCGTCATGACGTGAAAGACCTCTCGCTCGCGCCTAATGGTGTCGTGCGGATCACATGGGCCGACCGGCACATGCCGGTGCTCGCCGCGATCCGCGACCGCTTCGAGGTCGACCAGCCGCTCGCCGGCTACCGCATCGCCGCCTGTCTACACGTGACGAGCGAGACCGCAAATCTGATGCGCACGCTCAAGGCCGGCGGCGCCGACATCGTCCTCTGCGCATCGAACCCGCTCTCGACTCAGGACGACGTCGCCGCCGCGCTGGTTGACGAGTTCGACGTCGCCGTGTTTGCGATCAAGGGCGAGGACAACGACACCTACTATCGCCACATCGAGGCCGCCGTCGACCACAAGCCGCAGTTGACGATGGACGACGGTGCCGACGTGATCGGCGTCCTCCACTCGCATCGCCGCGAGCAGCTCGGCGACATCCTCGGCGGCATGGAGGAGACGACGACCGGCGTCATTCGCCTGAAGGCGCTCGAGCGTGACGGGGCGCTCGGCTTTCCGGTAATTGCCGTCAACGACGCGAACACGAAGCACATGTTCGACAACCGCTACGGGACCGGGCAGTCGACGATCGACGGAATCATCCGCGCCACGAACGTGCTGCTCGCCGGTGCGACTTTCGTCGTCTGCGGTTACGGCTGGGTAGGCAAGGGGGTCGCACTCCGCGCACGTGGGATGGGCGCGCACGTGATCGTCACCGAGGTCGATCCTCTGCGCGCGCTCGAGGCGACGATGGACGGCTTCGCGGTGCAGCCGATGAGCAAGGCGGTCGAGTCCGGTGACATCTTCTGCACTGCCACAGGCGACAAGTCCGTCATCACCCGCGAGCACATGAAGCGAATGAAGGACGGCGCGATCCTGGCCAACACGGGCCATTTCAACGTCGAGATCGAAATTCCGGCACTTCGCCAGCTCGCGACGGAGACGAGAAAGGCGCGCGAGTTCGTCGAGGAGTTCGAGCTCGAAGGCGGCAAGAAGCTCTACCTCGTCGCCGACGGGCGGCTCGTCAACCTCTCGGCCGCCGAGGGTCATCCCGCGTCGGTCATGGACATGTCGTTCGCCAACCAGGCGTTGTCGTCCGAGTACGTCGTCATGAACGCCGCCGATCTCGAGCGCCGCGTCTATCCGGTGCCGACCGAGATCGACAGCGAGATCGCTCGTCTGAAGCTCGAGACGATGGGGGTCGAGCTCGACGTCCTCAGCGAGGAGCAGGCCAAGTACCTGGCCTCGTGGGACGAGGGGACTTAACCCGAAAAATGCTGCGCATTTTCCGGATAGCTGGTTTCTACCGTCGCGCCTCGCAGTAGTGAAGGCAATTGTTCTGGCAGCGGGCTACGCCACCCGGCTCTACCCGCTGACGCTCGATCAGCCTAAGCACCTGCTCCAGGTCGGGGGACGCCCGATCCTCGAGCGGTTGCTCGGGCAGCTCGCGACGATCGAATCCCTGGAACGCGTCTACATCATCACAAACGCGAAGTTCGCCGGCCGCTTCCGCGAGTTCGCAGAGTCGTGGGCAGGCCCGCCGGAGGTGGTGGTCGTCGACGATGGCACGACGAGCGAGACTGACAAGCTCGGCGCGATCGGCGACCTCGCGCTGGTGATCCGCCGGGCGGCCCTCGACGACGACCTGCTCGTCGCGGCAGGTGACAGCGTCTTCAGCGAGGGACGCCTCGACGAGTTCGTTCGGTTCGGCCTGGACCGGGACGCGCCCGTGATCGCCGCCTCGGAGCTCGGTGACCTCGAGGCGATCAAGAGCTACAGCGCGATCGCGACGGACAGCGGTGGGCGAATCGTTGCCTTCGAGGAGAAGCCGGCGGAGCCGAAGAGCAGCCTGGCCGGGATCGCGCTCTACTTCTACCCACGCTCGGCACTGCCGTTGGTCGGCCGCTACCTCGCAGAGGGCAATAATCCGGATCAGCCCGGGCGCCTGGTCGAGTGGATGTACGAGCGGACGCCTTTCTACGTCTGGCAGGTGCCGGGGCGCTGGTACGACATCGGCTCGCCCGAGACGCTCGAGCAAGCAGACCGCGAGTTGTCACAGAGCTGACACAACCCCGTGCGCCGGCGGGGCCTAGGTTCGAGAGCGTGCTCGATCTGCTCCTGCCGCAGCGATGCGTGGTCTGCGGGCTTGGCGGCGCGCAGCTCTGCGCGGCTTGCCTCGCCCGCCTGCCTAGGATCGAGCCTCCGCTTTGCGGCCGCTGCGGCACGCCCACTGCGTGGCCGGTCCGCCGCTGCCGGGAATGCGCTGGCCGGCGCCTCGCGTTTGCGAGCGCCCGCGCCGCCGTCTACTACGACGATGCCGTTCGCGCAGTCGTCGCCGCCTGGAAGGAGCGCGCGCTGCGGCGGCTTGCCGCCGCGGCCGTCTCGGTCGTGATCGAGGCCCTTGAGCCGCCGCGAGCGGACGTTGTCACATTCGTCCCGCCCGACCCCGATCGCGGTCTCACGCGAGGCCATCACCCGCCCCGGCAGCTTGCGGAGGCGCTGGCCCGGCACTGGCAGCTGCCGCTGGCCGCGCCGCTTCGCCGCCGCGCCGCCAAGCGGCAGCGCGGCCTCTCGCGGGCCGAGCGGCGTCGCAACGTCGCCGGAGTCTTCGACGCCAAGGGCACGCTCCCGAGCTCCGTCGTGCTCGTCGACGATGTCTTCACTAGCGGCGCGACCGCAAACGCCGCGGCCTCGGCGCTGCGAAAAGCCGGCGCCCGCCGGGTCGAGGTGGTGACTTTCGCGCGAGTAGTCCGCTAGATTTCGACTCGTGCAGCTTCGCGTGAAGGGCCGCGGGGTCGAGGTCACCGACGCGATCCGCTCGTATGCCGAGAAACGTCTCGGCAAGCTCGAACGCCAGCTGCCCGATCCCCAGATCGAGCTCCAGCTCTCCGCCGAGCAGAACCCGTCGATCAAGGACAACCACGTCGCCGAGGCGACGGTCTGGACAAAGGGGCCCGTGCTGCGCGCCCGCGAGAGCTCGCACGACATGCGCGCCTCGATCGACCAGCTCGTCGACAAGCTCGAGCGGCAGGTGACGCGCTACCGCGAGAAACGAGGCCGGCGCCGCCGCGCCTCCCGGCAGGCACCCGACGAAGGAATCCTGATGCCCGAAGAACCGCAGATCGTGAGGACGAAGCAGTTCGCAGTCAAGCCGATGAACGCCGAGGAAGCCGTGCTTCAGCTCGAGCTCGTCGGCCATGACTTCTTCGTCTTCCGGAACGCCGACTCGAACGAGGTCAACATCGTCTACCGCCGCCGCCAGGGCGGCTACGGTCTGATCGAGCCCCAGTAGCGTGGGCTTCTTTCGGCGCGAGCCGATTCACAAGCGTCTCGGCCGCGACCTGATGAATGCAGAAGCCGGCGGCTTCCTGGCCGAGCCGCCGAATGTGATGGGGAAGCCCGCTTTCCTCGGCGAGCCGGGCTTCCATGGTGTCTCGCGGCCTCGGCGCTGGGACGTGATCACGACGGCGACGGCGCCCGAAGTCAAGGGAAACGAGGTGAAGTTCGCCGCCCTCCCGGACGGGACCCTGATCGTCGACGAGGAGACCGGCGAGGAGAACCTGGGCGCGATCGCGGACGCAGTCGAGCAGCAGCTCCAGCCTCCGTACCGCGCGCACGGGGTGCGTCAGACCGAGTCTCTGTGGGTCGTCTCGGCCTCTCGCATCGACGTCGCCCGCTTCGAGGCGCAAGGGGACAAGCTCGAGCTGACCGAGACCGACGAAGGCAAGACGTTCCTGGTCGATGGCAACCGGGAGTTCGGCAGCGTTCCCGAGCTGGAGAAGCTCGGCGAGGCGACCGGAGACCGTTACGCGATCGAGGCCGAGCGTCTCGATGCCGACCTCTGGGAAGTTCGCGTGGCCGCGCTCTGATCGTCGAGCTTGTGCAGCTAGCTCCTGCCCCTCGATAAACAGAACGCGTCCGCACCGTGTCGTATGGGTGTGGACGCGACGATGACGGAGCCGATCACGATTTCGCACGCGGCCGATCCGGACACGATCGAGACGGTCTACCGGCGCCGTCACGGGGACTTTCTCCGCGTCGCCGCGGCGATCACCGGCAGCCCCGACGCCGCGCTCGACGCGGTTCAGGAGGCGCTGGCGCGCGCGTTCGCGCGACGGCGCTCCTTTCGCGGCGAGGGGTCGCTCGAGGCCTGGCTCTGGAAGGTCGTCGTCAATACGGCGCGGAACGCAAAGCGGGACGCGCCGGTGGTCGCCGAGCCCGTCGAACGCGAGGCCGCCGTCGCCGACTCCGATCCGCGGGAAACCATTGTTCGGGCGGGGGTCGCCGCCCTTCCAGAGCGCCAGCGGCTCGTCCTGTTCCTGCGCTACTACGCCGACCTCGACTACGCGGGGATCGCGAGCACGCTCGGGATCCGGCGTGGAACCGTGTCCGCAACTCTCAACCACGCTCACGAAGCCGTTCGCCGGCTGCTCGCAGAGGAGGAAAGCTCGTGAACGCTCCATACGACCCGGTCGTTGCCGACGCGCTTGGCCGCATCGCCCCCGAGGTCGACGCCGATCCGGAGCTCCTGCTCCGGCGCGCGAAGCAGGCACGGGGGCCGAGGCGGCGCTCCTGGCTCGTGCGAGGCGGCGTGCTGGCGTTCGCAGGGATTGTCGTTGCCGGCGGCGCGGCGGTGGCGGCGACCAAGCTCGACCTCGTTCCATGGCTGAAGACGAAGAGCAACTCCAACATCCGCTTCTCGATCGATCCGCACCGGCGCTATCGCGGTCCGGCGCCGGCCGAAGTTCGCTGCCCTGGTGCCCGATCCGCCGTCTTCACGTGCCGCCCTGTGGCGGTCCTTGATGGCACGCGTCTCGCTTCGCCCCACACCTACAGGCTCGCCGAACGGATTCAGGCGCAGCCGCGCTTGACCAGGACGTACGTGCTCACGCAACTCGACGCCGCCGAGGAACGAGGCGCAGTGCCACCGCTCCTCGCCAGGCGAATCCGTCTCGACGCCGAGGCCGTCTCGAACGACTTCTTCGCGAAGCTGAATGTCGTGGCGAGTGTCCAGTCGATCGGGACGGGGCCCGTGGAGGTCGAGCCCGGCCCAGGCCGCCGCGCCGTCGTGCTCCTCCCGCCGAAGGATCAGCCGGTGATCGTCGCCTGCTCGAGCAGTGCGAGCAGCGGCCTCACCTGCCGCGACCTCGCGGCCGCGCAGGGAGTGCCGATCGGCGCGCCCGTCTACATGCTCGAGCCGAGCAAGGACTGGCCGCATGCGCTGCGGCAACCGAAGCTGTCGGTTCCGGCGCCCGCCGGTCTCGTCCAGCAGGTCTTCGGGAGGCCGCTGCGGCCGACCGAGCGCCGGCTGCTGTTCGAGCTCGCCGGTGCCTTTGCTCGCAGCGGCGCGACCACAGCGAGCCCTTCGGCGAAGTCTGGCCGTTAGTCCTAGCCGCTACCCTAGGTCGGTCATGGCCCAGGAACTCGGCAGCCTCGAAAAAGTCCTCCGACTCGGCGAAGGCAGGCGGCTCAAGCGCCTGCAGGCGCAGGCGGAGTACGTCGCCACGCTCGAGCCCGACTTCGAGCCACTTTCGGACGAAGAGCTTGCCGCGAAGACCCTCGAGTTCAAGCAGCGGTACGAGAACGGCGAGACGCTCGAGGAGCTGCTCTTCGAGGCCTATGCGGCGGTTCGTGAGGCCGCCAAGCGCGCGCTCGGTCAGCGCCCCTTCGACGTCCAGGTGATGGGCGGCATCGTCCTCCACGAAGGCGACATCGCCGAGATGAAGACGGGCGAAGGAAAGACGCTCGTCGCTACCCAGCCGCTCTATTTGAACGCGCTTACCGGCAACGGCGTCCACCTCGTCACCGTCAACGACTACCTCGCCAAGCGCGACGCCGGCTGGATGGGACCCGTTTACGAGAAGCTTGGCATGCGGGCCGCCTACATCGAGAACATGATGCCGTTCGCCGAGCGCAAGGAGGCGTACGACGCCGACATCACCTACGGGACGAACTCGGAGTTCGGCTTCGACTACCTCCGCGACAACATGTCGGTCTCACTCGACGGCGTCGTCCAGCGCGGCCACACCTACGCGATCGTGGACGAGGTCGACTCGATCCTGATCGACGAGGCGCGGACGCCGCTGATCATCTCCGGCGAGCCGGAGACCGCTGCCAAGATCTACTACGACTTCGCCAGGGTCGCGAAGTCGCTCAACGCTGTGCCGCACGATCCGCACCGCAAGGGGGAGCACCCCGACGCGGACTACGAGTACGACGAGAAGCACAAGACGATCGCGCCGACGCAGTCCGGCGTGGCGAAGTTCGAGCGCGCGCTCGGGCTCGAGAACCTCTACGACCCGCGCCATTCGCAGCTCGTCAACCACATGATCCAGGCACTGAAGGCGCAGTCGCTCTACCACCGCGACGACGACTACGTGATCCAGGACGGCGAGGTCAAGATCGTCGACGAGTTCACCGGCCGGATCATGGAGGGACGCCGCTGGAGCGAGGGCCTGCACCAAGCGGTCGAGGCGAAGGAGGGCGTGGCGATCCAGGAGGAGCACGTGACGCTGGCGACGATCACGCTGCAGAACTACTTCCGCCTCTACGAGAAGCTCGGCGGCATGACCGGTACAGCCAAGACCGAGGAGAAGGAGTTCGTCGAGATCTACGGGCTCCACGTGGTCGAGATCCCGACCAACGTGGCGGTCGCGCGCGCCGACAACAACGACTTCATCTTCAAGACCGAGGAGGCGAAGTTCAACGCCGTCATCGACGACATCGTCGAGCGCTACGAGAAGGGCCAGCCGGTACTCGTCGGCACGATCGCGGTCGAGAAGTCGGAGTACCTCTCGCAGCTGCTCCAGCGACGCGGGATCCCGCACAACGTCCTGAATGCGAAGGAGCACGAGCGGGAGAGCGAGATCATCAAGGACGCCGGTCAGCCGCACGCGGTCACGATCGCGACGAACATGGCCGGCCGCGGCGTCGACATCAAGCTCGGCGAAGGGATCACCGACCTCGGCGGCCTCTACGTCCTCGGCACCGAACGCCACGAGGCGCGCCGGATCGACAACCAGCTGCGCGGCCGTTCAGGGCGCCAGGGCGACCCGGGCGAAACCCGCTTCTACCTCTCGGGTCAGGACGAGCTCGTTCGCCTCTTCGCCGGCGACCGGATCCACAACATCATGGAGCGGTTCAAGGTGCCGGACGACCAGCCGATGGAGGCGGGCATCCTCTCGCGCCAGATCGAGAACGCGCAGAAAAAGGTCGAGGAGCAGAACTTCGTCGCGCGGAAGAACGTCCTCAAGTACGACGACGTCCTCAACAAGCAGCGGACGGTGATCTACGACCAGCGCCGTCGCGTGCTCGACGGTCAGGATCTCTCCGACGAGGTGCGGGCCTGGGTCGACGAGGTGATCGCCCGGGTCGTCGCCCACTTCACAGAGAACGAGTACGCCGAGGAATGGGACCTCGAGGGCCTCGTCAAGGCGATGGACGCGCTCTACGTGCAGCCGCCTGACGAGCCGATCAGCGTCGACGAGCTCCGCGAGGACATGGGGTCGTTGACGCGGGAGACGCTCGTCGAGGACTTCACCGAGGAGGCCCAGGAGCGCTACGCGGCCAAGGAAGAAGAGCTCGGCTCGGAGCTGATGCGCGAGCTCGAGCGCTTCATCATCCTTCAGGTCGTCGACACCCGTTGGCGCGAGCACCTGGAGAACATGGACTACCTGCGCGAGGGCGTGCACCTGCGGGCGATGGCCCAGAAGGACCCGCTGGTCGAGTACACGGCCGAGGGTCACATCATGTTCGAGGAGCTAAATGCCGCGATCCGCGAGGAGGTCGTCGGCCACCTGTTCCACGCGCAGATCGAGCCGCAGGACGCAGAGGAGCTACAGCACCTGCAGGAGGCCCAGGCGGCCGAGGCGGCAGGGCTGGCGTACGAGCACGACCAGATCGCGGGCTCGCAGGCGATCGGCGCGGCTGCGCTGGCCGACGGGGGTGGGAACGGCGCTTCGGTCACCGCGGGCGGCCTCTTCGCGGGTGGCGGCTCCGTCGCGACCGCGACCCGAACCGTCCCCCAACGGGACAAGATCGGCCGCAACGACCCCTGCTGGTGCGGCTCGGGCAAGAAGTTCAAGAAGTGCCACGGTTCTTAGCCGGACGACTTCCGGCTATCGGTGGTGCTAGGAGACGGTTGTGAGCCGTCCCGGGCGGAGCCCGGAACGGCTGCCGCCGGATTCAGCTATCGCCGATCACGTGGCCCGAAAAACCAGGTGTCCGACACCTGGTTTTGTCAAGACATCTTCGTGCCAAGACTGGAACATTTTCGCCTCTCGCTACCATCGACCGGGTGAGCGAGCCGACGCAACAACCGCTGGAGCAGCAGCTCGAGGAGATCGGGACCCAGCTCGCCTGGGTCCGTGATTACCTTTGACCCGGAGGAGCTGAGGCGACGCATCGCCGGGCTCGAGGACGAGCTCGGCGCACCGGGATTCTGGGACGAACAGCAACGCGCGGCGCGGGTTTCGGCCGACCACGCCCGCCTGACCAAGCGGCTCGACCGCTACGAGCGCCTGTCGCGCGATTACGAGGATGCGCGCGAGCTCTTCGCCATGGACGGGGAGATGGCCGACGAAATCGCCGCCTCGATCGCCCCGCTCCGCAACGAGCTCGAACGGCTTCAGGAAGACGCGCTCTTCACGGGCGAGTACGACGGTGGCGACGCGGTCGTCACCATCCATGCCGGGACGGGTGGCACCGACGCGCAGGATTGGGCCGAGATCCTGCTCCGCATGTACCTGCGTTGGGCGTCCGATCGCGGCTTCCAGGCCGAGCTGATCGAGGCGAGCCCGGGCGAGGAGGCAGGGCTGAAGTCCGCCACCTTCACCGTCAAGGGCGAGAACGCCTACGGCATCCTCAAGGCAGAGCGCGGCGTCCACCGGCTCGTCCGCCTCTCGCCGTTCGACCAGGCACACCGCCGTCACACCTCGTTCGCGCAGGTGATCGTCAGCCCGCTGCTCCCTGAGGACGAGGACGTCGAGCTCGACGAGAGCGAGCTGCGGATCGACACCTATCGCGCGAGCGGGGCTGGCGGCCAGCACGTCAACAAGACCGACTCGGCGGTCCGGATCACCCACCTCCCGACCGGCATCGTCGTCCAGTGTCAGAACGAGCGCTCGCAGGCCGCCAACAAGCAGACGGGGCTGCGGATCCTCAAGTCACGGTTGGCCGAGCTCGAGCAGGAGAGGCGAGAGCAGGAACTCGCCCGCGAGCGCGGCGGGGCGCAGCAGGCCGACTTCGGCAGCCAGATCCGCAGCTACGTCCTGCACCCGTACCAGCTCGTCAAGGATCATCGGACGGAGCACGAAACCGGCAATACGCAGGCGGTTCTCGACGGGGCTCTGGACGAGTTCATCCACGAATACCTGCTCGCCAAAGCGGCGGGCAAAGTGATGTAGATCCGGAGGCTTGGCTAGACTCTTCTGCGCGAAGCCGTACCGGAGCGACTGGTAGTGGTCGCCCTTCGGACCCCGGTAATGGACACAGAGCTGCAGACAGACACTCCCGTCGCCGTCGTCGGACGGCCTGAAGAGGACGGCGCGCAGCCGAGCGTGGCAAGCGCCGGCGCAATGATTGTCTTCGACGCCGTGCGCAAGGTTTACGAGCCGAACGTCGCGGCGCTGACCGACGTCTCCTTCGTGATCGAGAAGGGCGACTTCGTCTTCGTCGTCGGCGCCTCCGGCTCGGGCAAGTCGACGGTGATCCGGCTGGTGCTTAAGGAGATCGAGCCGACCGCGGGCAAGATCGTCGTCGGCGGTCGCGATCTGACCAGGCTCAAGCGCTCGAAGGTGCCGCTGCTCCGCCGTAACATCGGCTGCGTCTTCCAGGACTTCAAGCTGCTCCCGAACCGCACCGCGGCCGAGAACGTCGCCTACGCTCTGAAGGTCCAGGGCGAGGGCGGCAACTCGATCCGCCGCAAGGTGCCGGAGGTGCTGAACCTCGTCGGCCTCGCTCACAAGATGAGCTCGTACCCGGACGAGCTCTCGGGCGGCGAGCAGCAGCGCGTCTCGATCGCGCGCGCCGTCGTCAACCACCCGCCGCTTCTGATCTGCGACGAGCCGACCGGGAACCTCGATCCCGATACGTCGGTCGGGATCATGCAGCTGCTCTACCGCATCAACCGCGCCGGGACGACGGTGCTGATGGCGACGCACGACCGCGAGATGGTCGACAAGATGCGTCGCCGTGTGATCGCACTCGACGACGGCCGGCTGGCGCGCGACGAGCGGCGTGGAGGTTACGCCTCGTAAATGGGACGCTTCAAGCTCTTGCTCGCGGAGGCGGTCCGCTCACTCGGGGCGAACGTGTCGACGACCGTCGCCGCGACGATGACCGTTCTGATCGGGATGTTTCTGCTCGGCTTCCTGATCGGGCTCGCGACGTGGGGCTTCTCGGTGAGCAAGCACTACAAACGCGAGCTCGTCGTCAAGGTGTTCTTCAACAAGGACGCCACGAATAAGGAGATGAACGCGCTCCGGGCGCGCCTGCTCAACGACCCGAGGGTCACGTCGGTAGGGGTCGTGAACCCACAGGACGCGCTCAAGGACGTCGAGAAGCACTACCCGGTCTACAAGACCGTGACGCTGCCCTCCAACCCGCTCGGTTACGCATTCACGGTCCAGCCGAAGCGCGGCGAGGACACGGAAGCGATCGCAAAGTCGCTCACACCGAAGCCGGCGGGAGTGAGCGACGTCAACTACGGCAAGAAGACCGCCCACAGACTGCTCGCGGTCGCGAAGTGGATAGACATCTTCTTCATCTTCGCCGTCGTCATCTTGCTCGTTTCCTCGACAGTCCTGATCGCCAACACGATTCGTCTCGCTATCTTCGCGCGCCGTCGTGAGATCGAGGTCATGAAGCTCGTGGGGGCGACGAACTGGTTCGTCCGTGGCCCATTCATGGTCGAAGGACTGATGACGGGCATTGCGGGCGCGCTCGGTGCGATCATCCTGCTTCTGCTCGGCAAGTTGATCGTCCTACAGCACATCAACCTGATCAAGGGGTCCGACATCCACGCTTGGCCCTTTGAGCTGACGGCGTTGATCATTCTCGGCGTCGGCTTGTTGGTGGGCGCGGCGGGTTCCGGCCTGACGATCAGACGATTTCTTCAGGTCTAGAGGCGTCGCTTGCGATGCCGGCTGGAGGCCGTGCGGGCCTTTGCCCGTGCGGCCGTCTAAACCCGGTCAAAGGAGAGCTCCGTTCACCGAAGCGAGACTCGCGCGTCAGTAGAACCGCTTGTTGTCGAGCTCGCCCGGCGCGGCAAGCTGCTGGTTGGCGAGCCGTACTTCAGGCCGGGCGTGCCGATCGTGGTCGACCGCAAGGGCGGGGGCGAGGCCCGGCCGGGCGATCTCGCCCTGGTCTCGGGCCGGCGTGGAAGGGCGCGCATGCAGCGTCTCCTCGGCTCGGCCAAGCGGGTCGACAATGTGCTGGAGGCGTTGCTCGTGGAGACCGGCGTCCGGCAAGGCTTCGAGCCTCATGACGCGCCCGCGCCGTCACTCGAGGGACGCGTCGACCTCCGCGACGAGCTTTCTTTCACGATCGACCCGGAGACGGCGAAGGACTTCGACGACGCGCTGACGCTGAAGGACGATCGGGCGTACGTCCACATTGCCGACGTCTCGTACTTCGTCCCGGCCGGCACGCCGCTCGATCGGGGTGCAGCCGAGCGTGCGTTCTCGACCTACGTGCCGGGCCGCGTCGCGCCGATGCTGCCGCCCGACCTGTCGGAGGATCTCTGCTCCCTGCGACCGCACGAGGATCGCCTTTGCGTCACGGTCGAGATCCCGCTTCCAGCAGGCGAGCCTACCTTCTACCGCTCCGTCATCCGCAGCCGCGAGCGGCTCACGTACGGCCGCGCGGAGGCGATCCTCGCCGGCCGCGAGCAGGCGGACGCCGAGTTGACGCAGGCGCTGCGGCGCGCTGAAGCCGTCTCGACCGAGCTGCGCGGGCGCCGCTTCGGGCGAGGCGCCCTGCGCGTCGAGTCGCCCGAGATCGAGTTCGAGTTCGAAGAAGAGGGCGGCGTCTCCCGCGCCTGGCGCGCCGAGGAGGCGCATTCCCACATGCTCGTCGAGGAGCTGATGATCCTCGCCAACGAGTGCGTCGCCTCGCTGCTCGCGGGCCGGCGACGCGAGGCGCTGTTCCGCGTGCACGAGCGGCCGGAGCCACAGGCGGTCGAGCTGCTGCTGGCGAAGCTCGCCGACCTGAAGGTCCCGACGCCGCCCGCGCCGGAGAACCTCTCGCCTGCCGGCGCCGCTGCGCTCGCCGCTGCGGCGAGCGAGCTCGTGACCGAGTATTCGGCAAAGTCGGGCCGGGGCAGGGAGGCTTTCCCCGCGCTCGTGCTGCGCTCGCTCAAGCAGGCGCGCTACGACCCGCGCAACCTCGGCCACTCGGGCCTCGCAAGCTCCGCCTACTGCCATTTCACCTCGCCGATCCGCCGCTATCCCGACCTCATCGTCCACCGCGCTCTGCTGCGCGAACTGGACATGTCCGGGGACCCGGTACCGCCGGATCTCGGCGAGCTTGCCGAGCACACGTCAGCGCGGGAGCGCGCCGCGGCGGACATTGAATACCGCGCCGACGACATCTGCCTGGCCTGGCTGCTCGACGCCGAGTTGTACGAGCGGGGCTGGGACGAGCCCTTCGACGGGGAGATCATCGGCGCGATCGGGTCGGGCCTCTTCGCCCGCTTCGGCGAAGTCTTCGAAGGCTTCCTGCCGGCGCGCCGCCTCGCCGGCGACTACTTCGAGCTCAACGACCTCGGCACGGCCCTGGTCGGCCGCCGTGGCGGCGGCACCTTTCGGCTCGGCGATCCAATCGAGGTCCGCGTCGAGTCGATCGACAAGCCCGCCGGCAAGGTCGAGCTCGCGCCTGCCTAGACTCCGTCGATGGCGGAGGACGGAGTGAAGCCGATCGCCGAGAACCGTCGTGCGCGGCACGAGTACCACCTGCTCGACCGCTACGAGGCGGGCCTGCAGCTAACCGGCACGGAGGTCAAGTCGCTCCGCGACGGGCGGGTCACGCTCGCGCAGGCCTACGCCGACTTGCGTGACGGCGAGGTGTGGCTGATCGGCGCCCACATCGACGAGTACAAGCAGGGGAACGTTGCCAACCACGAGCCCGACCGCGACCGGAAGCTGCTCCTGCACAGGCGCGAGATCGAGTCGCTGATCGGCCAGGTACAGCAGAAAGGCCTGACGCTCGTACCGACGCGCCTGTACTTCAAGAACGGCCGCGCGAAGCTCGAGCTGGCCGTCGCCCGCGGCAAGGAGCAGCGCGACAAGCGTCGCGACATCGCCAAGCGCGACGCCCAGCGCGACATGGAGCGCGCGCTCAGGCGCCGTCGCTGAGGCATCGCTTGCGATGCCGACCTGGAGGCCGTGGCGGCTTTGCCGGTGCGGCCGTTCAACTCGGCCTGTGAGCGAGAGGCGCTATTAGACGCTCCAAGCGCCTTCGCTGAGGCATCGCTTGCGATGCCGACCTGGAGGCCGTGGCGGCTTTGCCGGTGCGGCCGGGCTAACTAACGCTCGTTCTGGACATCCGGAGGACTCGCGCCGCCGATTGCATTGAGCCGTAGCTGAAATTCGAGCTCCTCGCCGTCCTCCTCGTCCCAATGCCGGCCGATCTCCTGAAACCCCAACCGCCGGACGAGCGCGAGCGAGGCTTCGTTCTCCGGGCTGATCGAGGCGATGAAGCGCCGGAGGCCGTGCTCGCCCGACGCCCAGCCGATCAGGGCGCGCACGACCTCGGTTGCGTAGCCGCGGCGACGGTGGGGCTCGAAAACCGTGTAGCCGACCTCGACGGCGTCGGGCGCGTTGACAGCATTGATGCCGGGCGGCCCGTGGAAGCCCGCGTGGCCGATCATCGGCCGCTCGTCCTCCGGAAGCACCACCGCGTAGACGAACCATTTCTGGATCTCCGGCCGCTCGACCATTTGCCGGAGGCGGAGATTGAGGAAGCGGCGGTCGTGAGCGTCGGGCCAGTCGTCGGGAAGCGTCAGCGCCGCCGTGGCCTCGGCCTCGTCCCTCCGCCCGTCGAGCAGCGCAGCGATGAAATCAGGCGAGATCGAGACCAGCTCCAGGCGTTCGGATCGAATCGCGGCCACGGATCGAGGCTACAATTTGGAGGACATACGGGGGCGACCTGGTTTCGACGTGGTCGATTCTCCGGCAGAGTCGCAAGCCGAGGTCCCCGGTCGGCCTCGTAAAACAACCGGGAAACAACGTAAGTGCGGATAACGATCACGCACTCGCTCTAGCTGCCTAATCAGTAGCTGAGCGCGTCGCTCCGAACTCGGCCCGTGGTTCGGGTAGCGGCGTCAAAAACGGGCTCGGCGCCTAGGGAGAGCCAATCGCCCGAAGCGCGACACCAAAGGATGGCTAGCCCGGCGGTTGGTCGGCTGCCAACCGGCCGGCGGGCGAAAATCAACGGCAGCCTAAGCTTGTAGACGCTCTGGCGGTGCGTCCGCGGACGCGGGTTCGATTCCCGCCGCCTCCACTCAAGCCTTTCGAGGCCGGTCGAGACTTCCGACCGAGCGTCGTCAGATCTGGCGGCGCTTGTGCGTGTCGCTTGGCTGCAGCGCGCTCCAGAGCCTCGGCCAGTTCGTCGAGACCCACTTCATCCAAGTACTGCTGCGTCGTGTCCGTTCGCGAGTGGCCGATGAGACCCCGGAGAGCGCCGATGTCACGATCACTCTCCGAGCGAACCGGTTGGGGATAGAGACGGAATCCCGCTGGTCGGCGGGTCCTTCTCAGAAACGAGGCGCGGCTGTGAACTGCCGTCAGCGATGGTCGCGGCAAACCAAAGGCATGCCGTTTGCCGTCGCCACGAAGGCGTCGAATTCCTCGCCGGTCAAACGGATGACCGCCTCGCACTCTTTCGCGCCGCATTCACAAACGAACTGGTCCCCGTCTGCGCCAAGGTCAGAGAGGACGCGACGAAGCTCTAGGTTGGTCGCCCGAAGAACCTGCTGGGCGTCATTCACGCTGAAATGTTCCCCTCGCCTCCGGGTCGAACGGCCGCAAGGCCAGAGGCTCCGAAGCGCATCTGGCACTTACGACTCTAGCGCTTCTAAGCACAAGTAGGCGGGACGCGATCTCAGGGAGAGGCACGCGTCCCGCCTGCTGTTAGGCCCTGGCCGGTGCTTGCCCGGTGACTTTTCCGCCAAACCCTCTTCTGCTTCTCGGATCCGCCGATGCAACCACGAAGTGAGGGACGCGATCGCGTCCGCGAGACTCAGCGGAACCTGAACGTCCCCTGGCCGAGCAGCTGGCCGTAGCGAAACTTGGAGCGGGTGCCGAAAGCCGGCCAGACGTACCACTCATAGGCCCCCCTCTCCAGCTTAAAGCGCCGCCCCGCGTACGACCACTTCGGCGCGAGCGCGAGCTTCGCGGCGGTCGGCCAGGCGCTGAGCACTTTGCGACCGCGGTTGTAGAGCTGGACGTTGTAGAAGGTCGCCTTCGGGACGGTGGTCCAGACGAGGCTCGGGGCCTTCCGGACCGTCGCCCCATCACGCGGGGAGCGAAGCAGGACACTCGC
Source organism: Actinomycetota bacterium (assembly GCA_005888315.1). Taxonomy (GTDB): domain Bacteria; phylum Actinomycetota; class Thermoleophilia; order Gaiellales; family Gaiellaceae; genus 13-2-20CM-68-14. The sequence goes on along the minus strand of VAWH01000067.1, from coordinate 25,842 downwards.
CGGCACGACGGTCGCGATGCCGTGTGAGGCATTGCCTGAGTGGTCGTAGCTGACAACGACGTAGCGGTAGTAGAGGCCGTTCTTGAAGCGTCGTTCGGTGTACGTCGAAGCCGGCCCCTGGTACGCGACTACGCCGGCGGCTCGCTTCGCGCTGGTCGAGACGAGCACAGTCACGTGGTCGAAGTCGCCGTCGGGCGGGCTTGTCCAGGTCAGCTTGAGAAGCCCGTACGCGACCGATCGCTTCAGGTGTCCCACGTCGCCCGGCGGCGTGTGGTCGGCGGTCGCCGGGCCGACCTCGCTGATCGTCCACGCGTACGACGCCGGAGTAGCGTCCGCGTTTCCGGCCGCGTCGACGGCCTGCACGCGGAAAGTGTGGAGGCCGTCGCCAAGGCCGGCATAGGTCTTTGGCGGCGTGCACGGCGTGAGTCCGGCCGAGTCGAGGCTGCAGAGGAACGTCGAGGCGGCCTCGCTGCTCGTGAAGGTGAAGCTCGCCGCCGGCGAGTTGCTGTTGGTCCCCGGACCGGAGACGATCGCCGTCTCAGGGGCGGTCGTGTCGACGGTCCACGAGTACGTCGTCGCGGGGCCCGTGTTGCCGAGCGCCGTTGCCTGGACCGCGAACGTGTGCGCACGGTCGCTGAGGTTGCTGTACACGAGGGGACTCGTGCACGAGGTGAATGCTCCGCTGTCGAGGCTGCACGCGAAGGTGCTGCCGGACTGGCTCGACGAGAAGCTGAACGTGGCGCTGGTCCGGTTCGTCAGCGTCGGAGGCTGATCGGACAACGTGACGACCGGGCGAAGAGTGTCGATCAGCCAGGTGAAGGAGCTCGGCGTCGGATCGATGTTGCCGACCGCGTCGTGGGCGCGAACCTGGAAGGTATGGCTCCCGTCGGCCAGGCCCGAGTAGGCCTGCGGGCTCGTGCAGGCCGTGAAGCCGCCGCCGTCGAGGTCGCATTCGAAACCGGCTACACCGGTCCCGCCGGCGTCGTTGCCGCTGAAGGAGAAGGAGGCGTCGCCGACGCCGTTCGGGTCGGGCGGATGCGCCTCGATCGACGTGTCGGGTGGCGTCCCGTCGACTGTCCAGGCGAAGGAGGCCGGCGTCGGATCGATGTTGCCGACCGCGTCGTGGGCGCGAACCTGGAAGGTGTGGCTCCCGTCGGCCAGGCCCGAGTAGGCCTGCGGGCTCGTGCAGGCCGTGAAGCCGCCGCCGTCGAGGTCGCATTCGAAACCGGCTACACCGGTCCCGCCGGCGTCGTTGCCGCTGAAGGAGAAGGAGGCATCGCGGCCGCTCGGGTTCGGCGGATGTGCGTCGAGCGACGTCTCGGGCGCCGTTCCATCGACCGTCGTCGTCGGCTGTGAGCCCGCGAGCGTGAACGGCCCCGACGCGCCGGTCAGCCGCGTCGTCCACAAGTAGACGTCCTCTCCTGCCGGTCCGGTCGCCGAAAAGCTCACACTCAGCGTCCCGCCCGGGCAGAGCTCCGCGCCCGGAGCCGAGGTCGCGACGATCCGCGAAGCCGCCGTGTCGACGGTCGCGTCCCAGACGGTCGCCGAGCAGCTCGTGATCGCAATGGGAGAGGTGTCGATGCTGAACCCGTCCGGGATGTCGATTTCCGCCTCGTTCGCCGAGTCGGGCGCGCGTGGATGGCTCTTCAGGTCGATCTCGTACAGCGCGCTCTGAGACGGCTGCACTGCGGTCGGCGTGATTGCGGCGCTGTACTGGTCGCTGCCGGAAGCATCGGGTGCTCCCCTGGCGACGAGCGGCGTCACGAGCGCGACGGCGACCAGCGCGCCGGCGTAGTTGCGGGAACGCATCACCACGCGCCGATGGCGTAGCCGATCTCGATGGTCGCCGCGAGCGCGAGCCAACCGATGAAGATGGCGTCACGGCGGGGTTCCACAAAGCTCAGGACAGGTCCTCTGAGCACGCGCGCAGGTAGCAGCGCTACGGCGGCGCCAAGCAGCGCGAGCGCGATCGCAAAGGCGAAGACGAGGCGGCCTGAGATCGCCGCCGAGTGTTTCGTCGCCGCCACCGGCACGGGAGCCGGGCCAGCCGTTCTTTTAATGTCGGGGAGGCGAGGCACGTACGCGGGGGCGGCCACGGTGCGGTGTCGCGAGGCCGTCGGGTTCGGCTTAAGCACTTTCCGAGCCGGCGGCGGCGCGTGCGCAGGTGCGGCAGGAGGTGGAGGCGGAGCCGACGACTGAGCCGGCGCGGGTGGCGAAGCCGGCGGAGTCGGCACCGGTGGCGGAGGCGGCGGGTGCGTCGCGCGCGGAGGCGCGACCGAAGCGGGTGCCGGTGGAGGAGGCGGAGGCGGCGGCGGCGGAGGGGGCGTCGGCTTAGGGCGTGTCGTCGGTGGCGGCGGGTCCGGGGTGGGAATCGTCGTCGTCGCACCGACTGCCGCGTGCGAGCCGCCAACGAGCACGTGGGTCGTGGCGAAGCCGACGGCGGCGAGCACGCAGACGAAGACGAGCCGGACGCCGGCTGAAACCCTCCCCTTTGACGACTCCCGCATAGGTTGACCCCCATCGGCCGCAACGAAGCCAGTCGAAACTAACACCAAAACCGGATTTGCAAAAGGGGGCCTTTACAACTCGCGACGCGTTGCGACGCGATCTCGCGACTTGCGCCGTCAGCAAAGACGCTCGTGAGCCTCGCCCGCACAGGTCGATATGCGGCGCGGGGATGCCAACCGTGTCCGACGCCCCGGTTCTACGGTCGGCTGGTGGTGGATGATTCGCGCGTGAGCATCGATCGGCTGTTGAGCATCCAGCGGTCAAGCTACGCAGGCGCAACCCCGCGTTTTCGCGAGGGATGGCCCGAAGCCGATGCGCTCCAGCATGACGAGCTGGCTGCGCTGCTCGATCGTCATCCTTACTGCGTCCTCGCCACCGCGCGGGCAGACGGTCGTGCGCATGCAGCGCCTGTGGCTTTCGTCATTCACGACGGAGCCTTTTGGTTTGCGACAGTCGCCGGTTTGAGGCTCCGCAACCTGAAAGCGCAACCCTGGGCCGCGCTTGTCATCATGGAAGGAGACGCCGACGTCGGCGAGGTCGGCCAGCCACATGTGGCCCTTACGGTAGAGGGGCCTGTCGTGCTCCATCCGATTGACGACTGGCACCTGTTCGAGACCGAATGGCTGCGCCGGCACACCGACCCGCCGACTTGGGCGGTCGCGCTTGCCGAGCTCCGTCCGGAGCGACTCTTCAGTCACGCGGCGCGCGCTCAAGGCTGAGCGGTGCACCAGTTGTCCTTGGAGGGCCGAAAGGCCTTTGAGATGGCCGACTTCGGGCGAGACATGACCTGGTTTCTTCAAGAAAACCTACTCGGGTGTCGATGCAGTTGTCGTGTTTGGAATCGCGCCCGCCCAGGTACCGCGAAACAGAAGCTTCGTGGTCGTCCAGTGGCCTGTTCCGATCGTCTTCTCGCGAGGGGCGTTCGTCCCTGTCGGGGTCTTCGCGCTCATGTTCGTCGCCTTCAGCGGCGTCTCGACACCGGCCGCTCTCGCGGCCGTCGCGCTGCTCGGCGGCATCGGCGGCGTCGTCTCTCTGATCGTCCACGAGCTCGGCCACGTCAGCATCGCGCGGAGGCTCTCCGGGGTCACGCCTGAGAAGGTCAACGTCATGGTGCTCGGCGCCGCGGCGCATTTCGACGGCTCCTATCGGAACGGCCGCGAGCAGGCGCGGATGGCCCTCGGCGGGCCTGAGGCATCGTTCGCGTTCGCGCTCTCCATGATGATTCCGGTGCTGTTGCCGGCGCCGCTGTGGCTCAAGGTCGGTGCACTCGGGCTGGCGCTGCTCAACGTCGGGATCGGGGCCCTGAGCCTGCTGCCGGTGCACCCGCTCGACGGCCATAAGCTGATCGTCGGACTCGTCTGGTGGGCGGTCGGATCGGAAGCTCGGGCCAGGCGAATCATCAGGCGCACAGGCATGGCGCTGCTTGCGGTCGATGCCTCGGCGGTCGCGCTTCTCTTGGCGGCGAAGCCGCTGATCGGTGTGACCGTCGCTGCCCTCGCTGCCGTCGCCTACGCGCAGAAACATCTCTTCGGCGCGAGACCCCGGACCTAGGACTTAAATACTCGAACGGGTGACGATCGCCCGGTCCGTTCGGGCGATCCTTGTCAGACAATGCGGGATAGGCATCGCTATGCCCTGTTAACTGCGGCCGCCGGGAGCGGCGCCGCGATCTTCGTGACGTTCACGTTCTACGAGAAGCCCGGCCTCGGACTCGGCCACTTCTACTACGTCGCGATCATCCTCGCCGCACTGGCGACGGGGCCCGCGGTGGGCGCGGCCGCCGCCGGTGCCGCGACCGTGCTGTTCGCCTTGGGCGTGATTCTCAATCCGGACATTCCGCCGAGCGAGGTTCTGTCGACGAGCACGGGAATCCGGTTCGTCACCTACATGACCGTCGGCATCGTCACGGGCTACTTCGCGAAGCGGAATCGCGTCCTCATGGACGAGCTGCAGCTCCTCGCCGAGCGCGACGCGCTGACCGGGCTGCCGAACACGCGGGCCTTCGAGCGCGCGATCGGCGAGCGGCTCGCCCGCGACCAGCCGTTCGCGCTGGCCGTCGGCGGCGTTGACGACGTCGCCTCCACCATCGGCCGCCGCGCGGTGAACGCCGACGACATGCTCCGAGAGATTGCTTCCCGGCTGCTGCACTCGCTGCCGCCCGGCGACGAGGTCGCGCGCATCGGTGAGGAATCGTTCGCGGTGCTGACGTACGCGGGAAGCGCCAGCGAGGCCGGCAAGATCGCCGTCCAGCTACAGCGCCTGCTCGCGGCCGAAGGCCTCGCCGTCACGTTCGGGTGGGCCGCCTACCCGCAGGACGGCGCGAATGCGCTATCGCTCTACCGGGCGGCGGACGAGCGGTTGTACGCGCGCCGTGTCATTCACCGCCAGGAAGCGGTCGTCTCGCTTCCGAGCCCCGCAGCGTCCGTCTAGTTCGGCGAAACTTCGAGCACCGCGCAGTTGTCCCGGTACGCTGCTGCAGCCTGGTCGAGAACGGCGACCACGTTGTCCTGGGTCTGGCGCGGATCGTCGTTCCAGTCGACCAGGGAATCGGTGTCGATCAGGTCGGCGAGCGCGTACAGCGCGGCTCCGAGCTCGGCAAGAGGAAGCTCACTCTCGAACAAGGCTTCTCGCTCCAGGACGGCGACCATCGCGCCGAGCAGGGACCAACTTGCGGCTGCGTCGTCCCACGGGTCGACCTCGAAGCCGTTCACGTCGCGCGCATCTGCCCCGTGGCACCACGACTCCGCGACCAGTGTTCGCGCGTCTTGCAGAAGCTGCCGACCCCTCGATTCCGTCACTGGACCAGCGCGTCCCCGACCTTCTGGAACCTAAACAACGGCGGGCGATAGGATCGCGTGGCGGTGAGCAAGCGAGAAGAGCGAATCGGACGCAACGAGGCGCTTTTCCGCGAGGTCAACGAGCGGATCGAGCGCGTCACGGAAACGCTTCAAGTGGAGACGCTGACGATCCTCTGCGAGTGCGGGGACCCGTCCTGCTTTGAGCAGATCGAGGTGTCGTTGCCGGATTACGAGCGGGTGCGGGCGGATCCGACGCTCTTCCTCATCCGTGTGGGCCATGAGCACTCCGACATCGAGGACGTCGTCGAGGAGCACGAGGACTATCACGTCATTCGCAAGAAGAACGCCAGCGCCGCTGCTCAGGCGCGCAAGCTCGATCCGCGCGGCGGCTAGCCCGAGGCGGAGAAGCTCGAGCGATCGCCCGTGACGCGGGTCCCGATGCTTTCGGCCGCGGCGAGGCGGCCCCAATGTCCCGTCTGCAGGGTCGAGACGGCGTCGAATTCATAGGCGTAGCGGTTGCAGGCTCCGTGGCCGGCGGCCCAGCTCTCGGCGGTCACGACCGGCCGCCAGGAGCCGCCCGCCGTGGGGAGGTAGGCGGGCCCGCCGACGGCGTGCCCGTTCACGAAGGCGCGCCAGACGTCGCGGCCGGTTTCGACGACACGAACGCGGTAGCGCCGCCCGACGACGGCGGGACCAAGGTCGTGGAAGCGGCGCGCCTCGCCGTGTGAGACCGCCTCGACGTAGACACGCGGCCTGACGCGCGGAAAGGAGGCAATACCGGCCTGCAGCCACTCGTTGGCGCCGTCGGGGCCTGCATGGATGCCCCCGACCCCGACCCACGCCGCCGCATGCCCGGTCGGGACCGACGCCGGCGCGATCGCCGAGATCGTCGCTGCGACGCCGGCCGCTCCGTCTCGCCCGGCGTAGCCAGCATAGGCGTATCCGTGCCTGCAGGGGCCGACAATCGCCTGCGACGGCGACGCCAGCGACGGCGCGACGATTGACGAGGCGACGGCAGCGAACGCCGCCGCCGCGACTGCCCTGTATCTCAATTGACTCCCCTTCCTCCCAGGAGAAACGGTACGACACTTCCTGGGGTTACGGCAACTCGCCGACCGGCTCCGGCTCCGCGTAGCGCGCGCGCGTTGCAAGGTAGGTCGCGACACAGACACCGGCGAGCACCAGGTACGGAACCGCGTCCCCCGCGACTCCGGCCAGGGCGCCGCCCGCCGCAGGCCCCACGAGCGCACCGATGCCCCAGCAGGCGTTCACGAGGCCGAAGGCCAGCCCCTGCGCCACACCTGCCAGCTCCGCACCGTGCGAGACCAGCGCGAGGCCGGGCGTATAGAAGGCGCCGTAGGCGATGCCGGAGGCGAGGACGAGCGGTGCGATCAGCCCCGGCTCGGTCGCCCAGGCAAGGGCGGCCGAGACCAGGATCGAGGCGAGGAGAGCCGCGCGCACGGGCCGCATCCGGCCACGGCGGTCGGTGAGGCGGCCGAGCAGCGGATTCAAGACCATCTCGAGCGCCGTGGTGGCGAGGAAGAGAGCGCCGATCGCGATCGTTCCCCAACCGTGCTGGCTGAGCCGGAGCGGAACGAGCACGATCAGGACGCCGAAAAGGAGAGCCGGCAGTACGATCAGCCAAAGCCCGACGACGAGCGAACGTTCCCGCATCGCGAGCAAGCCCGCCCGCAGCGCCTGCCGCTCGGGCGCGACCCCGGGGGTCGCAGCGGCCCAGCCCGCGAGGGCAACACCTGCGACCGTGACGCCGAGAAAGGCCGCGCGGATGCCGACGATACCCGCCAGCGCGCCGAGCACGGGGCCGAGCAGCGCGCCGAAGACGGCGGCCCCCATTGCCGTGCCGAGCAGCTCGCCGCGGCGCTCGCGGGGCGTCGAGGCGATCACCCAGGCGAGCCCGCCGGCCCACGAGCAGGAGCTGCCGACACCCTGAAAGAGGCGCGACAGCCCCAGCGCCCAGATGTCTCCGGCAAGCGAGCCGAGGCTCGCGGTCGTCATCAGCGCGAGTCCGATCAGGACGGTCGGCTTGGGTCCGAGCCGGATCGTGGCGAGTCCGGCCGGAATCGCGCCGAGCAGCGTTCCGGCCGCGTACGTCGAGATGAAGACGCCGGCGTCGGCCTTCGACAGCTCGTACTTGTCCGCGAAGTGCGGGACCAAAGGCGTCAGCGCGGTGAAGAACAACGTGTCCACCGCGACAACCACGCTTACGAGGACGAGCAGACGGCGCATGGCGCCGAAGCTATCAGCGCCGTGTTCCGCTACGGTCCCGCGCGATGAGCACCGCGACGATGCATACGAACCACGGCGCGATCGAACTCGAGCTCTACGACGAGGACGCCCCGAAGACGGTCGAGAACTTCCGGAAGCTCGCCGCCGACGGCTTCTACAACGGCGTCAGCTTCCACCGCGTGATCAGGGACTTCATGATCCAGGGCGGCGATCCGACCGGCACGGGGAGCGGCGGGCCCGGCTACACGTTCGAAGACGAGTTCAACGAGCACAAGATCGAGCGCGGCGCGCTGGCGATGGCGAACGCGGGTCCGAATACGAACGGCAGCCAGTTCTTCATCGTCACGACGGACGCCGCTCCGTGGCTGGACGGCAAGCACACCGTGTTCGGACGAGTCACCGCAGGTATGGAAGCGGTCGACTCGATCGAGGGCACGGATACGAATGCAGCGTGATCCAGCGCATCGAGCTAGCGGCCTGACCACAGCTTCGTAAGGCCTTCGTAACGCGTTCGTGACGCTTCGCACGAGCTGCTAACCGCGGCCGCCTATTTGCGTCTAAGTGTTCTCGGATAGGTCAACAGACCAGGGCGCGCCCTTTGTGCCGCAACGCAGGCCGTGCCCGCCGCCGCCACTTGACGTCAACGACCCCGGGGGTCCATTCGTGTCTGCAAACAAACGCTGGCTATTGCTGTTAATGGGCGCGTTCGTACTGAGCGCGGGAGTGGCGCGCGGGTCCGTGTTGCTTTCAACGCCGAAGCTGCTCGCGCACGTCCCGAGGCACCGAGGCAAGCAGAAGCCGAGCCACGTGAACCCTGTCTTGATCCGCCGCTATCGCGCCAAGGCATGGCGTTGGCAAGCGCTGACCGGAACCGCACGCACAACGCATCCCCTCGGGCCCAACACGAAGGCCAGCCTCCGCTTCTGGGTCCGCACTGCCGGTCAGGCATACCTCAGGGCGATCCATCCGCCGCACAGGCGCGCCTGGCTCTGCATCCACCGCTACGAAGGCTCGTGGCGCGACTCGGGGGATCCGTACTGGGGCGGGCTGCAGATGGACCGCGGCTTCATGGCCGGCTATGCGCCGCGCTACCTCCTTCGCCGCGGGCTCGCCGACCGCTGGTCGCCGTTCGAGCAGATGTGGGTGGCGGAGCGCGCCTACCGCAGTGGGCGCGGCTTCCACGCCTGGCCGAGCACGGCACGGATGTGCGGATTGATCTGAGCCGGTTTGGGGGAAAATGGGGCGATGGCAGACGAGCAGATCCGGGCGCTGCTGGAGAAGGGGGAGGAGCAAGGCTGCCTCAACCTCTCGCAATTCGGTGAGTTCGTCCAGGAGCACGAGCTCGACGAAGAGCAGCTGACTCACCTCTACGACGAGCTCGACGCCCGTCACATCGATCTCACCGACGACTGCGCCCGCAGCGAGACCGACGCCGAGTCGACCTTCGTGAACGGCGACCTCGCGGTCGCCACGACCGACGCTCTCCAGCTCTTTTTGAACGAGGCAGCGAAGTGGCCTCTGTTGACGGCCGAGGAGGAGGTCGAGCTCGCGAAGCAGATCGAGCGCGGCGATCCTCAGGCGAAGGAGCGGATGATCAACTCGAACCTCCGACTCGTTGTCTCGATCGCAAAGCGCTATCAGGGGCACGATCTGCACCTGCTGGACCTGATCCAGGAAGGGATCATCGGCCTGATTCGCGCGGTCGAGAAGTTCGACTGGCGCCGCGGCTTCAAGTTCTCGACCTACGCGACCTGGTGGATCCGCCAGGCCGTCCAGCGCGGCGTCGCGAACAAGTCGCGGACGATCCGGATCCCGGTTCACATCGTCGAGCGGGAGCAGAAGATCGCCCGGGCCGAGCGCGAGCTGGCGACGAAGCTCGGCCGGCAGCCGACCGAGCAGGAGGTTGCGAAGCGGACCAAGCTGCCGCTGAAGCAGGTGCGCGAGGTCCGGCAGGCGGCGCGTGCGGTGACGAGCCTCGACAAACCGATCGGCGCCGAGAACGAGGGCTCGTTCGGTGAGCTCGTCGCGTCCGATCAGGAGACACCGGAGGAAGAGGTCACCTACAGCCTCCAGGAGAAGGCGTTGCGCCGGGCCGTCGCCGAGCTGCCCGAGCGGGAGCGGGAGATCGTCAAGCTCCGCTACGGCCTGAACGGCGACCGCGACCCGAAGTCGCTCGAGGCGATCGGTCGCGAGCTCGGGTTGACGCGGGAGCGCGTGCGCCAAATCGAGGCCGCGGCGCTCGCGCGGCTTGCGGTCAACCGCGAGCTCGACGCGATCTCGGACGCTGCCTAACGGGCTGTAGTTTGTAAATCGCTACCCCGCACCTTCCTCTTACATCATCGGACGACAACGGCGACGGCGCCGCCGAGCACCGCAATGCCTGCCGTCAGCCAGGCCACGTAATCGCCGACCACGCCGCTGTGAAGCGCCTTCAGCCCGGCGACCGGACGGTCGGCCACGCGCGCCGCCGCCCGGCGAAGGACGATGGGCAGCCGCCTCCGGTAGAGGCCGAACGCGGCGAACGCGAGCGCTCCGAGCGTCGAGGCGACGCCGTAGGCGTAAGCCGCCGCGCTCGGTGAGTACGACGGCGCCGGGGCCGGGGGCGGCGGCACGCCGTGCAGCAGCTCGCGTGCGTGCGCCGAGCGATCGACCAGCCGCCCTGCATTTCTCAGTGCGTGCCCGGCGAGCTCAGGGACGAACACGAGGCCGAGTCCGACGAGCGCGAGCGCAGCTGCCGGGATCCAGAGCAGGGGCTGGCTCACGCGTCTCGTATCGGTGGGCTCCTCCTGCGACTCCTCCGGCTCGTGCGAGAAGAGGGGATCCTTGGCCTCGCCCAGGCCGCCGAAGATGCGCGCCGCGGCGCGGAGGATCGTTCCCGCGCTCAGCACAGCCGCGAGCGCGAGGACCGGCGGCACCCAGCCATAGCCCAGCGTGTCCGCGGAATCGACCACGAGCGCGTTGGCGAGAAACGGGCCGAACGGAGGCAGCAGCGCGAGTCCGAGCCCGGCCGCCGCGAAGACCACGCCGGCGATCGGCGCGCGCCTGCCCCGGCCGCGCAGGTCGAGCTCGTCGCCGCTCTTGAACCTCCGCACAAGGATGCCGACGGCGACGAACGCGGCTCCTCGGAGCAGTCCGTTCGTGTTCAGGTAGACGATTGAGCTTGCCAGGCCGCTCCTCGTCAGCAGCGCGATCCCGACCAGGACGGCCCCGATGTTCGAGATCGTCGCGAACGCGAGCATGCGTTTGAGGTCGCGCTGAAGGAAGCACATGAAGCCGCCCATGATCGCCGTCACCAGACCGAAGCCGATGAGCACCGGCCGGATGTCGCCGGCGGTCAGCGTTCCCGAGAAGCCCGTCCAGTAGATCCGTGCGATCGCATGCAGTCCCAGGTCGCTCATCACGCCGGCGAGCAGAATGCAGACCGGCACGGGCGCGACGGCGTAGGCGTCCGAGAGCCAGAAGTGGAACGGCACCGCGCCCGCCTTGGTCATGAAACCTCCGACGAGTAGCGTGAAGGCGACGATCACGAGCCCGTCCGCGTGTCGCCCGGCGAGCGCCTCGCCGATCTGAGCGAGGTTCAGCGCGCCGGTGCGCGCGTAGAGAAAGCCGATCCCGAAGAGGATGCAGAACGAGCCGACACTGTTCGTGACCGCGAAGTTGATCGCGCCCTCGAGCGGCCCCGCGTGCTCGACCCCGTAGCCCGTAAGCGCGTAGGCGACGACGCTCATCAGCTCGAACCACACGAACAGGTTGAACAGGTCACCCGCGAGCGCGAAGCCGCACATCGCGCCGACGAAGACGAGCATCAGGACGGGGAACAACGTCCCGACCTCGTCGAAGTACCGCCACGAGAAGACGAGCGCGGCGAGCGCGAGCGTCGCCACCAGCGTCGCGACGGCCGCGCCGCCGGGATCCACCGTGAAGGAGATCCCGAGCGCAACACCGTTGCTCGGTTTCCAGCCGCCGAACCAGTAGACGAGGTCGTGGTCGTTCGAGCGAAAGACGAGCAGGAGCGAGATCACGAGCGTCGCCGCGGTCGCCACGATCGCGATCAGGTCGTCAAGGCGCCGGCCGCACCAATATCCGAAGGCGGTCAGGGCCGCCGCGGTCAGGAGCGGGATCGCAACCGGCAGCGGGACGAGCACGTCCATCAGCCGCGCACCGGCCTCAGCTCGTCCGGATTCATCGTCTTCGCGTGCTTCTTGGCCTGGATTGCCAGCGCGAGCAACAACGCGGCGACGGTGACGCTGACGACGATGTCGGTCAGCGTCAGTGCCTGGACGACCGGGTCGACGGCCTTCGTGCCCAACGGGACGTCCTTGAAGATCGGGGCACCGCCGTGTTTGACGTAGCCGATCGAGAGCAGCAGCACGTAGGTCGACGACTGGGTCAGCGAGAGGCAGACGACGAGGTGGATGAAATGGCGGCTGCGGACGATCCCAAAGATCCCGACGAGGAAGATCCAGGCCGCAAGGACGAAAGGCAGGTAGCTCACGACGGGCGCCGCGTCGGGTCGATCAGCACCGCCCGTTCGCTCAGGAATTCGTTGAAGAGCAGCACGAACGCCGCTGTCACCTCGAGTCCGGACGCCCAGTTGAGGAGCGGGATGCTGCCCCCGGAAGAGAGCTTGCCGGCGACGCCGTAGGGGAGGAGGTTGTGCAGGAACGCGTCGCCGATCAAGAGGGCGCACAGGCCGATCACGACGTAGCCGCCTGCCCCGCTGCCTTCCGCGAGCTCGACAAACGGCGCTCGTGCAAGCCCCCGGTAGGCGCGGTACGAGCCCGCGAGCCAGACGAGCAGGAACGCCGCCGCGAGGACGACGCCGCCCTGGAAGCCGCCGCCTGGCGTCACGTAGCCGTGGGCGACGATCCAGAGGCCGAGCACGAGCGTGGCGCCGGCGAACGAGACGCCAAAAGCTCGTAAGGCGTCGCTTCGCACCGGATCCTCCGGCACCGGCGCCTCCTCCTCGCGCGGCTCGCGGAGCAGCATCGCCACGCCCATGACGGCGGCGAAGAGGATCAGCTCCTCGCCCATCGTGTCGAACCCGCGGTAGTCGAAGACGACTGCGGCGACCACGTTCGAGGTCTGCCGTTCCTGCGGCGCCCTCTTGTTGAGGATCTTCCCGTAGGCGCCGTGGTAGTCGCCGAACTTCGGCAGGCCGGTGATCGACCAGAGCAGCAGCGCAGCCAACCCGCAGGCGGCGACTCCGAACAGTGCGAGGCGTACCCGCCTAGTCATCGGCGCGGTCCCGGCGGATCGCCACGAACAGGACGAGCGGGTAGCCGATCGTGCCGACGACGAGCATCGACAGCGCGACGTCGGGGGCCTGCAGGACGACGAAGAGGACGACGAGCAGCAGCGTGTAGGCGCTGCTGACGATCACGAGCCGCACGAGGTCGCTCGTCAGCGCCACGGCCAGGGCACCGAGCGCGACGAGAATCGTGATCGTCGCTTGGAGCGGAACCATCAGGCGCGCTCCCGTTCCGCGGGCGTCGACTCGAGGCCGCCACGCTGCCGGAATCGGATCAGCCGCGCGGTCGCACCGGCGACGGCGGCGCTGCCGAACGCGAGCAGCAGGGCGGTCAGGAGCGAGTTCAGCCCCTCCGAGGAGACGAAGCCCTCGCGGACGCAGACGGCGGCGGCGATCAGCGCAGGCCCCAGCGCCGCCCCGGCGCCCGCGTAGTGGAGCCGGTCGATCGCGTTTCGCATCGCGAGCAAGCCCAGACAGCAGACGAGCTCGGCGGCGACGCCGCCGGCGATGAGTGCGTCGACCGCGTAATCGCGCACGGTCACAGACGTCGGTCGGCGAGAAAGCGGACGAAGATCAGCGCGCCGACGACGTTCAGGAATGCGAGCACGATCGGAACTGCGAAATAAGAGGAGCGGTGATAGCCCTCCGCCAGCAGGAGGAGCGCGACCGTCGCCAGCGTTGTGACGAGCTCGAGCGCGACTAGGGCGTCGAGGATCGGCGCGCGGACCAGCACAACGCCGCACGGCAGCAGCGCGGCCAGCAGCACCGTCGCCCCGATCAGCCAGACGTTCACGGCACTGTCTTGGAGGCGCGCGCGGGCACGAGGTCGTGCTTGAGCGCCACATCGCGGTCGCAGTCGACATCGGCGACGATCGTCAGCGGGCTGACGTTGTCGATCAGCGGTCGCAAGGCGCGGTTGCCGGCCGACACCGGATCGTCGCCGCCCGCCTCGAACGGAACCGCGACCCAGGCGCTGCGGATCCGACGGATTCCCGCCAGGTCGAGCCCGAGCGAGACCGTGAGGATCCAGAACTCCCGCAAGATCTGTGCCGGCAGGCGAGCGACCGAGGCAAGCGCCGCGACGCCGGGCGCCAAGCGAAGCAGCCCTCGTCGCCGGAGCAGCTCGAGGAGCGTCGCCCCTAGCGCGGCCGCCCCGGCACCGGCCGCAAGTTCCATCTGCTCGTTCGTTCCCTCCATGACGATGTAGAGGCCGAGCAGCGCCAGCCACCAGAGGGTCCAGGAGCGGAGCGCGTGGATCACGGCACCCCGGCCGAAAGCGGCGGTGTCGGCAGTCGGGCCCCTTCCCGTATTCCGGAGAGGAGCTCGAGGAAGGTCGCGTCCGCTGCGTGCCGCGGCTCCCAGCCCAGCTCGGTGCGAGCCCGCGAAGCGTCGAGGAGGGGCGTGGCCAATGCGAGGTCGAGCCAGCCCTCGGGAGTCGGCTGCAGATGGAGGCGCCAGCTCAGCCAGGCGGCGACGCGCGCGAGCCGGGCGGGGACGCGGACCGTCCGCGCCCCCAGCAGCCGCGCGATCAAAGCAGGGTCGAGGACGGGTTCCGCCACGAGGTTGAAAGCGCCGCGCAGGTCGCTGGAGAGGGCGAGACGGTAGGCGTCGCCGACGTCCAGCGAATGCACGGCCTGGAACCGAAGCCGGGGTATCTCGGGCACGGCGGGTACCTTGCGGGCGAGAACGCGCGGAAACAGGCGGCCGGCGAAGAGCCTTCGCTGCTCCTCGCCGGACTCTCGCTTGAAGATCAGTCCTGGCCGCAGGCGGACGGCCCGGATCTCCGGATGCTCGCGCTCGAACCGGTCGAGGAGCCGCTCGACCTCGGCCTTGTGGCGCGAGTAGAAGCTCGACTCGACACCGTTCGTCGGCCAGCTCTCGTCGACGCGGCGGTCCTTCGGGCCCGGCGAGTAGGCGCCGACGGAAGAGGCGTAGACGAGCGCGGGCACGCGCGCCTCGCCGACGGCGCGGAAGACCCGCTCCGAGCCGACGACGTTGATCCGTCGAAGGGTCCGCAGCTCGTGCGAGGGCTGGATCGCCCAGGCCAGGTGGACGACGGCGTGGGCCCCGCGGAAGTGCGGCGCGAGCTCGTCGCGCGCGATGTCGGCTGCGGCCCACTCGACCTTCGGCAGGGTGAGAGCCGGCAGCCGGCGGGCGAGGCCGAGCACGGATTCGACCGTGGGATCCGCGGACAGCGCTTCAAGCACGCTCGTGCCGACGTTGCCGCTCGCCCCGGTGACGACGATCCTCATGCTGCGGCCTTCAGCAGATCCGATGGGCTGTCGCCCACCCGCCGGGTTTGGACGGCCGCAGCGGCAAAGCCACTACGGCCTCTAGGACGGCATCGCAAGCGACGCCTCACGCCGCCTCCAGGATCCCAAGCTCCTCGCCGAGCGTGAAAAAGGCGGCCGCGTACGGGGAGCCGTCGGTACGGCGGCGCACCTCGTCCCAGTTGACCTGCTCCCGGACGGGACGGGCCATCTGGACGACGCTCTCGTAGTCGAGCTCGTGCTCGCGCATCGCGGTCAGCTTCGTCACGAACACGTCCTCGAGCGCCATCACGCGCATCGGCACCGCGTTCACGTTCAGCTCCTCGGCGCGCCCGAAGACAGCGTCCTCGATCGGCTGTCCCGACGGGCCGAAGATCAGATCGATCATCACCTCGCCGTCGTAGGCCTTGTACAGCCAGCCCTCGGGCGGCTCCTCGGTGCGCAGACCGGCCTTCGCGAGGACTTCCCGGGCCCGCTCCGCGTCGCCGGGCAGCAGCATCAGGTCGATGTCGTGGACGGTCTCCGGCCCACCGCGGGCCCAGACGGCGAGCCCGCCGCCGAGCAGGAACGGCACTTCGGACTCTCGTAACAGGCCCGCGACGTTCTTCAGCGTCTCGAGCAGCTCGTCGAAAGGCGTTTCATGCTCCGGCACGCCTACGGGGTACCCGGCCGCGCTCGACTCAATCGCTCCGCTTGAATTCGGGCGATGGCGAGGCCGATCCGCATCGCCGCGGCGGGCGACATCCACTGCAGCCCCGAGAGTCGCGAGCGCGTCGAAGAAGCCTTTGCGCGGATCGCCGGCGTCGACCTGATCCTGCTCGCCGGCGACCTGACCACGCACGGCGAGCCCGACCAGGCGGCCGTGCTCGCGGACATCTGCCGCTCCGCGAAGCCGCGCGTCGTGGCGGTGCTCGGCAACCACGACTGGCACGCGAACCGGATCGACGAGCTCGTCCCGCTGCTCGAGGACGCCGGCGTGACGATGCTCGACCCGGGCTGGATGACTTGCGAGGTCGACGGCGCCAGCGTCGGCGTCGCCGGCACCAAGGGTTTTGTCGGTGGCTTTCCGGATTCACAGCTGCCGGACTTCGGCGAGCCGATCCTGCGGCAGGTGTACCGCGACACGACCGCGGAGGTGGAGGCGATCGCAAACGGGCTCCAGGCGATCGAAGGCTGCGACCACCGGGTCGTCCTGCTCCACTACGCGCCGACCACGACCACGCTCGAGGGCGAGCCGCGGGTAATCTGGGCGTTCCTGGGCACCGACCGGATGGCGTCGCCGATCGGCGAGCACCGGCCCGACGTCGTCCTCCACGGGCACGCCCATCGGGGCACCTTCGAGGGGGAGATCGGCGAGGTGCCCGTCTACAACGTCGCCGTCGAGGTGATGCGGCGCGACTTCTTCGTCTTCGAGCTCGGCGCCGAGGGGCTGCGCGCGATCTAGACGAACTCCTCGCTCTCGGCGTAGGCGAGGCGGCGGTCGATTCGGCGCTCCCGCTCGGCGTCCGGCAGGAACCATCGTTCCGCGATCGCGGTCGGAACGACTGCGGACAGGACGACGACCGTGACCAGCAGGGAGAACTGCGTCTTGTCGATGATCCCGGCGTTCAGCCCGTACAGCGACGAGATCGTTCCGAAGGTGAGTCCTGTGCTCATCAGCAGCGTGATGAACGTCCCGTGCCGGCGATCGGCACGATGGGCGAGGGGATAGATGAAGGCGAGCTTCGGAAGCATCTTGCCCACAAGCAGGATCGCGAGCAGGCCGAGGTTCCTCACGACAGCGCCGAGCGAGACGTTCAGTCCGCCCTTGAGGAAGAAGAACGGCGTCAGGAAGGCGAATGCGACCACGCGCAGGCGCTTCTGCTCCTCGCGGTGCTCCGCGTAATGGCGGCTCATGACCAGGCCGAGTACGAACGCCGGTAGGACCGCGTGCCCGTTCGACGCGTCCGCGAGCACCATCAGCAGGAGGAGGCACGCGAACACGAGCTTGATCTCCGGCTCGATCACCCGGTCGCCGTAGCGGCCGAAGAACCACGGGGCGAGACGCGGCAGGACGAGGATCAACGCCAGCGAGACGACCAGGAAGGCCGGAAACCAGAGGTTCGGCTTGATGAAGATCGCCGAGAGTGCCAGCGCCGTGCAGAGGTCGGTGACGAAAGTCGCGCTCATGAGGAGCTTGCCCGCGCCGGTGTCCGTCAGCCCGCGCTCGACGAGCACGGCGTAGACCACCGCGAGCGACGTCGTCGACAGCGCGGTCCCCGTGATCAAGGAAGCACGCGTGCTCCAATCGAGCACGAAGTACGCGACGAGCGAGGCGACGACGAACGGGCCGACGAACGAGACGACGCCGATCCCGAGCGACGCCTCGAGACGCCGCCGCATGTAGCTCGGATCGACCTCCATCCCGGCGAGGAACGTGAGAACGATCGAAGCGAACTTGGCGACGAAGTCGAGCCAGTCCTGCGTGTGCAGGTGGAAGGCGTTTCCGGCGACGACGCCGAGCGTCAGCTCCAGCAGCGCAACCGTCACGCCCAGCTCGACCGAGACGACGCTCGCAACGAGGACGACGGCGGCGAGAGCTGCGGCGAGTTGGACTGGGCTCATGGTGGCCTCCTCGGCGTCGGTGACGACGTTCGGTAGAGGCCATCAGCCCCGGAGGGCGGTGAGAGCGCGAGCCTCATCGCGCAGGGCGCTCAATACAGCGGCCACTTCGCCGCCGTCTTTAGACTTCTCGCGGGGCTGGCGGTGGTCGACTTCCGAAGCGAGAAGCTAGCCGGCGAGCTGCTTGATCCTCGTCGCGGATTCGAGCCCGCGGCAGTCGAGCTGGAGATTCGCTGGGATCCGCTCACGCGCCAGAGTGCGCGCATCCTGCCGGACGCCGGTCTGCTTCCCCGAGCAAACGGCGATCTCCAGCGGCTTGCGAACGGCACACGTGCCGGCTGCCCCTTCTGTCGCGACCGGCTCGAGACCGTCACTCCGAAGCTCTTACCCGCCCTCTCCGAGAGCGGCCGAATTTGCGTGGGCGAAGCGGTGCTCTTTCCGAATCTCGTGCCCTACTCGAAGCACAGCTCTGTTTCTGTCTATTCGCCGGACCGGCACTTCCTTCCGCTGGGCGAGCTGAGCCCGCGGCTGATTGGGGACAACCTGGCGACGCAGATCGTGTTCGCGCGCGCGGCGACGAAGGCGGATCCCGAGTCACGCTGGGTTTCCACCAACGCAAACCACATGCTCCCGGCGGGCAGCTCCCTCTTTCACCCACATCTCCAGGGGAGCGTCAATCCATTTCCGACCACCTTTCAGAAGCTCCTCGCCGACGTGGCGGGAGCGCAGTTTCGTTCCTACCTGGAGTCCGAGAAGCGCGACGGGACGCGCTATCTCGGCAGCACCGGGCACGTCGACTGGCTCGCCAGCTTCGCTCCTCTCGGCCCGGCCGAGCTACGAGCATTCGTTCCGGGGGTTGCCTCGCCGACGGAGCTCGATGGCGAGCTCACCGAGGAGCATGGCGGCGGCATTGCGACCGCGCTCGGCCTTTACGCGGACCTCGGCTTCGAGAGCTTCAACATGGCCCTCTACGGAGCCCCGGTCGGCACCCCCGACTACCCGCTCAACCTGCGGATGATGTGTCGTTCGAATCCGGAGCCGCTCTACCGCTCCGACGCCACCTGGCTCGAGCGCCTGCATTGGGAGGCTGCGGTCGACATCTCACCGGAGCGCCTCGCGGAGGAAGCGGCCGGCCGTTTCGGCCGGTAGGCCCAGCAAAGTTCGCTGCGTGTCTACGTGCCGACGACCTGGACGATCCAGCGGCGGTCGCGCTCGCGGTCGAGCTCGAGGAAGAGCACCCGCTGCCAGGTGCCGAGGCAGAGCTCGCTGTCGCGCACCGGAATCGACTCGCCCGCGGTGCCGAGCAACATCGCCATGCAGTGCGAGTGACCGTTGCCGAAGTCCATGTCTTCCGGGCAGATGTTCTCGGTGCGGCGATCCCAGTCGTCGTGCGCGTAGTAGGCGTCACTCGGGATCAGGCGCTTGAGCATGTTCGCGAAGTCCTCCAGGAAACCGCTCTCGAACTCGTTGACGCGCACGCAGCAAGTCGTGTGCGGCGAGTAGACGCAGGCGATGCCGTCGACGACGCCGCTCTCGCGGACGACCTCGATCACTTCCTCCGTGATGTCGCGGACCGACAGTCCGCCGCTGGTTCGAAGCTGCGTCTCTTGCTGGAAGACCTTCACCTTCGCTCACCCTCCTCCGTTGTCGGCGGCCGCGGAAGCGCGGGCAGGCCTATTTTGAGGGTTTCGCGCGAAAGTGTGAAAGAGAACTGTCTCTAGTAGCCCTTGCGGCCGGTCGACGTGCCGGTCGTCTCGGTCGTGCCGGCGCCGCCGGTCCCGGAGCCAGTCGAGCCGCCGACGGTGATCTTCCCTTTCATGCCCTGGTTCTTGTGGCCGTCCACCGGGCAGTAGATCTCGTAGTTGCCGGCCTTCGGCAGCGTCACCTTCAGCGTGCCGCTGCTCCCGGCCGAGATGTCGGCGCTGTCTTGGTCGACGCCGTTGCCCTCGACCGCCAGCGCATGGGTGACCGTGCCGTCGTTGACGCCCTTGAAGACGTACGTCCCCGGCTTGGCGAGCGAGATCGTGTTCGGCGTCAGCTTGAACTCCGTCTCGTGGACGGTGACGGTCTTGATCACCGTGCCGCCCGAGGACGCCGTCGCCGTCGACGCCGTCTTGGCCTTCGAGCCGCCGTAGCCGCCGCAGCCGCCGGAAACGG
This sequence comes from Actinomycetota bacterium, assembly GCA_005888315.1. Lineage (GTDB taxonomy): Bacteria > Actinomycetota > Thermoleophilia > Gaiellales > Gaiellaceae > 13-2-20CM-68-14. The sequence continues at coordinate 6,010 of VAWH01000067.1, read as the reverse complement.
CGGCCACGACGACGACGACGGCACCAAGCAGGGAGATCCGGTGCGTCCTCATATGGCTGACTACGGCGGTTCTCGTCCCTCGGTTTTTAGCGCGGCCGCCAATTCGCCGTCGAGTACTGAACGTCGCGCGTGATTGAGCGAGCGTCCTCATTTGCAAGAACAGTAACGCTCGAAGCCGCGGCCTCATCCGCGCTACGCTCGCCGTGCGGGGCCCGTAGCTCAGCTGGTCAGAGCAGCGGACTCATAATCCGTTGGTCCCTGGTTCGAATCCAGGCGGGCCCATAGAGCACCGCACGCTTGACGGAAACCACCTGGCTGTGCGGGTCACACGTGTCGGAGATGTCGGTGTTGCGCGCGGCGTGCCCCCACCGGTGCCCCCACGAAAACGCGTCAATCAAGACAACGCCCGAGGATGAGGGTGAGCGCGGCCTCACAGTCACCCGAGCGCGTGCGCCATGACTTGTCACCGCTCGCAGTTCCGCCAAAAGGCGACAAGCCCCCTTTACGACCAACTCGCGAGGCTAGACGTCGCGATTGAGCTTCTCCGCCCTTGCAAACATCTCCAGGTTCCTCAAACCTTGGTTCTCTATCTGGCGGATCCGCTCGCGCGAGACGTTGAACGTCCGGCCGAGCTCGTCCAGCGTCCGCGGATACTCACCGTTGAAGCCGTAGCGGAGCTCCAGCACTGCTCGGTGGCGGCTGGGCAGCGTACCGAGGATTTTCCGCAGCGCTTCCTCGCGAAGCGTCGCCTCCGCCGCCTCGTCCGGCAGCTCCTGGTTCTCGTCTGTGAGGAAATCACCGAACTCCGAGTCCTGCTCGTCACCGACCGGCTTCTCGAGCGAGACCGGGGGCTGGGAGCTGCGCCGGATCGACTCGACCTCGGCGGCGTCGAGCTCGAGCTCGTCGCCGATCTCCCAGGCGTAGGGGTCGCGCCCAAGCTCGGCGCGGAGCTTCCGCTCCGTCCTGGCGATCTTGTTCAGCTTCTCGACGATGTGGACCGGCATCCGGATCGTCCTCGCCTTGTCGGCGAGCGCCCGGGCGACGGCCTGGCGGATCCACCAGGTCGCGTAGGTCGAGAACTTGAAGCCTTTGCGGTGGTCGAACTTCTCGGCCGCACGGACGAGGCCGATCGTCCCTTCCTGGATCAGGTCGAGGAACGGCAGCCCCTGGTTCCGATACTTCTTGGCGATCGAGACCACGAGGCGCAGGTTTGCCTCGACCATCTCCTGCTTCGCGCGATGGTCGCCGCGCTCGATCCGCTTGGCGAGCTCGACCTCTTGTGCCGCGGTGAGCAGGTCGACCTTGCCGACGTCCTTGAGAAAGAGCTGCAGCGAGTCGGTCGAGATCTCGCTCGACTCTTCGAGCGCCGGCGCGTTTTTCGCGATGGCATTGCGGACCACCGCTACGTTCGGTCTCGCGGACATTCACTCCCCATTCTCGATTCGGGACCGCCCATCGCCAACGATCACCTGGGCCGAATGCGAACGGTCCTGAGAAACGGGCCGTCGCGACAAGAGGAAAGAGGAAGGCGGTGCTCGCTGGAGCTCCGCGAAAACGCTTCGACTTCTCGCTGCTAAGGCTCAGGGTACAGGCTTTTCGGTGGCACCGCGCCGTCAGCCTCTGCACGGCCCAATCGGAACTCGCCTCCTGTGCGTCGGGTCGGATGGCGCGGTCGGCGCCGACATCTCTCCTGCACGTTCATGAAGGAGTCTCGAGCGGCGTATTGGCCGGGTGCAGGGGCAAGACAACGCCGCTACAGTTGATCGCCAACCGGGCCTGCGCTCGGAGCGAGGAGCAGGACGATTGACGAGGGTTATTGCGTGTCCAGCCTGCGGTGAGGTTAATGCCGTTTTCGTATGTGCGTCCTGCGGCGCCGAGCTCGCGGGCGAGCTGGCGGCTCACGATCGTGTTGAGGCTGGCGGCGATCAGACCGCGAGTGACGGCGATCAGACTGCAAGCGATCAGGATCAGACGTGGTCGGACCATGATCAGACGGCGAGTGACCGCGATCAGCGAAGCGCCGATGATGATCAGCACGCTGCTGACGATGACTTCGCGTCCGGAGGCGACGCGTCCGTGTACCACAGGAGCGTTCGCGCGCGGCAGCGGTCAGCCCAGGACCGTCACCTCGTGTCTGGGCTCCGCGACGAAACCGGGGTCGTGCGGTTAGAAACGGCGGAGGGCCGCGATCGAGCAGCCGAGCTTCGTGATCGCGGCGCCGAGGGTCGTGATGAGCTGGCCCGGCTACACGATCTCGAGGAAGACACAGGTTCGAATCTCGACGACCTTCTTGTACGGGCACAACGAGATCGGTATCGGGCGGCGGCCGATCGGGCCAAAGCAGCAGACGACCGTAGACGGGCGGCCGGCGACCGCGAACAGGCGGCTCGAGAACGAGCGGAAGCGCGTGGGACCCAAGCGGAAGCCGCGACTGCATTGACGCTCGCGACGACTGACGAATTGACCGGTACTTGGGCACGCCGTTCCGGTCTTGCGGCGGTCTCGCGCGAACTCGAGCGCGCACATCGCACCGGCGCCAAGCTGGTGCTCGCATTCGTTGACGTCGATGGCCTAAAAGCGGTGAATGACGTCCACGGCCATGTGGCGGGCGACGCGTTGCTTCGTCTCGTCAGCGACACCATTCGCGCCAACGTCCGTCCGTATGACGTCCTCGTCCGTTACGGAGGCGACGAACTCCTCTGTGCGATGCCGAACCTGACCGCCGCCGACGCCAGAGAGCGCTTCGAGAAGATCGTGGCAGGGCTGAGATCCGTGAACACTGGCCACTCGGTCACGTTCGGCCTCGCCGAGGCCGAGTCTACGGACAGCCTCGAAGAGCTGATCGTGCGCGCAGATCAGGCGCTTCTCGAATCGCGCCGCGCAAGTCGGAGCTGACCGCCCACAGCCGGGGGACGATGTTGACCAGGGCGGCGCTCGGCTGGCCTCGGAATGGCCTCGGTGGAGCCGCGAACGCTTAACTGCGCGCCTGTTGCAGGTCGAGCAGCTGCTCCCGAGTGCGAACGGCGTGCTCAGCGAGCTCGCTCAGGAGCGGCTGGATCTGGCCTGCGAAGTTAAAGCCCTCGTCCGCGGCGATGATGTCGTAGGCGCCGCGCTCGAGATAGTCGTCGAGTCGGCGTCGCAGCTCGGGCAGGATCGCCTCGAGCTCGGCAATCAGGTCTGCGCTGCTGCCCTGCGCGAATCCTTCGCCCACCTTTCCAGCGAGTCTAGAGCACGGTCTTCTTCCTTGACAGACGGATAGAGAGGCCCCGGTGCTGCGGGGCCCTCTCGATGATGCGGAGTACGGTCGAGCTAAACGAGGGCGGGGATGCCCTCGAAGAGACCAAACGAGCTCAGTACGCCGTTGCCAGCCTCGATCAGGTAGTAGCCAGAGAAACCGGGGAGCTCGCGAAGCTGCGGGACGAGCGTCGCGTTGATCTTGCCGACGACCTCGTTCATGCGGGTCGTGTCGACACCTTCGTACCGACGAATGGTGGCATGCATCTGATGCTCCTTCTATGGGTCCTGCGCGGCAGAGCGTCCGAATCGGCGCACTGCGGCGGTCAGGCCAGGGGTCACAGTCGGAGAGGAAGTGCTAGAGCCTCGACGGCTTCAACAACTAGAGCCAACGCGCTGGTCACACCATGGCTGCGATCCTGCTGCCCCGTTGGATTCGCGGCGCGCTTGCTCGGCGTTCCAGACGGCTCCTTCACGCGCCAGCCCGAGCCGGCACCAGCGACAGGCCGTTGCGCCAGGCCACTGCGAAAAGCAGGATCGCGGCCCCGGAGAAGACCCCGAGAGCTCCGACCGAAACAGCGATAGCGAGCGCCTTTGAGGCTCCGACGCCCGAGCCGATCAGCGCTGCGCCGCTCGCGCCGACCTGGGTCGCCGCGCCCGCGGGACCGATCGGCAGCGCCGCAGCCGCCGCCGCGGCGCAGAGAAAGAGCAGCGCCAGCGGGAACGAGAAGCCGACCCCGAGCGTGCCCAGGAGCAGGAAGACCGCAACCGCTCGGACGAGCCAGCAGGCGGACACGAGCGTCCACGCTTGCGCTGCTGCCCGCCGGGAGGTCGTGCGCGGACCCAGCCAGCGTCCGAGCCGGAAGCGCAGGATCCGGCTACTTGCGGCTAGCCGGGGTAGAGCGAGAATCAGAGCGGCGGCCGCGACTCCGGCGGCAGTCACCACGGCGAGCGCGGCGCGCATGCCCATCCCGGCCTCCGGAAAAAGAGCGGCAGCAAAGGCGAGCGGCGCCAGGGCGACGCTGTCGATGAGGCCGAGCATGACGAGCGAGAGGCAAAGCGCACGCACGCCGGCCGGACACCCGGGGTAGCGGCGGACGACGGCGACCCGCATCGCATCGTCGAAACGGCCGGGAAGGACGACGCCGATCAGCGCTGCGCCGCCGTTGCCGGCCGCGAGCGCAAGTATCTTTGGCCGCTCGTCCGGCGCGAACAGCTGCCCCCAGCCGTACGCCTTGAGGGCCTGGGCGAGAAGGAGGAGCAGCCCGGCCGCCACGAGGAGACCGGGGTCTCCGGTCGCGAGCGGCCAAGAGGTCGTCGCGAAATGGCGGGCAGCCAAGAGCGCCAGCGCGATCACAAGCGCTCCCGACCCGGCGCCGAGCATCCATTGGCCTGTCCGCGAACGACCGAGGCGCCAGAGCGCTCCGACCAGCAGCCGGTACCTCCCCTCCAGGACGATCGGCGCAAGCGGAACGGCAATCACCGCAAGGGGGTCCCGATGGAGACGAGCGCCCGGCGGCAAGGGGGTCGGGGCTACCTTTATGACCCTCTCCCTTCCAGTTCATACGACAATCAACGGATATCTTGATTTTACGCCCGCCTGCCGTCCCCACACCTTCGCGCAGCTAGCGCGTTTAGCAAACACGTTCCCGTATCACGCACGACATAGGCAGATCGTAGGCCCGTTAAGTTAGGCGAAATGGGTGAGAATCGGCACTTCCCGTTGAACTTGAATTCATTGCTGGCGGCGGTCGAGGCGGCCCCGCCGGTCGCGGCGGTCGATGCCCTCGCGGGCGCGCTGGCGCAGGCGATTGGAGCCCGCGAGGTCAGCTTCTTGATCGCGGACTTCAGTGGGCGGTCGCTGATCCGACTGGGCCACTCGGGCGGGAAAGGGCGGATGCAGGGGAAGGAGACCGCGGAGCGGGTGTCATTGGTTGGCACGCCCCACGGGCGGGCGTTGGCCGCCCAGGCGGTCGAGGTGATCGGCGAGGATGGCGGCGCTCGCTTGTTCGCGCCGGTGACCAGCCGCGGCGAAGCGGTCGGTGTTCTGGAGCTGGGGCTGGGGGACTACCCGGGTAAGCAGACCGTGGCCGACGTGGCTCTGGCCGCGCACTTCCTGGCGTACGTCGTGATTGCGAACCGCCGCTACACCGACCTCTTCGAGTGGGGGCAGCGCTCGGTTCCGTTGTCGTTGGCCGCGGAGATCCAGCACCGGCTGTTGCCCGGCTCCTTTACGTGCGAGGCCGGGCAGTTCACTCTCGCCGCCTGGTTGCAACCTGCGGGTGAGATCGGCGGTGACACCTTCGATTTTTCGCTGGATCGAGACGCGCTGCATTTATCGATGACCGACGCGATGGGCCACACCATGGATGCCGCCCTGCTGGCAACGGTGCTGGTCGGAGGTCTACGCAACGCCCGCCGGCGGGGGGTCGGGCTGGCCGAGCAGGCGCGTCTGGCGAATGATGCGCTGGCCGAGCAGGCGGACGAGAGCCAGTTCGTTACCGGCCTGCTCGTTCGGATCGACCTGGCCAGTGCGACGGCGGCCATCGTTAATGCCGGCCATCCCCCGCCGCTCCGGTTGCGGGCCGGTGAAGTCGAGCAGATTGAGTTGGCGGCAGACCGCCCGTTCGGTCTACGGGCCGGAGGCGGCTACCGGGTGCAAGCGCTGCAATTGGAGGTCGGAGATCGCTTGATGTTCGTCACCGACGGCATGCTGGAGCGCGACGCTGCGCGCATGAACATCGCTGCCATCCTGAGCGCAGGTATGAATATGCAT
>VAWH01000086.1 GCA_005888315.1 Actinomycetota bacterium | reverse complement strand
GGGGCAGGACTCGTGCCCGCCTGGTGATCGCTGGCGACTCCTTGCGCATCGACCGCTGGGAAGCGAGAGCCTGGCAGCCGTACGCCCGCTGGCCGGGGCCGGCCGAGCGCGGCGTCACACTCGAGGTTTCCAACCCCGCCATCGTGTTCCTCCCCGTCGGACTCGCGTGGGGCCTGTCGAATACCCGCGTGACCCTCGAGCGAGGAGTTCGCCGCGCCGTGGTGACGGTTTCCCGGGTGGGCAGAGTGAAACGTTGGTAGCGAAACATTGGTGAGGGTGCAACCGTTTGGGGGGGGTATGCGTCTAAGTAGGCGGGTAGGGGACGAAACCTTCTGGGGTCGATCCCGTACAACAGGTGAGACGATTTGGGTCGCGGCCGAAGTGTGACGGCCACTTCGCCCGACCGCCAACCCGGGGAGCTATCAGCCCCGGGTTTGGTTTTTGTGCGAATTCACAAGAACCGTTTCAGCCCTTCCTCGAACGCCACAGGTCGTATCCCGAACACCGACTCGATGGCGTTCGCCGGCGTGGCGCTTCCTTCGACGAGCATCTGCAGTTGGTCGCTGGTCAAAGGAGCGCTCGGCCCGAGCCAGTCGAACACCCCCGCCGTCGCCCGCGCCAGCCCGAGCGGGACATGGATCAGGGGACGGGAGTGCCCCGTGGCTCGGCCAATGGTGAGCAAGAAGTCCTCGTACGTCAGCACCTCCGGCCCTCCCAGCTCGAACACTCCGACCGTGTCGGGCCGCTCGGCGGCGAGGGCGAACGCCAGGGCGACGTCGTCGATCCAAACGGGCTGGGTTGGGAACCGGCCGTCTCCGAACACGGGGACGACGGGGAACCAGCGGTGCAGGCGCGCCAGCAGCCGGATGGGTGCACTCTCGGGGCCATTGATGATCGACGGCCGGAAGATGGCGTGCGCGAACCCCGCTTCCCGGACCAGCTGCTCCGCCTGCCCCTTGGTGCGGTGGTAGGGTGTGGCGCCCGGCTCGTCCCGCGCTCCCACGGCGCTCATATGGACGAAGCGTCGCACGCCCGCCTGCCGCGCGGCGCCGAGCAGCGCCTGGGTGCCGGCCACGTGGACGGCCGCGAACGTCTGGGCGCCCTGCTCCACGATGATGCCGACCAGATGAACGATCGCGTCGGCGCCGCCGGCGAGCCGATCCAGCGCCGCGCGGTCGGTGAGGCCTCCGGCTACTATCTCCACAGGTTGCTCGGACAGAAACCGCGCCCGCGCCGGATCGCGCGCCAGCACCCGAACGCGGTGTCCGCGTGCCCCGAGCGTGGCTGCGACGTGGCGCCCGACGAACCCGGTGCCTCCGGTCAGCGCCACCAGCATGGCGACTCAGCTCGGCCCGCCGCCGACCTCGTCCAGAAACACCAGCGTCCCGCGTCGCCCGACGACCGTTGCGAGCGCGTCGTACACCGCCGGATCGAGCACCGTCCCCGAAAGGTCGGCCATGCGCTGCACGGCGTGCTCGGCAGTCATCTTCTCTTGATAGGCCCGCGACGTACTGAGGGCGTCGTAGACCTCGACGGCAGCGAGGATGCGGGCGGCCATGGGGATCGCCTCGCCGCGCAGCCCGTCCGGATAGCCGGTGCCGTCCCACCGCTCGTGGTGTCCGCGCACTGCCGGCATGATGTCGCCAAGGTGTGAGAGTGGCGCCAGGATCTGGGAGCCGATCAGCACGTGCTGTTTGACGTGCTCGAACTCCTCGGGCGTGAGGGCGCCTTCCTTGTTCAGCACCGACTCGCGGGTGCCAATCTTGCCGATGTCGTGGAGCCGGCCCGCGACGCGCACATGCTCGACCTGCTCGTCCGGCAGGCCGAGCTGGTGGGCGATGGTGGCGGCCAGATCGGCGACTCGAGCCGAATGCCCGCGCATGTAGGGGTCCTTGGCCTCGAGGGCGTTCACCAGCGCTTCGAGCGTGGCGACGGAAATGCGCTCGAGCTTCTGGCGCTCGCGGTGCAGCTCGGCCGTGCGGGTCGTGACCTCTTCCTTGAGCCACTGGTTGAGCTGCCGGTTCTCGAGCAGCATCTCGCGCCGCTTGAGGGCGCGCTGCACGGCCCGGCCCAGGTCGGCGAGCTCGATCGGCTTGGTGAGGTAATCCATCGCGCCGCGTTGCATGCACAGCGCGGCGCTGGTGGCGTCGTTGACGGCCGTGAGCATCAGGATGGCGAGCTCGGGCTCTATCTCGAGCGCCTGCGGCACGAGGTCGACGCCGCTGGTGCCCGGCATGCGGATGTCGCACAGCATGAGCGACACGCGATGGCGTCGCAGCTGCTGCAGGGCCTCTTCCCCCGACCCCGCCGCGTACACCTCGAGCTGCTGTTGGGCGAGGAATTTTTTGAGGGCGTTGCGGATCGGCTCCTCGTCGTCCACGACCAGGACCTGGACGGGCCCACCCCCCGCGTTCTCGGCCACGATACCTCCTCCCCTAGCCTGCTACGAACGTGACGTCCACCGGCCCCGGGAGCAACCCCGCCCGCTGCGCCCGTCCCAACAGCTCGGTCACGGCGCGCCGACCTTGCGCGCCGTAGTCGATGGTGTAGGCGTTCACGTACATGCCGACGAACCGATCCGCGCGGGCGTCGTCCAGCCCGCGGCCGAACTGCTTCGCGTGGGCGAGGGCCTCGGCGCGGTGCTCGAGCCCATACTGGATGCTCGCTTTCAGGTCGCGCGCAATGTCGCGTATCAGCGCCACGCCGAGGTCGCGCCGCACCACGTTGCCGCCCAACGGGAGCGGCAGGCCCTGCGTCTCGTCGTACCACCACTCGCCCATGTCGACCCACAAATGCAGCCCGCGGTCGCCGTACGTCAGCTGCCCCTCGTGGATCAGTAGACCTGCGTCGGCGCGCCCCGCCAGGACGTAGTCCTCGATCTCGTCGAACGGCACGACGACGTGGCGGGCCGCCGGCTGGTACAGCTTGAGCGTCAGAAACGCCGTGGTGAGCTCGCCCGGCACCGCCACGACGGTCCCCGGCGCCGCCAGCGCGCCACGGGGATCGGCGGGCCGCGGAGTGCGCGCCACGATGCGCGGCCCGTACCGGTCGCCCACGCTCGCCCCGTGGGCCAGCAACGCGTAGCGATCGGCGAGGTGCGCGTAGGCGTGCAGCGACACGGCCGTCACCTCGAGCTCGCCTTTCAAGGCGCGGCGGTTCAACGTCTCGATGTCGGCGAGCTCTTGCTCGTAATGCCGGGCGCCGGTGTCGATCTTGCCGGTGGCGATCGCCCAGAACATGAACGCGTCGTCCGCATCGGGGCTGTGCGCCAGGCGGATGGTGCGCCTAACGGGCACGCGCGGGTCCGGCGGCGAGCTGGGTCGCTTGGGTGTGGAAGGCGTCGAGATTGTCCTTATGCTCGGCGTACTCAGGCCGTTGCCGGGTGCGCTCGGCCGCCTCGTTCCGGAGGAAGTCCGCGTACGCCCGCCGCGCACCCGCGGCGTCGTGCCGCAGCTCGAGCGCCCGGGCCCGCAGCATCGATGCGAAGAGATGCGTCGGGACGGCGCGGCGGATCGAGTCCGCCTGGGCGAGCGCGCCGGCGTAGTCCCCGCCGGTGAGATCGAGCACGCCGATGTGATAACGCCCGTCCACGTCCAGGGCGGGAAGCATGGCGTACGCCTGCAGCGCCATGGGCAGGAAGAACTCCGCGCTGTCGGCCTTCCCCTGGGAGTGGAGGATCATGACCCGGTTGTAGAGCCGGGTGGCGCGCTCCTCGGGGGACATCTGAGAAATATCGGGAGGCGGGATGCGGGATGCGGGAAGCGGCCCATCCTCCACCCGTCCCGCATCTCGCATCCCGCTTCCCGAAGAGCCACCGATGCGAAACGCCAGTACGGCTACCAGCGCTCCCAGCGCCGCGCCCGCCACGCCCCACGGCAGCCCCACCCGCCACCCCGCCGCCTGGCCGCCGCCCACCTGAGCGCCGCACTTGTGACAGAACTTCGCCGTGGTTGCGAGTGAGGCGCCGCACGCGTGACAGGTCATCGAGGCCGGAATCTAACGCTGGCAGGAATCCGGGGGGGAGCGTAGTGTATCCGGCGTGAGCCTCCCGCCGACCGGATCATGAGCGCCCCCTTCCCCGGCCAAGAGCGCGCCAAGCACATGGGCGAGCTGAAGCGGGGCGATGAGCGCTGGGACGTCTACATTGAGATGCAGCCCGATGTGGAGGTCGGGGGCGGCGCGGTGCGGGGTCGCGTGCACTTCGTGAGTGGCGAGCGCCGCCGCACCACGAGCTGGATCTTCCTGGAGTGGTCGGAGCGTGAGATCCAGGATCGCTTCGGGGAATTTTCGGCCGTGGAGCTATGGCACTTCGTCACGGCGCTGGATGGCTGATGCGGCGTGTAGAAGAATGTGCATAATTTGCACGATTTTCACTACGTCCGAGCGCGAAATCGTGGGCTCCAAGCACGTCAGCCGCCGCGCTGTTGCGTTTCGGACACAGAACGGTTGACACTACGCAACGACGCTCTTACCTTCCCGCATGCCTAGAGGCAGCCCAATCGTGAGATCAGCGAGAGCCCGCCGCTCGCAGCCCGGAGCCGGGCTCGCGTGTTTCCTGGCATCGACCGTGCACAGCCCCGACTCACCAGACCGCTTGAGGAGAGCGACCCCATGACCGCGACGTTGGAGCCCACCACCTCGACCGCGGGAGCGAAGCCGGGCGCCGGCGTCTCGCCCGCCGACGTGATCCGCAAAGCCAAAGATGCCGGTGTCCAGGTGGTCGATTTCAGATTCACCGATCTGCCGGGCACCTGGCAGCACTTTTCGATTCCGCTCAAAGAGCTCACGGACGAGTTATTCAAGGAAGGCATCGGGTTCGACGGGTCCTCGATTCGCGGGTTCCAGGCAATCAACGAGAGCGACATGCTGCTGTTCCCGGACCCGGCGAGCGCCTTCGTGGATCCGTGTCTCGAGGTGCCGACGTTGTCGCTCACCTGTGACGTGGCAGACCCGGTGACCGGGGAGCGCTACAGTCGCGACCCGCGCTACGTGGCGCAGAAGGCGGAGCAGTACCTGGTGAAGACGGGAATCGCCACCACCGCCTACTACGGCCCGGAAGCCGAGTTCTACATCTTCAACTCGGTGCGCTTCGACCAGAACGCGCACGAAGGCTACTACCACATCGATTCGGAAGAGGGGATCTGGAACTCGGGGACCAACGGTGGTACGGCGAACCTGGGCCATCGGCCGCGGCACAAGGAAGGCTACTTCCCGGTGCCTCCCGTGGACCGGCTGCAGGACCTGCGGTCCAAGATCATGCTCGCCATGATGGCGTCGGGGATCGACGTCGAAGTGCATCACCACGAGGTGGGCACGGCGGGCCAGACCGAGATCGACATGCGGTTCACCACGCTGACGCGCATGGCCGATCAGCTGATGATGTACAAGTACATCG
>VAWH01000084.1 GCA_005888315.1 Actinomycetota bacterium | reverse complement strand
AACGTCGGCGGCAACGTCGACGTCTACTCGGTGCGGCCCAACGGGCAGGACCTGCGCCGCCTGACCACTGATCCCGGCTTCGACGCCTGCGCCGCCTACTCGGCCGACGGGCGCCGGATCGCTTACTGCTCGGGCCAGGGCGGCGGCCCCGTCCAGGTCTGGACGATGAAGCAGAACGGCACCGACAAGCAGCAGGTCACGCACCTGAGCGGGCCGGCGATCTTCCCCGACTTCTCGCCCGACGGGACGACGATCGCCTTCGACGGCAGGCCGGCCGGCGCGACGACACGCAACGTCTACGTCGTCGGAAGCGAGGGCGGCACGCCACAGCAGCTGACCAGCGTCGGCAACAACACCTTCCCGGCCTTCTCGCCGGACGGGAGCAAGATCGTCTTCACCAGCGACCGCAGCGGCAGCTGGCAGGTGTGGGTGATGGACGCCAACGGGGGCAACCAGACGCAGCTCACCTTCGACCCGCTGCCCAAGGACCAGGTGCCCGACTGGAGCCCCGACGGCTCCAAGATCGCCTACCTGGCCGACACGCACGGCACCCCCGGGGTCCCCGCCTGGGGCGACATCTGGGTGATGAACGCCGACGGCTCCGGCCAGCACCCGATCACCAATGGAGCCAGCTGGTTCGGCACCGCTTGGTCACCCGACGGCACCCGGATCGTCACGGAGGACGTCCCCAGCCGCACCGTCTACACGCTCGACGCCACAGACGGCAGCGACGCGCAGGCAGTCCATCCGGGCGGGCTCCAGTTCGTCCCCGGCTGGCAGCCGCGCGGCACCGGCTCGGGCGAGGAGGACGAGGGGTAGGCGAGTGCATCAGCTTCACGCCCAACAGCGCTGGGGATCAGACGTTCGCCCAGGTCATCTGCCCGGCACTCGGCGGGAGCCCGGCCTAACCACCAACGACACGGGAATGCCCTGCTGGGTGGGTGGGGCATTCCCTTCTTTGCCGACTCGCCGAATCTCTTCGAGCGGCACGGTTTGGCCGCCCAGGGTACGTTCAACGTGGAGCCCGTAGGGCGAGACAAGACCTCCGGCCGACCTGGCCGCGATCACCAGATGGCGCCGGACTTCGCAACTGGTTGGCTGCCGCCCCAGACGAAAGCGCTCGCGCTTGCTGTCCTTGGCTGCAGCCGATGAAAGAAGCATGCGCGATGCTTTCGCCTATCTCGCCTTTTCGGCTGTGCTGCGGTTGCTAGTCAGGGGCCGGCGCAGCGAGTTCGCTAAGGACGTCGAGTTGCTCGTGTTGCGGCATCAGCTCGCGGTGTTGGGCCGGCAAGAGCGGCGCCCGAGGCTGCGGCCAGCTGATCGTGCTTTGCTAGCCGGGCTCGCCCGCTTGCTCCCGCCGCGTCGTCGCCGCGGATTAGTGGTCACGCCGCAGAGGCTTCTGCGTTGGCATCGGGACACCGCATCGAGATCAGGGGTCGAGGGGGCGTCGGCGACGGCGCTTACGCCACGGGGAGATAGCACTCCGGTCCGGCGTCAGCGCTCCACCGCGTAGAGGCGCCACTCCCCCGGGATGCCCTTGAGTTCGTACTCGCCCCGATCCTCGAAGGCCAGTCCCGAGCCGGCGACAAGATCCTTCACCGTACTGGAGACCAACACTTCGCCTGCCTCGGCGCGAGAGGCGACGCGCGCACCGATATTCACCGCTATTCCCCCGAGCTTCTCGCCGACGATCTCGCACTCGCCTGTGTGCAGGCCCGCTCTTACCTCCAGGCCGAGATCACGCACGCTGACATCGATCGCACTTGCGCAGCGGATGGCGCGGATGGGGCCGTCGAACGCAGCGAAGAAACCATCGCCGGCCGTATCCAGCTCTCGGCCGCGGAACCGATCCAGCTGCGCACGAACGGCCACATGATGACGCTGAACGAGATCCGCCCAGGCCCGGTCACCCAGCTCCGCAGCCTTCGCGGTCGACCCGACGATATCCGTGAACAGGATCGTTGCAAGCACCGTCTCCGGCTCGGGCTCGCCCCACACGCCGCGGGCGAAGGCGATGATCTCGTCTGCGAGCCCCTCCGCCAGCCAAAAGAGCGTGTCGGAACCTCGGATCTCCACCCGGCGGGCATTCGGGATCCGGTCCGCGATATAGGCAGCCTGGCCGCGAGAGGAGTTCCGATGGAGAACCAACGTCGGAACGCGGATCGAGGGCAGTACGTCGCGGATGTCGATCATCATGGCCATGCGCTGGATGACGACTGCAGCGCCGGGGCTCGCACCGAATCGCATCACTCGTGCCCACCACTCCTGGATATCCGGGTCGTCGGCGACGGTCGGCGCGTATTCGCGGAGGTCCTCGGCCGCAAAGTCCCGATCTCCCCAGCGCGTCTCGATCTGCTCGATCCAGCGCCCGTACTCCTCTTCGGACCAAGCCCATGGATACTCCGGCGAGCGGACGCCCTTTGCGACAGGGTTATAGACGGCAAGCCCGGCGACGCGCTCCGGGTACGTTGCCGAGTACACCATCGCCATCGACGCAGCTTCGAATGTTGCGACGAGCACGGCGCGCGGCGACTGCGCGGCGTCCATCACAGCGCGGACGTCGTCCATGCGCGCCTCGAGCGTCGGTACCTCGCGAACTCGGTCGGATAACCCGGTGCCGCGGCGGTCGAACCTGATCACGCGGCCGAGCGAGGCCAGCCGCTCGAAGAAGGCCTGGTCACCTGGATTCTCTGCCTGCACCTCGAGATTACCGACGAAGCCATTGACGAAGACGATGTCGATGGGTCCGTCGCCGACGATCTGGTACGCGATCGAGACATCGCCGCTCTTCGCGTACCGCGTCTTGGGTTGCACCGAGATAGTGTCGCGCACAGTTCAAGCGGTGGATGGCAACCTTTCGGCGGACGTGCCGCTTCGAGCGAGACGCTTCGCGCCAGGGTGAGAGCTGAATCGCAGATGGGACGGCCGGCGTTCGGAAGATGTTTCCGAGCGGCCGCACTTGTGACGATGTGTGACCAGCAGGGCGCTCGGTCGCTTCGGCGCTTGTGTCGTCGTCCCGCAGACATCCCGGGGTGGCCGGCCAGATCTTGGCGCATGACGAAGGCTGGTCGCCGCAGGCGACATGCGCGACCGCGGCTCGACGCGGCTGGAAGCGATACCGCCGTCGCAAGTCGTCATGGCCGCGAAGCGGCCGGACTTGCGACGGCTGAGCGGGAGCGACGGGACTCGAACCCGCGACCTCCGGCGTGCACAGGCCACTTCACGGCTCACGACGGTGGCGACAATCGCCGCGCAATCGCTCTATTGATGCCGGCTTGCGGGACCCAGAACCTGATCGTCCGGATGGCTCCGAGGGGGCGATTTCAAGCGCAACCCGCGCCGGCGAGCTCCTTAACCGAGAAGTCTTTTCGCAGCGAGTAGCAACGCGCTTCCCCGTCTTGCGTATCGCGCGGCGATCCTAGCGTGGCCGACGGCCGCGACCCTCAGGCCCCGAACGCGCGCCTGCCCGCTTAGAGCCCACTGACGCCCGACGATTGCGTAGTCGTAAAACGCCGCGAGCGCCAGCCTCTTTGCCCGTCGCCCGCGAGCGCTCGAGGGCTGGACGGCCGCGAGCCCCTTGCGTGCGCGCAGCGCATCGAGGCGGAAGTGCCGCGCTCTGCGGATCATCCGGCGGGGATGCCGCCGCGCCGCACTGAGGCCGATCCCTTGTGCGTCCACGGCGATCCGGTGCGACCACTGCGCGAGCGTTGCTCGAAGCCCTGCGTCGGTTGCGTTCGCTGCAGCAGGAAGCGAGAGCGCGACGGCAGCGAGGAAGCTCAGCGCGAGAAGGGAGAACCGACTGCTGGTGTACATGCGTCTGTAGCGGACGAGCCCCGTCATCCCACTCGGCCCCCAGAACGGCGAGCAAACGCCGATGGTGCTAGTCGTCGCAGTTCTGGTTGTCGCCTTGCTCGTCGCCCTGGCTGTTGTCGTCCTGGTCGTCGCCGGCTTGGTCGTCGGCTTGCGCGCGAGCCGCCTCTTGATCAACCTGGGTGGCAGCGCTCTCGACCTCGTCCGCGGCCTCCTGCTCATCGTTTTCGGCTTGCTCACCTTGATCATCGGAGCAGGTGGTGGTCGTCTGCGGCGCCGTGCTCGTCGCGGGGGACGACGTCGAGTTGCCGGCGAACGCTCCGGCGACTCCGGCGCCCGCGAGCAGCGCCAAGGTGGCCATGGTGATGATCAGCTTCCTTGGGTTCATCCTGGGAGTCCTTTCGTTCCGGGAGCTCGCTTGCCTCCTCGCCATTCCTTTTCGGCAAAAGGCGAGGGAGATTCTAGACCCAATTGAGGACGGCCGCCGATTGGGGCTGGAACGCTGAGAGGAGGCCTCCGATCGCGTGGGCTTCCCCCGAGGCGACGCCCGGAGTTGAATTTGAGCGACCTTCATTCAAGGCGAGTAGTGCGACCCGGGGCCTCGAGTTGAGAGCGACTCCGATGAGGGGAGGCATTGCCAACGCTCCAACCCGTCGACGAGACGGGAGGATGAAGTCGCCACCGCCGGAGCCGTCGAACGGCGAGCCGAAAACGACTACGAGCGCACCCTCGCCGCGCTCCGAGACCTCGTCGCATTGCCGGCGGATCATCACCTCGGGCTCGACCGTCGTCTGGATGCGTCCGCGATTCGGAGCCCGAGCAGGATCGCGTCAGCGGGGTCCGGAATCCGCAGCATCAACGCGTCGCCGATGGTCTTTACGAGTTGACCACGGACGGCTGGCAGCTCGGTGTTGACGGTGTCCCGGAATTCATCGACGAACGCCAGTGCCTCATCGTCTCCGTGGGCCTCGGTCAACGCCGTGAACCCCGCGATGTCTGCGAAAGCGAAAGTTGCTGCCGAATCCATCATCGCGTACTGCGTTCGAGGGAGCGGTCGCGTTGGGCTGGCGCGAACGTCGCAATCTGGGTCGCGATGAACTCGGCGTCGTCTTTGACCCAGCCGAGTAGCGCCGAGCCGCGCGTGTGCTGCCATGTGAGGCCTAGGAAGTAGAGGCCCGGAACATCCGTAAGCCCCCGCTTGTGGCGAACGAGCCTTTCGGCGTCGAAGACGGGAAGGTCGATCCACGAATAATCGGGCCGGTATCCGGTGCCCCAGATCACCGCGTCCATCTCAAGCTCACTCCCGTCGGCGAATTGGACGGTTCGGCCCGAGGCGCTGGCCGCCCGCGGCTTGAGCTCGACGCCGAGGCGTCCGAGTTGGCGCGGGCTCGAGCCGATCAGCGTGTCTCGGTGTTGCAGCTTGCGCCCGAGCCGTGACTCCACTGTGGTCGCGAGAAGCCGCGACTTCGTCAGCCACCAGAAGAGGTCGCGGCCGAGCAGCCGTTGGGGCAACGGCTTCTGCAGGGATCCGACCGAGAGATAGACCTTGTGCGTTGCGGCGAGTTCCT
>VAWH01000083.1 GCA_005888315.1 Actinomycetota bacterium | reverse complement strand
GCCCTCGCGTAGCAGCACCCGGAAGGTGGAAACGGTGGTCACTCACGGCCTTCCGGGGCCGGCGGCGCCGAGACTCTAGCGGTATCAAGCGGCATCGACTGACAAGCTGGTCGATCGGGAGCTTCCCGGCCTCCGTCGACCTCTCCCTCGTTGCCCGCCTTTCGCATCGTCCCCGCTGGCACTTCGAGTCTCGGACGTAGCAAGGTAAATCCGGTTCCCCGGATTGGGGGCGATTCCGCCATGGCGGAACGCGAGCGCCCTGTCTCGACTCTGATGCTGCCGTGTTTCCTTCCCCGCCGGCCCCAGGCACTTTCGCCCTGGCTACCGTCTACAGCCGCGCCGGTTCCAACCGCGGCAACGAGAGCCCACGCGGGCAGCTTGTCGCTCACCGAGCCAGTGGCGCCCCCTCTGGCGGGAACTTTCCGCAGGTTCGATTCCTGCCAGGCGCATAAAGAACCTTTCCGACAGGCCGAAACCGCATCGTTTAGCGCGTCATCCGTGCCGGGATCCCGGAAATGCGCGTGCGGTGCCTACCTGGGTGCCACCTCGAACTCACGAATAGACTCTCGGCGCCGCCGGCCCCGGAAAGGTGCCGACGACAACCGTTCACACCTATCGAGTCCCGGTACGCGAAGGCAAGGACGGCACCGAATACACGCTCGAGCGCACGTTCCGAAGTCTCGAGGATGGCGAGCTCGTCGGTGGCTGGCTCTGGGGCTCGGGCAGGTAGAAGCAGAGCCGATCGACCCCAAGGGACGCGCCCCTACTCGTCGGGGGACGTGAAGCACGGCCCGGTGCCCAGATTTCGGGGCCTCTCGGCTCAGTCGGAGCTATACCCGTTGCAAGTCATAAATAGTCCCGGTGGCGCTGGTTTTAACTGCCCCTACGCCCGCGGGGGCCGGGTCCCGCGCTCGACCCCACACACCCGGTAGCGTGCGTCCGTTCGTCAAGACGAGGAGGCTACGGATGCCCACGAAGATTCAGTTCACCTCCGGAGAGTCGATGACGTTGGCAGAGAATCTCGATCAGGTGAACCAGCAACTCGGGAGCCAGCAACTCGGCACGCAGACCGTCGGGTTGTTCAAACGCGTCGAGGGTGACAATCGCACGCGCGTTACCGTCTTCGCCTCTGCCATTTCGTATCTCCAGGAGATGCCCGACGGGGACATTGGCGGCGGGATTCTCTAGCGGCTACAGGGTTACGCGCTCCACACCGGGCCGCGCGGAAGCGAAACTGGGAAAGGCCGACGCGGCGAGACGAGCGCCGCGGCGCTCCCCCATCCTCCCAGCCGGCGACGAGACTACGGCACCAACCCGCGGTCGTCGAGATGGCCAACAAGGGACACATAAGAGCCGAGGGGCTCGAAAGGCGCCATCGCTTGAATAGCGCCTGCCGTCAGTCCCGGAGGGGGCCGCCTCGGCTCGAGGCTCGAGGCGTAAACTGAGGCTCATGGAGCGGGTGGCGCGGCAGGCCCGGAACGAGGCCCTTCACCGCGAGGTGAACGAGCGGTTGGCGCAGATGGACAAGCGCGCCGACGCGTCGTGGGCGACGGACGGCGAGACCTTTGAGTTTCTCTGCGAGTGCGGCGCTGGCGACGGCTGCGACGCACGCGTGCGGATGACGCTCGCGCAATACGAGCACCTTCGTCAGCAGGACGACCGTTTCGCCGTCGCGCCCGGGCACGAGAACCTCCGGCTCGAGCGGGTCGTGACTCGGACCAGCGCCTACGTCGTCGTCGACAAGATCGCCGAGCTAGAGCCGTACGTCGCTGACGACCCGCGCGGCGCCCCTTCCCATTGAGCCGCGCCGTCCGCTAAGCCGGAAGGCTCCTCGCCTGCGGCGTCGCTTTCCTCAGAATCGCTAGCGCCGAGGCGTGGTCCCTCGGGGCTCGCGAGCGAGCGCAGGTTCGAGACGAGCACGGCGACCATAAGTCAGCTCCGTCTCGAGGACAAGCTCGCCGCGTTCGAGCTCGATGAGGCGGGAGATGTCGGCTGGCGCACTCCCGTCGCCGGCGCCGCGTTGGAAACCAGCCAGCAACGGCGTTACGTTTAGGACGTTGTCTGTTGTTACCTACCTTCGCGGGCTCGACCCGCGTTTGCCCCGCGCTGTCTGGGCGCTCGAACTGGGCGGCGTCGTCAACGCATTCGGGAACGGATTCGTGTACCCGTTCCTGTTCATCTACCTGCACAACGTGCGCGGCTTCGCGCTCGGGGTGTCAGGGCTGATCGTCGCCACGAACGCGGCCGTCGCACTGCTTGCCGGAACAGCGGGCGGCGCCACCGCCGACCGCTTTGGCGCAAAGCGGACACTCGCGGCATCGCTGGCGTTGCTCGCGACGGCGTTCGCGCTCTTCCCGCTCGTGCGGGAGCCGTGGCACGGGTTCTGCCTCGCGGCGCTCGTCGGGCTCGCGAACGGCTGCTTCTGGCCCAGCTACCACGCCCTGCTCGCCGCGATTACGCCAGCGGAGCGACGCCATGCCGGCTATGCCTTGCAGCGCGTCAGCACGAACCTCGGCTTCGGCGTTGGCGGCGGGCTGGCGGGCCTGATCGCGATCTCCGCGCGGCCGGGGACGTTCACTGCGCTCTTTCTCGTGGACGCGGGAACCTACGCGGCCTTTCTCGCGCTGCTCGTCCTCGTCCCCGCGGGACGGACCGAGCAGCGCCCCCGCGGGCAAGCATCGGGCTACCGCCTCGTCCTCGGCAACCGTGTCTTCCTCGCCTTGCTGGGCTTGAACGTTCTCTTCGTCACCGCCGGTTACGCCCAGCTCGAAACGCTTCCGGTCTTCGCCAAGAACGAAACGCATGTGAGCGAGCGCGGCATCGGCCTCGTCTTCCTCGTCAACTCACTGGTGATCGTGCTCGCCCAGCTACCGTTGACGAAGCTCGTCGAGGGACGCCGCCGTATGGCGATGTTGGGTTTGATGACCGTCCTCTGGGCCAGCGCCTGGGTGCTCGTCTTCGGGGCGGGGCTCTGGCTGTCAGCGCTGGCCGCAACAGCCGTGATCCTGATCGCAGGCGGCATCTTCGCGATCGGGGAATGCCTCCAGGGACCGACGCAGCAGGCGCTGATCGCCGACCTGGCGCCGGACCATCTCCGCGGCCGCTACATGGCCCTCTCGACGAGCTCGTGGTCGATTGGCTGGATCGCAGGGCCCGCGCTCGGCGCCTTGGTGCTCCAGCAGGAACCGCTAGCGCTCTGGCCCGCTGCGGCGGGCGTCTGCCTCGCGGCCGGCGCAGGCGGTTTGCTCCTCGAGCGGCGGCTGCCGGCGGCGGTTCGCCGCACGCCCGGCGCTGACTTCATTCCTAGGCCGGTGGAGCCCGCTACAGAGGCCGCAGCCGAAGGAATGACCGCTCGCGCTTCCGGTTGATGCGTAGGGCTTGCGGGTAAAGTGCCGAAAACCAGTCATGAGAGTGGACGACCCCCTCAGTACCGATGCCAAGCCTGCCGCGGATCAAGCGAACGCGGCCCCGCTCGAGCGACGGGGAAGTCCTCGCACGCCCTGAGCCTCGCGTCGCCGAGCTCTCGGCCCACGGGCTGACCTGGGTTCATCTCGATACACCGACCGCCGAGGAGGCGACGGCGCTCCAGGAGCGATTCGGTTGGCACCCGCTCGATCTCGAGGACGTGCTCTCGAAGCGCCAGCGGCCCAAGATCGACGAGTACACCGAGGAGGGCTACCTCTTCGCGGTGCTGCACTTCCCGGTCTACGACAAGAACGTCCAGCGCCTGAACGCCGCCGAGCTCGACACGTTCATCGGGCACGACTACCTGGTCACCCTGCCGGCCGTCGAGCTGCTGCCGGTGACGCGGCTGTTCCGCCGCTGCGAGGAAGACGAGGCGCTGCGCGACCAGCTGTTCGGCAAGGGCTCCGGCTACCTGCTCTACCACGCCCTCGACGACCTGTTCGATTACTGCTTCCCGATCCTCGACAAGATCGCGCACAAGCTCGACTCGATCGAGGACGACATCGACGACGAGCGTTTCGACGAGGTCGTCCGCGACATCTCGAAGGCGAAGCAGGAGATCATCTCCTACCGCAAGATCATCAAGCCGCAGCGTCCGACGCTGCGGCTGCTCGAGCGCTACGTCGAGCGATTCTTGCCCGAGCAGCTGGAGACCTACTACGACGACCTGGTCGACGCCTCGGAGCGAATCTGGGATCTGCTCGACAACTACAAGGAGGTCGTCGAGGCGCTCGAGGACACGAACGAGTCCGCGATCAACCACCGCCAGAACGACATCTTGCGCGTGCTCACCGTCGTCAGCGTGATCCTGCTCCCCATGACGCTGGTCACGGGCATCTTCGGGATGAACGTCCACTTCCCCGGCTTCGAGACCGCCGCCGCTTGGTGGGGCATCGTCGCCGGGATGGTCGCCCTGGCGGTCTGCCTGGCCGCGTTCTTCCGCTACAAGCGCTGGCTCTGAGTCGCGCCGCCGCAGGCGGCGTAAGCTCCGGCCCCGTGACCAGGCAGCTCTGGGCTCCGTGGCGACTCGAATACATCAAGCGAGCGGACGAACAGGAGGGCTGCTTCTTCTGTCTCGCCGCGGAGAGGCCTGACGAGGAAGGGCTCGTCGTCCACCGCGGCGAGCGGGCTTTCGTGCTGCTGAACAAATATCCGTACTCGTCCGGCCACCTGATGGTCGCGCCGTTCCGGCACGTGGGCGAGTTCGGCGAGCTCGAAGCCGACGAAGCGGTGGAGATCCATCGTCTCGCCGCGCAGGGCCTCGGCGCCCTCGCCGCCGTCTCCGAGCCCCAGGGTTACAACCTCGGTTGGAACCTCGGCCGCATCGCCGGCGCCGGCGTCGTCGACCACGTGCACGAGCACGTCGTCCCCCGCTGGGCCGGCGACACGAACTTCATGCCGGTGCTCGCCGAGGTGAAGGTGCTGCCGGAGCATCTGGCGGAGACGCGCGAGCGCCTCGCCGCGGCGTGGCCGCGCTAGGAGGGGGTTTACTCAGGCCGCAAGAGGCAAAATCCTCCTCCGCTCGTACCCAAGTTGCGGCAGAGGGGTCGAACAGGCATGGCGCGGATGGAGCGCTCTTCCTGCAGACCTTTTTGGGAACGAGACGGGAGGCGGCCATCGCGGAGGGGCGTAGCCGCCTCCCTTCATAGCTTGTGCGACCGCTGAGCTTCCTTAGGTCCGCGGATCGGTCTCGCGCGCCGCCTCTTGAGCCTCTTTCTCGCGTTTCTCGACGACCAAGTAGGCCGGGTGGCGTCCGACTACGCTCTCTATCTCAGGCAGTTCATGTCCTGGAACGACGGCGAAGCGAGTCGGCTCGGCGCGGATCGCCTCGTACTCCCCCAAGGTCAGCGGGATCGGCTCCGTGCAACCGCCAGCCCCGCACTCGCAGATGAAGCCGATGGGCGTATCGGTCTCGGCTTCGAATTGTTCGGCTACCTCGGAGACGCGCTCGTTGACCTCCCGATAGAGCGTCTCGTTCCGGGCCAGACGCTTGTCTCGCTCCCCCACGGGAGGCATTGTCTGCCGATCGGCCGCGGCGGGCAAGGTTCAAGCCCTTCGGAACGGGCATCTCGCTTTGAACAGCGATGAATGGGGGTCCGAAGGGTGCAAGCCGAGGACGTCTTCCGCGAGGCTAATGAGCGGATCGGCGAGAAGGCGCGCGAGCTCGAACTGCAGCAGCCGATCCCGTTCCTGTGTGAGTGCAGCAACAAGCTCTGCTTCGCGCACATGCTGCTCACCCTCGAGCAATATGCCGAGGCGCGATCAGATCCTCAGCGCTACTTGACAATTGCGGGCCATGAGGTCGAGGGGGCCATCGTGATCGCGAAGGACGACCGCTTCGCCCTCGCCGAGAAAATCTAGTTGGAAAGTGGACCCCGTTCCCGGGCTTCCTTGAAGCGGACGATGGGGATCGAATCCCTAGCGAAGCTTCTAACCGGACGCGCTTGTCGGCCGTCGAGCTTCGGCAAGTTCATGTTGCCAGTACAAGATCGCCCGTCGATTTGCTTCAAGCGGCCCGGGGCCTGATTGCTGCTCGTGTAGTCGCTGGCGGTCGACGACCAAGACGTCGAGCGTCTTCTGAATTGCCTCGATCGGCAGGCGCGTCTGCCTAGTGCGATGGATGGCTTCCCTCTGACCCACGCGGACCCTCCCGCAGGACTCGTCTCTCTACAGTCCGAACGCTAGGCCTGCTCGCTGCTGCCAACGCCATCCGGGAGTACAGGATTGGCCCCCAGAAAAGGGAGCATGCACGGCGTCGCCGAGCGAGCCGATCAAGCCGCGGCTCGGCCACCGCTCGCGCGGAAGAAGGTCCTTTTGACCCTCCCCCGCGCGAGGGCGCCTTGTCAATCAGCTGTCGCCGGAGTCCGACTCGTCATCGGGCGCGTTCTCGGGCTCGTCGTTTGCGTCGCCCTGATCGCCACCGCGCGACCTCAGGGCGTCAGCCGCAACGCCTGCCGCAGCGCCCGCCGCCGCCCCGGCGGCCGCTCCGACGGCCGCACCCTTCGCCGCCGTGCCGAGGCTGGAAGAGCCACCTGATTCCGTCTGCTCTTTACCGCCCTCTTCGTCCTCTTCATCGTGCTGGTGCTGTTCTTTGTCGGCCATCTTGCCACCCCCTGTTCTTGACAGTGAGGCTCTCCGATCCCCACCGATGAGCGACTGAAACCCGTCCCGACGGTCAGTCCTGCCGCGCGACCTTCATCAGGGTGGCGAGCGCCGCGGCGTGGTCCTTTCGGTTCGCGAGCCTTGTCCCAGCGGAAGCGGACGACGGGGATCGAACCCGCGACCCTCAGCTTGG
>VAWH01000082.1 GCA_005888315.1 Actinomycetota bacterium | reverse complement strand
ATCGACATCCCGCGACTCGTGCAGTTCTTGAAAGGCGGCAGCAGCTATGCGGCGAGTCGCCTGCCAGGGAACATACTCGGGCTACGATGGTCGAGGGAGTACTCCGCCACCATGGTGAGCCCCAAGCAGTTGGCCGGGGCGATCCGCTACATCGAGGAGCAGGCGTCTCATCATCCAGGTGAGGGTGTGGAAGGGGCGGAGCGAAGAGCGGGGAAAGTCGATCGGGCGTCGTAGGAGTTCACACGCTGAAGCGTGTGAATCACGACGATCGCGAACTCCCTCACTCGCTCACCTCCACCGCGATCTTCCCCAGCTGTTCCCCCTTGTCGAGACGCTCGAACGCCGCTCGCGCCTCCTGGAGCGGGAAGACCCGATCCACTATTGGTCGCAGCTCGCCGCTCCCCAGCAGCCGTACGATCTCCCGATACTCGGCGGCGTTCCCCATCGTCGAACCCAGGATGCTCCAACTGTGCCAAAAGAGCCGCCGCAGGTCGATCGCGACCTGGGGGCCGGCCGTGGCACCGCATGTCACCAGCCGGCCGCCCCGCGCGAGCGAGCGCACCGACTGCTCCCAGGTCGCGCCACCCACGTTCTCGACGACGACGTCCGCACCCCGTTTGTTGGTCAGCGTCCGGACTTCCCGCGCCACGTCGTGCGTGCGGTGATTGAGGGTCACGTCCGCGCCCAGACGTCGCGCCGCCTCGAGCTTCGCGTCACTCGAGCTGGTGGCGATCACGCGCGCACCGCGCAGCTTCGCGATCCGCAGCGCCGTGAGGGACACGCCGCCCCCGATCCCCCAGATCAGCACCGTTTCCCCCGACTGGGTCTGCGCCCGCGTCACCACCATCCGCCAGGCAGTGAGGGTGACGAGCGAGAACGCCGCGGCTTCGGCCCAGCTAAGGGACGGCGTCACTGTCGGGATGATGGCGACATTCTGCTCCGGGACTATTACGGACTCGCACAACGTGCCCGGGAGGTGCTCGCCCAGCATCCGGTAGTTCACGCACAGGGAATGCTCTCCCGCACGGCAGTAGTCGCAGGCGTAATCGGAAATCCCGGGATTGAGCATCACGCGGTCGCCCGGCCGCACGGAGCCGACTTCCGCGCCGACGGCGTCGACCACACCCGCCCCGTCGGCCCCGAGGATGTGGGGGAAGGTGTAGGCGTGGGGCAGGCCGCGCGCCACGAACAGGTCGAGGTGGTTGAGCGCTGCGGCGCGGATCGCGACACGCACGTCGCGCGCCCCCAGTACGGCCGCGGGGTCGGGAACATCGGCCAGCTGGAGGTGATCGAGACTGCCGGTCGCGCGGATGACGCAAGCGCGCATCGGCGGGTTACGGCATGAACGTCGCGGACACCATCTGCTCGGCGCCGGTCGTGGGGATCGCGACCGGGGCAGCCGCACCGCCCGCCGCCCCTGCTCCGCTCCCCGTTCCGATGGGCTGGATGAAAACCTTCTGTACGTTCTTCTGCACGTTGACCACGAGCGCGAGCAGGTCGCCTGCAGACGAGACCGCGAAGTCGCTGATGACGAGATCGGTCCCGGTGAGCGGGGTCATGCGGCCGCTCGCCAGATCCGCCTTCACGACCTGCGTGAGGGTGCGGCCGCCGTCCTTCCCCTCGACGAGGAACGCGAGCGAGCCGTCGCGCATGAAGTGAGGGCTCTTTTCCTTCACCTGTGGCGATTTCGTGAAGTTGCGCTGGTTCGAGCCGTCGCGTGCCATCAGCCAGATGTCGTCGCTGCCGTCGCGGTTCGACACGAACGCGATGGTCTCGCCGTCCGCCGACGCGGATGGCTGCGAGTTATCGGACGGCTCCTGCGTGAGCTGGACCGCATCGGAGCTCGTGATCGGTTGCACGAAGATCTGACGGTGCCCGGTGCGGGGGGAATGAAACACTACGGCGCGCCCGTCGGCGGTGAATGAGGGGTCGCCGTCCGCGCCCGGCGCGTTGGTGAGCCGCGACGCATTCGTGCCGTCGGCGTCCATGACGTAGATCTCGGGCTGGCCGTCGCGCGTCGACACGAACGCCAGCCGCGAGCCGTCGGGTGAGTAGGCGGGCTCGCCGGCCGTGGAGCTGTCGTCCAGCACTTTGCGCAGCTGCGCCAGGTTGGCGCGCTCCACGGCGTAAAGCTGAGGCCGCGCCGATCGCGTGCTCACGACCACGATCTCGCCCTGCACGAAGACATCGACGGCGGCGTGCTTGCCCCCCGGGGCGGACGCGGTGACGCGCGCGTGGCCATACCCGGCCGCCGTGATCGTCCCGTCCTCGGCCACGGCCACGGCCGGCGGGTTGTCGGAGACGAAGGTGACAGCCGTCGCGGGGCCGATCACCGCCCCGGTCTCGTCGGCGAAGCTGGCGTGCAAACCGTAGCGCCGGTTGAGCGGCAGACCGACTCGTGTGGCGGACAGCTTGAGGGCGGCGGCGATGACGCGAATCGCCCAGGTGTAGGCGAGCCCGGGCCCGGGACCCTTGACGACGAGCTGCGTCTTGCCTGCTTTCTTGCCCGTCAATACGCCCGTCACAGCGTCGAAGCTCATGAGGGTGGTGTCCGCGACGCTCCAGCGCAGCGGCGCCTCGGGCACAGGCTGGCCGTCCGCACCGAGCGCGCGTGCCTCGAACCTCGCTGTTCCCTGAATCGGGACGGGAATCTCGCCTGTCACCTTCGGTGCGACGACCAGTCCCTGCACGGCGCGGTGCACCACGATGTCCACCACTTTCGTCTGCAGCAGCCCGGACACGGAGAGCGTCGTCTTGCCGGGAGCCACCGCGGTCACGACACCCGTGAGAGACACCCGAGCGACATTGGGGTCCGCCGACGCCCACTGCATCGTCAGGGGACTCACGATGCGCCCGCCCTGTCCCGGCACGACCACGTGCAGGGTATCGACCTCGTTAGGCCCGAGCGTGACGGGACTCGGCTCCTCGATCGCGATGTCGCTCGGCTGCACCACGACCGGTGCCGTCGCCGTGAGGCCGGTCGAGCCCGTCACCTGCACCGTCCCCTGGCCCGCGGACAGCGCGACGACCACGCCGTTCTGGTCCACGCTCGCGATGTCGGGACGGAGCGACTTCCACGTCACGGCCACGGGCGCGGCGGGCAAGCCGTCGTCCTTGAGCGCCCGCGGTGCGAGCCGCGTGTTCTCGGACGGCAGCAGATACACGGTCGGTGGCTCGATCCGCATGACGGACGCCGGGCCCGTGCCGGGGGGTTGGCCGGCAAACGGATCGACCCCACCGGTCCCGTCCGCGGGTCGGGCGGTCGTCTGCGGTTGCCCGCCCGCCTGCATGCCCGCGGCCGGTGGACCGATCACTTGCACGGCCGCCTGACCCCGGCGCGCACCCACCCGCGCTTCGACGATCGCCACGCCTCCAGCCACACCGGTTACAGTGCCGTCGTTGTCGACCTTCGCCACGGACATGTTGTTCGAGGACCAGATGAATCGCACGGTCGGGATCACGTTGCCCGCGCGATCGAACGCGGTGGCCAGGAGGCCGCTCCGCTCGCCGACTTTGACCGTGACCGTGGGAGGTGCGACCTCAACTCCGGAGACATTCTGCGCGAACGCGCGCCCAGGTAGAGCGAGCGTGATCCAGATCACAACCGCGCGAGGAGTCATAGCGGCGCCAACGTAAGCGCACGTAAGTGTTGTTGTCAAGCTAACTTGTCGTCGCCCTCCCCGTGTCCGCAACCCGGCCGACCGCGTATCGGGCTTAACCGCTTTGGAGCGAACGAGTCCCGCCCGGCATTGCGGCGCCGCTGCGGCAGGCTGCCGCGAGGACGAGCGCGCCGGGAGTGGGGGGGACGCTCACTGGGGCCGAAGCGGTCGGGCACGGCGCTACATGTATTCTGATTTGTGCGCACTTACGCGCTCGACGCGCGGTTCGAGCTGGGCAGCCGACGCGCACGTCGGTTGCGCGCGCTCACTTGCGTGACAGCATTCCCAGGGTAAGCTATAAGCCACGCCCAGGGACAACCAGCATAGGAGATCCGATGCTCGAGCCAAACGACTTCTCGGAGAGCAGCTGGACTGGCTCCGGCATGATGGAGCCGATGTACCCGCCGTCGCCTCCACCGATGCCGAGCCCGGCGCCGATGATGGACGAGCCGGAGGAAGCACCGAGGCGGAAGGCTCCCGCACGCAAGAAGAAGAAGGCGGCGAAGCGCCCCAAGGCCAGGAAGGCCGCCAAGAAGCGGCCGAAGGGTAAAGCCAAGCGGGGCGCGAAGCGGAAGAAGTCGGCGAAGCGGCGTCGCCGCTAAACCCACCGCATCACCACACCGCGGGAGCGCCTGTTGGATGGCTCGAGCCATCCTCTCGAGGCGCTCCCGCGGTACGTTTTCGAGTCACCCCGGAACGGAGCAGACGGCCATGAGCGTGAGCCGTGGGGCCTGCCGCGCCGGCCTGGTCATCCTCATCGGTTGTGCGGCACCGCGGGTACCGCTCGGTGATCCGCAGGCCGAGGTCGCCGCCATGCTGGCGCGCAGCGCCGCGAACTGGAACGCGGGCGATCTGGCCGGCTTCATGAGCGACTACGCGCGCGACTCGCTCACGAGCTACGTGACGGGCGGTCACGTGCAGTACGGTTGGCAACCGCTGTACGATCACTACCAGGCCACGTATTTCGCTCCGGGGAAAACGCGTGATTCCCTCACCTTCGAGGAGGTACGCGTCCGGCCGCTGACGCTGGACCTCGCGCTGTGCACCGCGCGATTCGCGCTGCACTCGGGCGGCGCGGTCGTCGCGAGCGGGCCATTCACCCTGATCCTCCAAAAGCGGGGCGACCGCTGGCAGATCCTGCACGACCACACCTCGAGCGACCCGAAGTGACGCGCGTCAGGGGCCGGCTCTTGACCGCCGCCGTGGTCCTGATGTCGGCCGCCTGTCACCCGTCGGGTGACGGGGTCATCGCTCTCGAGGGCGCCACGCTGATCGACGGCTCGGGAGGCGAGCCGGTGAAGGACGCGTTGATCCTGGTCAAGGACGGGCACATCGAGGCCGTCGCGCGGGTCAACGAAGTCGCCGTGCCGCGCGGAGCGCGCGAGATCAACCTGATCGGCAAGACCGTCATCCCGGGACTGATCGACGCGCACGCGCACGTGGAGCGCTGGGCGCTGGAGCGTTACCTGGCGTGGGGCGTGACCACGGTGCGGGACCTGGGGGCGATGACCACCGATTCGGCGATCGCGCTCAAGAACGACTGCGACCTCGGGTCGGT
>VAWH01000081.1:6871-7337 GCA_005888315.1 Actinomycetota bacterium | reverse complement strand
ACGGCGGCGCCATCGGCGTGGAGAGCGCGCTCGGCCAGGGTAGTACGTTCTGGTTCACGCTGCCGCGGGCCGATCCCGGAGGAGCCTGATGGCGACGATCGTCGTGGTCGAGGACCAGCCCGACAACCTGAAGTTGATCACGGCCCTGCTGACGCTGAAGGGGCACCGGGTGGTGGGGCTACGCTCGGGCGACCGGCTCGTCGCGACGCTGCTCGCGGAGCAGCCCGCCCCGGCGCTCGTGCTGCTCGACATCCAGCTGCCCGGCCGGGACGGGTTCGGCGTGCTGGCCGACGTGCAAAAGATCGAGGGCGACCACCCCTGGAAGGTGGTCGCCCTCACCGCGCATGCCATGCCGGGCGACCGCGAACGGGCGCTCGCCGCGGGCTTCGACGGCTACATCACGAAACCGGTTGACGTCCGCACATTTGCGGCCGAAGTGGCACGCTACCTCAGCTCGTCTTCCGCA
>VAWH01000081.1:0-6803 GCA_005888315.1 Actinomycetota bacterium | reverse complement strand
CTTCCCGGTTACGACGAGCGGATAGTCGGTCTCGATCGAGCCGTTCACCGTGCTCGCGTCCACCTCCGCGTCGAGTCGCGCGGGCAGCTCGGCGGTGGCACTCCCGTTCACGGTCGAGAGCGCCACCTCACCGGTGTCGCCAAAGGCGCGCATCCGCGCACGGACGCTCCCGTTCACCGACGTGGCGCGCACGGGCCCGGCCGCCGTTTCCGCGTCGACCTCGCCGTTGATCGAGGCAACCACGAGCGGCCCGGTCGCGTTGGCCACGTGCACGGCACCGTTCACGGTGCTGGCACCCAGGCCCACCCACTTGGGCAGACGCACGGTGAAATCGACCGCGACGTCGTTGTGCCGCGGCGACGACGCCCTGTAGTCCTCCCCCGGGCCGCAGCGTCCGCCCCCGCGGGCCCAAACGGCGCAAATCGCGATGCCGTCGGCGACCTTCACGGTCTCGATATGGACGCTGTTGGCGTCGGACCGGCGGTGCGTCTTCACCGCGATCACCTCCAACGAATCGCCCCTCGCCGCTTCCACCTTCACGGAGCCGATAGTGTTGCGGATCCACACCCAGTGCTGCGGCGCGATCTTCGCGCGATACCGCCAGGTGTCCGCGGTGTCGCGCGGCCCCGCGTAGGCGTCCGGGTCGAAGTCGAAATGGCTCGGGAGATTCTTCAGCTCCTTCAACCCCCGCAGGCCCTGCAGGGCGACGGGAAGGTTTTCGGCGAGGCCCTGGCGGGCCCGCGTGACGACGTAGCGTATGCACAAGCCGATCGCGATCACGCCGCAAAACAGCACGACGCCGCGGATGATCTCCTTACGCCACGTGTGCCAGAACGAGTTCATGCGAGATCCCCTCCCCGGGCAGGGCCCGCCACCATACTGGCACGTCGTACGCGAATTCGCGAGGTGTTGTTTCGGGAGCGGCGCGGGGGGGGAAACAACACACCCGGGAGGTCTGGGCCCCCCGGGTGGAATCCCAGGTACAGCGTCGCTATACGCGGCTGGCTCGGAAACACCGCACGGCGGGGCGGTCGAATCGCAGTCGCCGCGCGGTCGCGCTCGGCGCGGCGTCGCCCCGCGCCTCAATCGTGATCGGATCGAGCACGCCGCCGTACCACACCGTGTCCGGCCCGTGCCGGGCGCTGCGCGCCGGTGTCGGCCTCACCTCGGCGTCCCGTGTCGTCCCGACCGAAGAGACGGCGACTTGGGCCGCGTACCCCGAGCCGAGGGTGAGCATCATGCCCAGCAATAGCGCGTATGCCTTCATGGTCGAACCTCCCGACGGCCGCTTGCACGGTGAGTGCGGAACGCCTGCTTCGCTCCGATGCGTCCCCGCTCGCTCCGATGCGTCCCCGCTACGCCTTCTGCCTGTGTAAGACGTCGGAACCCCCCGAATGGTTGCACCGGCGCGGTCCGCGATGCGTCCGAGCGGTGTCAGGGTCTCGTCGCGGCGCCTAAGCTCGGGAGGTGTGACCGATGACCGCGGGAAAGCGGTACTTCTGACTGCAGTGGCTACAGGCCCAAATCGTACGACTCGCGCCAGTCGATATCGAAGCTCGCGCGGCAGCGGTTGCACCGCATGGCGGCGGGGTGTCCGTCAATCGGTTGGCGCTCGCGGCAACTGGGACACACGGCGTACCGGTCGCCCCAGCTCGACGGCAGCCGGACGGCATCCTCCGGGCGCGCCACGACGGTCCAGCGACGGGGTGGGGTCTCGATGATCTGCAGAAAGGCGGCGGGAACCTGCAGCGTTTGCCCGCGCACCTCGAGCACGACTTGCAACGGGCCGACCTGCCGGATCCGATACCAGGCGCCCCGGCGCAGCCGGACATTCAGGTTCGCCTGCAGTCGAGCCCACTGCATGCCGGGCATAACGGTGACCTCACTCAGTCGAACGATGAATCCCGGTCAACCCAGACCGCCGGGGTGCACCCCCGAACGGTATGTCGGCTGACCGGACGTGCCGTGCGTTGCATCACCCATATCATTATTCCCTACCACGGGGAGGGTAAGCAAGAGGGTGCGCTGCTGGTCGGACGCGAGCCGCAGCGACACGATCGCGGGGTCGGGGTCGAGCAGCCCACTCGCCGCCGTCAGCGTGACCCCGCCGCTCCCGTGCTCCGCTCCGAGGATCTCCACCGGGTTGAACGAGCGCACCAACCGCTCGAGATCCCCAAGGGTCGCCGCGGGGCCCGGGTCGGTGATGGCGATCTGGATTCGCGGGCGGCCGCGCGAGCCCTCCCCGCGCACAACCTCCCCGGCAACGCGGACCGTGCTGTTCACAGGCGTGCTGCGGATAGCGGCGGTGAACAGCTTGTACAACAACCGTCCCAGTCTCTGCTCGTCCACTGTGGCGGGTGGCAGGGCGTCGCAACCGGTGAACACCACGGTGACGCCGCGCGGCCGGGTGAGCGGCGCCACGAGCACGCGAGCGTCATGGAGTGCCTGGAGGACATCGGTCAAGACGGTGCTGCGCTCGAAGATGCGCAATAATGCACGGGTGGCGGAGGGGGTCAAGATGTTGCGGCCACGCCAGCTATGGAATAACGAGTTCAAACCGAAACGCGAGCGCCTCGTGGTAAAATGCAGGGCGCCGGCGACGTGTGGGCGCGGCGTGCGTGCTCAGGGTCACCGCCCACCCGGGCGAGCGGGGCCACTTTGCGTGCGGAATCTCTGACAAGGGCAAACCGTCGGTGACGGCGGGGCGCAAAGCCAAGGGGTCTCGGGCGTGAGAAGTTGAGACAGCCCAGCTGCCGGAGTAGAGTCGGCCTTCAGGCTCGCAGGCGTTGCAAAGAGCCGACCACCGGGTTTGCCCGCTCAAGTGCAGGAGGAATGCGGGCATGGTGCGTCACGCCGTATCTGGCGGCTTTACGCTGCTCGAGATGCTGTTGGTCATCGTCATCTTCGGCTTCCTGGTCACGCTGGTCGCGCCGAAGATCGATCTCCAGAAGTTCACCGTGGACTCGGCGATGCAGAGTGCGGGCACGACATTGCTCGTCGCGCAGCGCCTCGCGGTGACCCGTCAGCACAATATCATCGTCGCGTTCGACACCGCGGCCGAAGCGATCCGCATCCTCGACGACGCGAACAACAATGCGAAAGCGGACCCCGGCGAGCATGTCCGCGTGGTTTCGCTGAGCGAGCACGTCGTGTTCGGTCTGGGCGGCGCGCCGCCACTCGGCGCCTGGGCCGGACCCGTCTCCTTCACCAAGACCTTCGGCACGATGCCGGCCGTGACGTTCCACCGCGACGGCAGCGCCAGCGAAGCGGGCGCCGTGTACCTCACGACGACGCGCGCCGCCCGAGGGCCGGGGCATGCCGGGGACTCGCGCGTGATCGAGACCGAGCGGGCCACGGCCCGCGTCTCGTGGTACCGCGCGGCGCCACCGACCTGGAAGCGGGGCTTCTGATGCCGAGCGCACGCGGCTTCACTCTGATCGAGGTCATGGCGGCGCTGGTGATTCTCTCCGTGGTGCTGCTGGGCACCGCGCAGTTGACCACGGGGATGGTGCATACGGCGGCGACGAGCGGCCGCCAGGACGCCGCCATCGAGCTCGCCCAAGGGCGCCTGGCGCGTATCCTGGCGGATCCCAACTACGCAACTCTCGAGAAGGTCTACGTGGCGACCGAGATCGGCTTCCCGGCGCTGCCCGGGTTCAGCCGCCACACCGATGTCGTGCACTTCGGCGGCGTGGGACAGCCGAACGACTACAAGAAGATCACCGTGACGGTGAGCGGCCCTGGTCTGCTCGCGCCGGTCGCTCGCACGGTGACGGTGGCGGCCCCGTGATGCGCGCCGCTCCGCGTCCCGCGGCGGGCTTCACGCTCGTCGAGCTGCTCGTGGCCCTCGTCGTGTTCAGCGCGGTGATGGCCGGGACGCTCGGCTTTCTGCGCTCGCAAGGTCGTGCGATGTCGCTGGGAAGCGATCGGATGAACGCGGTGCAGAACCTGCAGTTCGCGCTCAGCACCATGGAGCAGCGGCTGCGCGCCGCGGGGTCCAACTTGCCGGACGCTCAGCCGGCCATCATCTACGCCGGACGGAACGTGGTCGCCTTCAACGCCGACTACGCGACGAACGTGCCGAACGATCCCTTCTCCGTCTACTACGACCCGGACGTTCCCGCGGGCGGGGTGACCGCGCTGACGAAGGCGCAGCGCGTGATCCTCCCGCTCACCACCGTCGCCTACCCGGATACGAGCTACCTGACCGGGGGCATCAACAGTTCGGCGGAGACGATCATCTTCTTCGTCGCGCCCGATTCGACCACGCCCCGCGCGGATGATTACGCCCTGTTCGAGCAGGTGAACGGCGGACCGCCGGAGATGGTCTCGCGCAATATCATCGGGTCGCCCACGGCCGTGTATTTCGAGTATTACCGGCTGGCGATCGTGCTCGGGGGCGCGATCTCGCTCGACTCGCTCCCGGCCAGCAAGCTTCCGCTCCGGCACTCCGTCGCGATTCATTTGGCCCTGGCCGACACCGGCGCCGCAGCCGTCATCGACTCGATTCGCGGCATCCGCGTCACGTTGACGGTGACGAACGGGCAGTCCGGCGCGGCGGAGCGGCGCTACACCCTGCAGCGGTTCATGGAGCTGCCCAACGTCGGCATCGCGTCGCGGCGCACGTGCGGCGATGCCCCGATCCTCGGGACCACGCTCACGGCCACCGGGATCACTCGGCTCGACGGCACGCCGGCGGTGCGGCTCGCCTGGAATGCCGCCACTGACGAATACGGCGGCGAGAAGGACGTCGTGCAGTACGTGATCTGGCGCAAGCGGATCACGGACCTGACGTGGGGCACGCCGTACTTGAGCCTCCCGGCCGGGAACCCGACCTATGTCTACGATGACGCCGCCGTCACGTCCGGGGCGACGTATCAGTACCAGCTCGCGGCTGCGGACTGCACGCCGTCGTCGTCTCCGACGACGGCGTCCGCGCCCGTCACCATTCCCTGAACGGGGGAGCGCATGCACATGCACAATGAGCGCGGAATCGCCCTCGTCACCGTCCTCCTGGTGACCCTCGTCGTGCTCACGCTGATGAGCACGGCGGCCGTGCTGGGCGGCAACACGGCGCTCGTGACCCGGTACCGCCAGCGCGAGACGCTGCTCACGACCGTCGCCGACGCCGGGATCGAAGAGGCGCGCTCTGCGGTGAACGGCACCCGCACCCTCATGCCCGACACCGGCTACAAGCTGTTCGAGACGAGGGCCGTGGTGTACGACGCGGTCGGCAACGCCATCCCCAACGTCACGCGGACCACCTACATCGGTCCCACGGGAATCACCTCGGGCCAGTACGGCGTGTTCGCGAGCGTCGTGACGATCGCCAAGGACGTCTTCGGCAACACCGTCGTCCGTCGGGGTGAGATCGACCAGGAGAGCTTCGCGAAGTACGCCTACTTCACGAACACCGAAGGGCTCATCTATTTCGCGAACAACGACCAGATCTACGGACCGGTCCACAGCAATGACGTGATCAACATCGTCGCGTCGGGGGCGACCTTTTACGGGCCGGTGAGCACCGCGAAGACGATCTCCGGCAGGCAGTACGGCACCTACAAGCAGGGCTTTACGGAGAACGCCGGAAAGATCGGGTTCCCCACCACGGCCGACCTGAACAAGCTCAAGGCCCAGGCGACGCCGGGCAACATGCTGATCACGAGCACCACCACCGGGGTGCTCGGCCAGGCCACCGTGCGGATCGAATTCGTGGCGCTCGACTTGAACGGGGACGGGAACACGAGCGGCGACAACGAGGGGTTCATCCGCGTTTACCAGTCCGACTCGGCTGGCTGGGCCGTCGCCGACGCGCCCAGCAACTACGCCCAGTTCGGTCTGCGGAACTCGACGAACTGCGGTGACTTCCACGGCGGGGTGTTCAAGAGCGCGCAGTCCCATTACGACGGCACCTCGGGCACGGCCGACTCCTGGAGTGGCGCGCTCAACAACGCGTCGAAGCGCTGTTACCTGGGCGGCTCGGACTCGCTGTGGGGGACCTTCAAACCGAACGACGCGCATGGGCAGTGGCTCAAGTGGCCGGGTCCGGTGAGCCCGCTCGTCGCGTTCCGCCCCGACGGCCAGTACCTGTGGCCGATCAGCCGGGCGCTGAACCCGAGCTTCAAGGGCGTCATCTATGTGAACGGAGACGTGGCCGTCTCCGGCAAGCTGCGTGGCCGCGTGACCCTCGCGGCAACCGGGAACATCGTCATTGTGGACAACCTCACGTACGTCACCGACCCGTCGCTCGGCGGCTGCGCCGACATTCTGGGGCTGTTTGTCGGCAACGACGTCGTGATGGCCGACAACACCCTGAACTCGCCGCAGCTACCGCAAGGCCCGGCCGGCGGCGCCGTCGGGAACAGCTACAACACGTACAAGGCGACGAAGGACGAGTTCGTGCACGGGTTCCTGCTCGCCCTGAATCTGTTCACGGCCGAGAACTACACCGCCGGCCCGACCAATGCGGAGGGTTGCCAGACGCAGAAGGACGGCCGCGGGTGCCTCTATTTGACGGGCGGGGTCATCCAGCAGACCCGCGGCGCGACGGGGCTCAGCGACGGCCACGGCTACATCAAGCGCTACGCCTACGATGCCTGCGGCCAGACCGACCCGCCGCCGTACTTCCCGACGACGGGACACTACGTCAGGGGCCACTATTTCGAGGTGGATCCGACCAACTTCGACGTGGCGGCGTACTTCAAGCTCCTGACGCCGCAGTAACGGCATGCCGAGGGCAGGACTCGAACCTGCACGGGAGTTGCCTCCCAAGGGATTTTAAGTCCCTTGCGTCTACCGATTTC
>VAWH01000093.1 GCA_005888315.1 Actinomycetota bacterium | reverse complement strand
GGATCCCGAGCCGGTCCCAGGTGTTCTTGATGTCGGCCGGCAGGTCTTCCCAGGTGTTGGCCTGCTCGGCGGTCGGCTTGATGTAGTAGTAGATGTTCTCGAAGTCGATCTGGCTCAGGTCGCCGCCCCACTCGGGCAGCGGGCGGGCCATGAAGTACTCGAGCGACTTGAGCCGGAATTTCCGCATCCAATCCGGCTCGTTCTTGCGTTCCGAGATCGCGGCGACCACCTCTGCCGAAAGGCCGCGCTCCGACTTGAAGACGTAGTTCTCCTCGTCATGGAAGCCGTACTTGTAGTCGTTGCCGATCCCGGCGACGATCTCGGTCTCAGGAGTCGCTGCCATCATTCACCACCTCCCGCGGCGACCGCCGGCATAAACGCCTCGTAGCCTTCGGCCTCCAGCTTGTGGGCGAGCTCGGGCCCGCCTTCCTCGACGATCCGCCCGTCGACGAAGACGTGCACGTAGTCCGGCTCGATGTAGTTGAGGATCCGCTGGTAATGGGTGATCACGACTGCACCCATGTTAGGCCCCACAAGCTCCTTGACGCCGCCGGCGACGATCTTCAGCGCGTCGATGTCGAGGCCGGAGTCGGTCTCGTCGAGCACGGCGATCGTCGGCTTCAGCATCGCCATCTGCAGGATCTCGACCCGCTTCTTCTCGCCGCCCGAGAAACCCTCGTTCAGATAGCGACTCGCCATTTCGCGCGGGACCTTGAGACGCTCCATGGCGGCCATCAGCTCCTGGCGGAACTCGGGGATCGGAATCGGGTCGTCCGCGCCGGCCTTTGCCTTGCGGATCGCGTTGATCGCAGAGCGCAGGAAGCTCGTCACCGTTACGCCCGGAACGGCGTGCGGGTACTGGAAGGCGAGGAAGAGCCCCTTCTGAGCGCGTTCGTCGGCCTCCATCTCGGTCATGTCCTCGCCGTCGAGCAGGATCTCGCCCTCGCTGATCTCGTAGGCGGGGTGACCCATCAGCGCGTAGGCGAGCGTCGACTTGCCGGAGCCGTTCGGGCCCATGATCGCGTGCGTCTCGTTCGTGTCCACAGCGAGGTCGACACCCTTGACGATCTCGGTGCCGTCCTCCAGCGCGACATGCAGATTCTTGAGTTCGAGTAGTGCCATGATCAGGACGCAGGCGCCGGTCGGCGTGCCCGCACTGACCATGCTAGCGGCTCTACGACATCTCTCCGGATGAGGGATGCAGTCATCGCGTAAAGCCGCCGAATCACGCTCAGAACAACTGTATGGCGGGCGGCCACGCCGAAGGAGGAACGATGGCCAACGCCAGACAGCCCACCTTTGGAACCGCGCTCATGGCGGTGCTCGCCGGGGGCGCGGCCAGCGCCTGGATCTCCGCAGCCTTCCTTGGCCTGGCCCCTGAGACCAGCGTCGAGGCTTGGGCGATCCTGACGAGCATCTGCGGCGGAGTCGTGGTCAAGATCGTTCTGCGGGTCCTGAGGTACGAGGTCCCCCTCGCCTTCGCGGCGGCGGCGCTGATGGCTGGCCGCCTCGCCAGCCTCGCGCTCGTCCAGGCGATGCCCGATCTCGGCGGTCACACGATTCCAGCTTTCCCGACGTACGGGCTCCTCTCGAGCTTCCCGAGCCTTGTCCTCTCGGCCTGGCTCGTCCAGATCACCGCCGGGCGAGGACGCGCGGTTATCTACTAGCGCTTCGGGATCAGCAAGCGCAGCCTGGTCCAGGCGGTCGACCCCTTCGCCTGCTGGTCGAAGCGGCCATGCGCACCGGGGTCGCCGGGCAGTGTCTCGAACAGGTTGTCGGGCGAGTCGACCGGCTTGCCCTCGCTCGTGTGCTGCTTCTTCCAGCCGCTCCGGCGCAGGACCCAGCCTCCCGCCCTCGGCGCGAGCTTCTGCCCCCAGAGGAGCTTCTGCGCGCCCCACGAGACGGGTAGCTCGCGGATCGGCTTCTCTGCGCAGTGCAGCACCGCCTCGGCGTACGGCTCCGGCTGGTAGATCGGCGGCACCGGCTGCGGCTGCTTGCCGAGCTTCTGCCGGTCGCGGTCGAACTGGGGCGTGTTGATCGCGCCGGGCAAGACGAGCGAGATCGCGACATCGTGGCCGTGCTTCTGAAGCTCGACCCGCGCCGACTCGAGGTAGGCGCGCGCGGCCGCCTTGGAGGAGCAGTAGGCGGCCTGCAAGGGGATCCCGCGGTACGCGAGCGCCGAGGAGACGTGCAAGAAGGTGCCGCGGCTCTCCTTCAGCGCCGGCAGCGCGGCCCGGTAGCCGTAGGCGACGCCGAAGAAGTTCACGTCCATCACGCGCCGGAGCTCGTCAGGCTCGAGCTGTTCGACCTCGGCATAGACGGTGACGATCGCGTTGGCAACGAACGTGTCGATGCGGCCGAAGCGGTCGAGCGAGCGGCGGACGAGCTCTTCGTTCTGCTCCTGCCAGGCGAGGTCGCCCGGAACGGCCAGAGCCTCGGAGCCCGCGCGCTCGATCTCGTCGACCGCGGCGTTGAGGCCGTCCTCGCCGCGGGCCGCCACGACCACCTTTGCCCCGCGCTCTCCGGCCGCCCGCGCGATCGCGCGTCCGACGCCGCTCGAGGCGCCTGTGACGACGATCACCTGTTCGCGGATCGGCTTCTTCCGCACGGAAAGTCGGTTGCCGCGCAGCACCGCTGCGAAACGCGAGGTACTCTAGGCGTATGCCGAACGTCGGCCCGCTCGAGATCGTCGCACTGCTTTTGCTCGCGCTGCTTCTCTTCGGCGCGAAGCGGCTGCCGGAGATCGGACGCTCGCTGGGCCGGGGGATGCGCGAGTTCAAGGACTCGATTGCCGGCAAGGACGACGACGACGAGACGCCCGAGCTGACGCAGTCGACAACGCCTGCTGAGACTCCCGCGCCGCCGCCGCAGCCGCGCGAGCACGACACCGTCCCCTAGCGGTGAAGCGGCTGCCCCGTCGCCTTCGCCACGGCGAGGAGGCGACCCTCGTCGAGCACCTCGACGAGCTTCGCTCGCGGGTGATCGTCTCGCTGATCGCCGTCGGCGTCGCGTTCATCGTCGCGTTCGTCTTCCACCGTCACCTGATCCACTGGCTCGAGCACGCGCTGCCGGAGAAGCGCCGGCACCTGCTCACGCTCGGCGTCGCGGAGCCGTTCCTGACATCGGTCTGGGTCGCGATCTGGGCGGGTTTCCTGCTCGCGCTGCCGGTCGTGCTCTGGCAGCTGTGGAGCTTCCTCGCGCCGGCGTTCGAGGAGCACACCCAGCGGCTCGTGGCGTGGTTCGTCCTTCTCTCGACAGCCCTGCTCGCCTTCGGGCTCGCGTTCGGCTACTTCGTAGCGCTCCCCGCCGCCGTTCACTTCCTGACCAATTACGACAACAGCGTCTTCATCGTCCAGATCCGCGCGCGCGACTACATCTCATTCTCGATGACCGTGCTGCTTGCGGTCGCGCTCGTCTTCGAGCTGCCGATCTTCGTGCTTGCGCTCGTGCGGCTCGGGGTGTTGACGACGCAGCAGCTGCGGGGCAACCGGCGGATCGGCTACTTCATCGTCGCCATCGTCGGCGTCCTGCTGCCGGGAATCGATCCAGTGACGACTGCGATCGAGACGATCCCGCTCTGGATCCTCTACGAGCTTTCGATCTGGCTCTCCGTGCTGGTCGAGCGCCGCTCCGGCCGCGAGCTGGCGACGACGCAGGCCTCGTGACGTACCCCAAGATCGAGCTCCACGTCCACCTCGAGGGCACCGTGCGGCCGGAGACGCTGCTCGAGATCGCGCGCCGCAACGACTATCCGCTGCCGGCGGACAGCGTCGAGGGGCTCGCGCGCCTGTACGACTTCCGGGACTTCGCACAGTTCATCGAGATCTGGATCCTGACCACGAACGCCCTCCAGAGGGGCGAGGACTTCCGCCAGGTCGTGGTCGACTACGCGCGGGAGGCGGCGGCGCACGGCGCCGTCTACGTCGAGGGGATCTTCTCGCCCGCGGAACGCGCCAGGCGGGGCGTCGACTGGGACGAGATGTTCGCCGGCTACTGCGACGGCGCTCAGGAGGCGCGCGAGGTTCTCGGGGTCGAGGTTCGGCTGACGCCGGACATCCCCCGCGGCTTCGAGCTCGAAGAGGCAAAGGCGACAGTTCGGTATTCGGCGAAGTACCGGGATCGCGGGGTGCTCGGCGTCGGGCTCGGCGGCTCGGAGGCGGAGTTCCCACCTGAGCCGTACGCGAACGCCTTCGCCGCCGCGCGGGCCGAAGGGCTTGCGTCGGTGCCCCATGCGGGCGAAGCGGCGGGTCCTGCCTCGATTCGCGGCGCCCTCGAGGCGCTCGGGGCCCGCCGGCTCCGGCACGGCATCCGCGCGGTGGAGGATCCGGGCCTGCTGCGCGAGATCGTCGACCGTCGCGTCGTTCTCGACGTCTGCCCGATCTCGAACCTGCGGACGCGGGTGGTGCGCTCAGTTGCCGAGCATCCGCTGCCGCAGCTCGTCTCGGCGGGTGCGGTCTGCTCCGTCTCGACCGATGACCCCGCGATGTTCGGAACCAACCTCGTGCAGGACTATGCCGTCGCCTGCTCGTTCGGCCTCGAGCCGCGCAGCTTCTACGAAGCCGGCCTCGAGGGCGCGCTCTGCGACGAGGCAACGCGGGCGCGGCTGCGCGCGCTCGGCGAGGATTACGACTGGGCGGCTGTTTCCGCGGCGGAGGTCGAGGTACCCTAAGCGCCGATGGCGAGAGGAGCCGCACAGGCAAAGCGAAAGGCCGCCAAGGCACAGCCGGGAAGGCGGCGACAGGCCGCTGCTCGCCGGCCGCCGACCATCGAGCAGACGATGTTCTTCCCGCGCCTGCGCCGGCAGGCGAAGTGGGTCTTCCTCGCCCTCGCCTTCGTCTTCGCCGGCGGGTTCGTCTTCTTCGGCGTCGGTTCGGGCTCGACCGGCCTCGGCGACCTCCTCCGCGGCAACTTCAACATCTTCGGCTCGAACGGCGGCTCGACGAACAGCTCGGCGGTGAAGAGCGCCCTCAAGAAGACGCATGCACATCCGAAGGACCCGAACGCGTGGAACGCACTCGCCACCGCGTACTCGAGCGACGGGAGGCTGAGCGACGCGAACAAGGCCTACGAGCACGTGCTCAAGCTGCGGCCGAACGACACCAGCGCAATCCAGAGCGTGGCCGCCTACTACGAGACGAGAGCGCAGGACAAGGCGACGGAGGCCGCGAACCTCCAGGCGCAGGCGCCGCTCTCGCTTGCAACCGTGCTCGGCGTCTCTGGCTCCAGCAAGATCGGCCAAGCGCTCGCCACCGATCCGTCGACGCAGCAGCTGACTGAGAAGGCGAACGCTGCGACCGCAGAAGAGACGACCGCCCTCCAGAAAGACACGCAGCTCTACAAACGGCTCGCCAAGCTGGAACCGACCGACGTCAATACTCAGTTCCACTACGCCCAGCTCGCGGACTTGATCGGCGATGCGAAAAGCGCGATCACGGCGTACAAGAAGGTGGTCAGGCTGGCGCCGAGTGACCCGAGCGCCCAGCAGGCGAGGCAACGGATCGCAATTCTCTCGGCTGCGACTCCGGTCGTGAAGCACCGATAGACTCCGCCGTCCACGACTCGGGGGAGCGATGAACTTCGACATCAAGACGGAGCAGGTCGACGGCGCCTACGTGATCGCTCTGGCGGGCGAGGTCGACCTCTACACGGCGCCAGAGTTCAAGCAGCAGTTGCTGGACGTGATCGGGAAGGGCGGCAAAGAAGTGATCGTCGACTTCTCCGACACGACCTTCATCGACTCGACAACCCTGGGAGTCCTCGTCGGCGGCGTCAAGCGGCTCCGGACGAACGACGGCCAGCTCTCGCTCGTCTGTAGCGACCGGAACATCACCAAGATCTTCGAGATCACCGGCCTCGACCGCGTCTTCACGATCTACCCGACGCGCGACGAGGCGCTCTCGAAGGTCGGAACCTCGAGCCAGCCTCCGGCGTAGCGCTCATGCGCCTCCTCGCCGCGGGACTGCTCTTGCTGGGGGTCGCGGCACTTTCTGCGAGCTGCGGCGTGGGACAGACGGGCATCGCCGCGTCTGGCGACGTCTCGCAGGGGAAGCAGCTCTTTGTCTCCAGGTGCGGTACGTGCCACCGGCTCGCGGACGCAGGCACGAACGGGACGATCGGCCCCGATCTCGACGGCGCCTTCGCAGGCGCGCAGGCACAGCAGTTCCGCCTGAGCACGATCAGGCAGGTGGTCTACGACCAGATCTACCACGCGGCCGATCCGATGCCGCGCAAGCTCGTGACCGGCGCGGACGCCGAGGCGGTCGCGTCCTACGTCGCCTCGGTCGCCGGCACGGGCGCTGCGAGCCACGGCGCGCCGCCGACAGTGACCGGCCAGACGCCGGGCGGGGGTGGAGGCGGGCTCGCTGCAACCGGCGGGAAGCTCTACGAGAGCCTGGGCTGCAGCGCCTGCCATTCCCTGACCGGCGCGAAGGGGACCGGGCCGACCTTCAAGGGCCTCTACGGCTCCAAGGTGCAGCTCTCCAACGGCCAGACGGTCACCGCCGACGCCGGGTACCTGCTCCAGTCGATCCTCGACCCGGACAAGCTGATCGTGAAGGGCTACCCCAAGGGCATCATGAGCGCCACGATCCGCCCGGGCTCAGTGTCGGCGGCGAAAGCGAAAGCGCTCATCGCGTTCATCAAGAGTAAGAAATAGCTGGGCGTATCGATCGCCCGCGCCGGACACGCCGGCGAACCTAGGAGGGGTGAGCGAAACGACTAGCGAAACCCACATCGAGTTCGCGCAACCGCGCTTCCACGACCCGACACGTCTCGCGGATCGCTTCCGCGATCTCATCCTCGCGGTCACCGAGAGCGGAAAGCACGTCGTGGCACGCTTCGAGCAGCGCCTCCAAGCGCTTCACTTCGGTGTCCATGGTGAGAGTGATGCCGCTTACGCGGCTCCTGAAACCGTACGTGCGCGCACGAGCGCCACCGAAAGGCAACGGGTGGTGGCGCCTCGCGGAGCGGCGGGCTTCGCCCGCCGCGACCAGATGGCTCGGTTGATAGACGCCTTTCCAGAGACTCATCGCTGCAACTCTTCGCGTTCGCGTTCCAGGTCCACGACTACGTGCGTGATCGGCACCGCGAAGCGTTCGCGGGCGCCGCTCACGACGCCCTTCTCGAGCCAGTTCGAGCGCCCCTCGGGATGGGTCGAGATGATGATCTCGTCCGCGCCGAACGTTCGGAGCGCGTCTTCGATCGCCTGGAGCGGCTCGCCGTCGCCGATCTCGCCGCGCGCCTCGAAGCCCGCCTCCCGCAGTCGCGCCAAGCTGCGGTCGAGCCGCTCCTGCGCGGCCTGTCTCGCCTCGTCCTCGTCCGACACCCAATGCTTGAGCGGCGAGTTCAGGGCCGGCGACACCACGAGGACCTGCGAGCGAAAGCCTTCGCTCCGCTCGCGGATCCTGTCGCGCAGCGTCTCGCCGCCGACCGTCTCGTTCGCGACCACGAGGATCCGTCGCTCGTCCGCGCCGCCTCGGTGCGCCGAAGCCACGACCCGCGGCCGGCGCTCGCCGCGGCGAAAGTAGAAGAACAGGACGACCGTGCTGAGGAGAATGAAGACCGCGAGCCCGACCCAGCGGTTGATCAGCGCCCCGAGTAGCCGATCGTCAGCCAGACGAAGCGGTAAGCCTCGGCCTCGCTGCGAAACGGATTCAGCGGCACGGCGCTCCTTCGATCGCTAGAGGATGTAGACCGTCGTAAAGACGACGATCCACATCACGTCGACGAAGTGCCAGTA
The DNA here is from genome assembly GCA_005888315.1 of Actinomycetota bacterium. Lineage (GTDB taxonomy): Bacteria > Actinomycetota > Thermoleophilia > Gaiellales > Gaiellaceae > 13-2-20CM-68-14. Next base: position 6,075 of record VAWH01000093.1, on the reverse strand, counting down.
GATGCCGCCGATCTCGACGCCGTTGTGCGCTTCCGGCGAGAAATGTCCGCGGAAGGCGCGCGTCGTCATCGCCGCGAGGATCGTCAGCCCGACGAAGACGTGCGCACCGTGCAAGCCGGTCAGGCAGAAGAAGATCGTTCCGAACGCCTGGTCGTGCGGTGTGAAGCCGATCCGTGCGTACTCGAGCAGCTGCGTCAGTAGGAAGGTCACACCCATCAGGAACGTGAGCGTCAGGCCCGCCTGCATGCCGGCGCGGTTGCCGCGCTTGATCGACTGGAGGGCCCAGTGCATCGTGAAGCTCGAGGTCACCAGGATGCAGGTGTTCACGAACGCGACGAACACCGGCAGGTGGAAGGGCGACGGCGGCCACGGCTGGTGATTGACGACGCGGACGAAGAAATAGGCCGTGAAGAACGAGCCGAAGAGCATCACCTCGGAGGCGATGAACAGGAACATCCCGAGCGTGCGCGCATCGACCCGCGAGCTCTGATGCGCGACGGGCGGGTGAGCCGCGTGGCCGGCTTCCACACTCATTTAAGTAACCGCGGCTTCCTCTTGGAGTACGACGTGCTCGACTGGCAGGTCGGTCGCCTTGTGCAGGCGCTGAATCAGGTCGCGGCGCAGCCACGGTGACTTCGAGGGCGCGAAGGTCGAGACGATGATCTCGTCGATCCGCTCGTCCTCGACCGCCTGCGTGGCGGCGGTGAACGGGTCGGGGTGCGCGACCTGGCCGTGCGCGTCGATCCCGTCCGCGCGCAGGATCGTCAGCGCGCGGCGCAGCCGCCGTTCGGCCTCGGGATGGTCGGCCTGCGTCGGATCGCTCTGCGGCGAGATGATCAGGAAGCTCGCGGGCCCGCGCCGAGCGCGCTCGCGAATCCGCGCCAGCAACGGTTCCCCGATCACCGTCTCGTTCGCGACCACGAGTACGTTCTTGGGACCGCCTTCCGCCTCGAGGTCGACGACGATGTGCTCGACCGGCGTCTCCCCGGCGACCTCGCGGATCTTGTCGACGACGTGTTTGCGGAGCCAGCCGGACTTCTCCTCCGGATGAGTGGAGACCACGATCCGGTCGGGCGGCGGCTCGAGCTGGGCGAGCGCATCCTTGACCGCGTCCACCGGCGAGGTGTCGACGACCAGCCCGTGCGCCGCGATACCGGCCTCGTGCAGCGCCTCCAGCGTCCGGCCGAGCCGGCGCCCCGCCGCCGCGCGGCGCGTGTCCTCGTAGACGACGTAGCCGCCCGACGGCGCGTTCACCGGCGCGAGCACGGTGACCAGGTCGACGCCGGCCTCGGTGCCACCGCGCACCGCGTCCAGCAGTCGCTTGCTCGCGACGGTCTCGTTCGCGATCACGAGCACGTGGCTCACAGTCGACTCGCCTTCGGCTCGCTCCCGCGGCGGAAACCATGTTTCCCCCGCGAGCCCCCTTCCTCTTCTATGTAGGCCTCGACGACGATGATGGCCATCATCGGCTGCGCACCTCTTCCTCCTCGGCGACGCGGTCGCCGAAGACCGCGTGCCTGGCTCCCGGGACGCCGTACTCGTACGGCCCGCCGACGACCTGGGGAACCTCGTCGAAGTTGAAGACCGGCGGCGGCGACGAGACCTGCCACTCAATCGTCATCGCCCGCCACGGGTTCGCCGGCGCCGGCTCGCCGCGCGCCCACGAGACGATCATGTTGTAGAGGAAGACGAGCGTCGAGGCGCCGAGGAAGAACGACGCGATCGAGATGAAGAAGTTCAGGTCGGCGAAGCGCGGCGCGTAGTCCGAGACGCGGCGCGGCATCCCCTGGATCCCGAGATAGTGCATCGGGAAGAAGGTCGCGTTGAAGCCGATGAACGTGAGCCAGAAATGCAGCTTCCCGAGCTGCTCGTTGTACATCCGACCGGTCATCTTCGGGAACCAGTAGTAGATGCCGGCGAAGATCGTGAACAGCGAGCCGCCGAAGAGAACGTAGTGGATGTGGGCGACGACGAAGTAGGTGTCGGAGACGTCGATGTCGATCGGCACCGCGGCCAGGTAGATGCCGGACAGGCCGCCGATCACGAACATCGAAACGAAGCCGAGCGCGAAAAGCATCGGCGTCCGGAAGCTGAGCTTGCCCTCCCATAAGGTCGCAAGCCACGAAAAGACCTTGATCCCGGTCGGGACGGCAATCACCACCGAGGTCACCATCATCGGCACGCGCAGCCAGGGCGCCATGCCGGAGACGAACATGTGGTGCGCCCAGACCGAGAAGCCCAGGACGAGGATCGCCATCAGCGAAAGCGCCATCAGGCGGTAGCCGAAGATCGGTTTCCTCGCGAAGGTCGAGATCACCTCCGAGGCGATCCCGAAGCCGGGCAGCATCATGATGTAGACGGCCGGGTGCGAGTAGAACCAGAAGATGTGCTGGTAGCCGAGCACGTAGCCGTGCGCCTCGTAGTTGAAGAAGTTCGTGTGCATGACGTGGTCGAACATCGTCATGAACTGCGAGCCTGCGATGAACGGCGTCGCGATCACGACCAGCAGCGAGGTGGTGAAGTTCGCCCAGACGAGTAGCGGCATGCGCCAGAAGGTCATCCCCGGCGCGCGCATGGTGATGATCGTGACCAGGAAGTTGAGCGCGGTCATGATCGACGACGCCCCCGCCCACTGGACGCCCATGTTGAAGAAGACGGCGCCGAGCTCCTGGTGGGTCGAGCAGAGGGGCGCGTAACCCGTCCAGCCGCAACCGAAGCCGGGGACGAAGAAGCTCGAGAGCATCATCAGGCCGGCCATCGGCAGCAGCCAGAACGAGAGCGCGTTCAGGCGCGGGAACGCCATGTCCGGCGCCCCGATCATCAGCGGGATGACGAAGTTCCCGAGGCCCGCGAAAGCGGGGATGATGAAGAGGAAGATCATCAGCGCCGCGTGCACGGAGAAGAGCTCGTTGAAGACCTGGTTGCCGACGAACTGCATTCCGGGTCGCGCGAGCTCGGCGCGCATGAGCATCGCCAGCAGACCGGCCGCGAGGAAGAAGAAGATCGTCGTGACGACGTACTGGATCCCGATCACCTTGTGGTCCGTGTTGACGCGGAAGTAGTCGCGCCAGCTGTAGGCGCCGTGGCGGGAATGGTCCTCGGGCCGCGTCGGCGAGCCGATCGCGTAGCCGGCCCAGTAGTCGAAGCCGCCGATCCCGGAACAGCCGCGAGCTCGACGCTGGTGATCACCTGACCGTCCCAGATCGGGTGCCAGCCCTCAGCCCAGCGCACGAGAATGGTGATCCCGAGCCCGACCCCGAAGAAGAGCGCGGTCATCCAGGGGACTCGCAGCCAGCCTCCGACGATCAACCGCCGCCACCCCTTCGGCGGCGGCGCGGAACCGGCGTGCAGCTCGTCGTGGGCTACGGCCACGGACGTCATTTCTTCCCCGCGGTCAGGAACTGGACGAGCGCGTCGAGCTGCTGCGCCGGCAGCGACTTGAAGGTGGTCGGCATGATCCCCGGCTGGTAGCCCTTCTCGATGTACGCGTTCGGATCGGCGATCGATTCCCGGACGAACGCGGCGAGCGGCTTTCCGGCCCGCGCGGCATCCACCTTGAGGTTATCGAGGTCGGGTCCGGTCGTCGCCTTCGAGCCGGCGGGCTTGAAGGTGTGGCAGCCGGAACACCCATTGGTGTTGAACGCGGCCAGTCCAGGGCCTCCGCCGGTCACGCCTTGACTCGCTTTCGCTGCGGCTTGCTGCTGCCCCTTCGCCCACGCGGCGAACGCCTTCGGCCTCATCACGATCGCCTCCGAGCGCATCAGCGCGTGCCCCTCGCCGCAGAGCTCGGTGCAGACGACCGGGAACGTCCCGAGCCGCTTCGGCGTGATCACCAGCCGGGTGGTGATCCCCGGAACGACGTCCTGCTTCTGCCGGAACTGCGGCACCCAGAAGGAATGGATCACGTCCTTGCTCTGCATCTTCAGCTCGACCGCCTCGTTCAGCGGCAGACGGAGCTGCGAAACCGTCAGGCCCTTGTACTTCGGGTAGCTGAACGACCACGCAAACTGCTGCGCCGTCACGTTCACGCGCAGGTGCCGCTTCGGCAGGTGGTCGTTCTCGGCCAAGGCGACGGCGCTGACGACCGAGATCGCGGTCACGAGCGCGGCGGGAACGGCCGTCCAGGCGATCTCGAGCCCCGTATGCCCGTGAATCGGAGCTCCGTCGGAATCGTCGTCGGGACGCGCCCGGAAGCGCACGACCGCGTAGAGGATCACTGCGACGACGAGCGCGAAGATCGCGATGCAAATCACGGTCACGAACCAGAAGACGAAGTCGATCCGGTCGCCCTCCTTCGAGGCCGACGTCGGCAGCCAGGGAACGAAAAAGGCCACCGCAAACGCCACTGCGGCGGCGGCGAGTCCGACTGCGACCAGGCGCACGAGCACTCCCCTGCGCACGGTCGCGAGCCTACTGAATCCGGGTGCGCGACGCCTGTTGCGAACAAGCGTTACAAACCTTTACGAGGCTTGTTTTCGCCGCGGCGGCCCCGGGTACACCGCCCCTGTCGGGCCGCAGAAGGCCCCTGAAAGGAGAACCCATGGGAATCGGAGTGAGTCTGCTACTGATCGCCGCCGGAGCCGTCCTCGTCTGGGGGATCAACGGTGACATCGGCAGCGTCAACGAGGACGCGATCGGCTGGATCCTGATGATCGTCGGTGCCGTCGGCCTGGTGCTCTCGATGATCTTCTGGTCGTCGTGGGCGGGTCCCGGCTACTGGTCCCGCCGCCGCGGCTATGCCGACGAAGCAGCCCCGCCCCCAGGGCCGGGCTACTAAAAGCGGTCAAGCGCTGAGATGTGAACGGGACGGCTTCGGCCGTCCCGTTGCTTCTGAAACAAGAATTTAAGCGGGGGTCGGAAGGCCTTCGATGGCGCCAAGGGCGCGACTCATCTCAGCCTCGTCCAGGGCGACATCCTTGAGCTCCCCGGCGAAGTAGTTGTCGTAGGCGGCCATGTCGAAATGACCGTGGCCGGAGAGGTTGAAGAGGATGGTGCGCTCCTCACCCGCCTCGTCCGCTGCCCTCGCGACCTGAAGGGTCCCGTGAATCGCATGCGCGGCCTCGGGGGCCGGCAGGATTCCCTCGGTCCCTGCAAACAGGACGGCCGAGGCAAAAACGTCGTTCTGGAGGTACGCCTCGGCACGGATCAGCTCATCTCGCACGAGTTGCGAGATCAGCGGCGCGACCCCGTGATACCGCAAGCCGCCGGCGTGGATCGGGGCCGGGACGAAGTCGTGCCCGAGGGTATGCATCGGTACGAGCGGGGTCAGCTTGCTCGTGTCACCGAAGTCGTACGCGAAGAGGCCACGCGTCAAGGTCGGGCAGGCCGCGGGCTCACAGGCGAGCACATCGATCTCACGGCCGGCGATCTTTTCGCGCAGGAACGGAAAGGCGAGGCCGGCGAAATTCGAGCCTCCGCCCACGCAGCCGACGACTACGTCGGGGAAGGCGCCAGCGAGCTCCATCTGTGCAACCGCCTCCTGACCGATCACCGTCTGGTGGAGAAGCACGTGGTTGAGGACGCTCCCAAGGGAGTAGGCAGTGTCTTCGCGTCCGGCCGCGTCCTCGACCGCCTCCGAGATTGCGATTCCCAGGCTGCCCGGCGAGTCCGGATGCTCCTCGAGGATCGTCCGCCCTGACTGCGTCTCATCGGATGGGCTCGGCACGATCTCCGCGCCCCAGGCCTGGATCAGCGAGCGGCGGTTTGGCTTTTGCTCGTACGAGATCTTGACCATGTAGACCTTGCATTCGAGCCCGATCAGCTTGCAGGCGAATGCGAGCGCGCTCCCCCACTGGCCGGCGCCGGTCTCCGTGGAGAGGCGCGTCCGCCCTTCCTGCTTGTTGTAGAAGGCCTGCGCGACGGCGGTGTTGGGCTTGTGACTTCCTGGCGGGCTGACGCCCTCGTACTTGTAGAAGATGCGCGAACGAGTGCCGATCGCCTCCTCGAGCCGCCGCGCGCGAAAGAGCGGCGTCGGGCGCCACAAGCTGTAGAGCTCCAGCACCTCGTCGGGGATGGCGATCTCGGCGTCCTCGCTTACCTCCTGCCCGATCAGCTCCATCGGGAAGAGCGGCGCGA
>VAWH01000091.1 GCA_005888315.1 Actinomycetota bacterium | reverse complement strand
GGGGTGACGGCGTCGGAGCCGTCCAGCGCCTCGAGCAGTGCGACGAAGTTGGCGCGGCGACGGGAGGCGGCGTCCGCGAGGTCGAGCCTCGCGAGCAGCCGCTCCGACAGGCGCGAGGTCGCTTCGAGCGGCAACTCCTCGTCGAGCGAAGCCTCGCCGGCCTCGAGCAGCCCAAGGAAGACGGCCTCGACCTCGGGGCCTTCAGCCTGCCGCGACACCCACGCGCCGCGGAGGAGCTGTCCGAGCAGCCGCTCGCGCAAGCTCGCCGCGGCGGGGGGCAGCGGACGCGACTTGGCGCCGGTCAGCAGGCCGCCGTCCGGCACCGGCAGGTACTTGCGGAAGCTGGTGAAGACGGCGTCGCCGATCGCGCCGCCGGCCGCGTCGGGGAGCTCGAGGAGCGAGCCCTGCACGCAGTCCTCGACGACGAGGCAGTGCTCTCGCAGCGCACGGAACCGGGCCGCGTCCTCGGGCGCGGGCGGAAAGCCGAAGTAGTCGACCACGAGGATCGCCGCGGGAGACTGCGTCTCGACCGAGCGCTCGAGCTCGTCGAGCCGCGGCCGCAGGTCGCCGCCGACCGGATAGAACTCGAACGGAATCCCCGCGCGTCGCAACGGCTGGAGCACGCTGTCGCAAAGGTAGGCAGGCAGGAGCCACGGCCCTGGGACCTCTTCCGCGAGGATCGCGAGCGCGGTGCGCCCGCTCGTCACGGACTGCGCCTCCGGAAAACGAGCCGGCGCATCCTGCGCCTCCAAGACCGCCGCCAGGTCGAGTTCGAAGACCCCTCCGATCGGCGGTGATTGCGTCCGGCGCTCCTCGGCGCCGGCCACGCCGGCGCTCACGAGTGTTTCTGCAGCCGCCCGGCGACGGGCTCCCAGAGGAGCGCGGCGACGATGCCGAGCAGCAGGCCGATCAGGGCACCGACGAGCGCCGAGTTGCGGCGGCTGCGCGCGGTCGTCTTGAAGGCGCTGGCAGGCGCCAGGATCTTGCTCTGCTCCACGGTCTGGGCGAGTGTCAACTGGTTCTGGTACGTGGCGAGCTGGTCGACGACCTGGCTACGCTGCAGCGTCTGGCCGTTCAGCTGGCTGGCGATGATCAGGCGTTCGGCCGTCGAAAGGCCGTGGCTGCTCGCCCCCTGGCGGAGGATCGCGATTGTCTGGTCGATCGACTTCAGGGCGTCGTTCTGCGCCGCGACCTGGCGGCGTAGATACGCGATCTTCGTAGCGACGTAGCCGCTCGAGACCCTGTCAGCGGCGAGCTTGGCGAGCTCGTTGGTCGCCCGCGCGAGGGCGGCGGGCCGAGAGCCGGTCGTGATCACGGTCACGAGCGGGTTAATGCCGCTGCGAGTGACCGTCGCCCCCGCCGCCACGGACTGCGTCGAGACGTGGCCGCTCAGTGCTCCCTGGCGCAGACCGCCGACGCGCTCGGCGCGTCGCTGGGCCCACGCCGAGGTGACGACCTGGTGGACTGAGGAGGGATTCGTGCTCGGGCCCTGGATTTGAGTGCCGGAGGCGGAGAGCGGTTGCCCGAGGTACAGGGTCGCCTTCGCCTCGTAGACCTTGTGGCCGCCGAGAGAGAGCAGATAGCCGACGGCGACCCCGGCGATGAGGCCGGCGAGCGGCAGCCACCAGCGGGCAACGAGAGCTTCCCAGTAGCGGCCAAGCTCGAGCTCTTCCTCGGCGTCGAGCTCGGGCAACGGGCGTTCGCGCCGCCGCCGCAGTTCCGTGTCGGCACTCATTGCGTCGGCGACTCTAGCCTTTTCCCTTGGCGTGCTTGCGCGCCGGCCGCTTCCCGGGATGGCGCTCGATCAGGGCGTAGAGCTTCGAGAAGCCGACGAGGTAGAGCCGGTAATGGGAGGCGATCACCGCTGCATATTGACCGGTCGGATAGCTCCAGAGCTTGCGTCCGTTCCGCACGTCGAGGCCGAACGTCTTGCCGTTCAGCGTCGAGAAGTAGACGACGCCGTTGATCACGACCGGCGAGCCGGAAATCTTGCCGCCGGCGGAGAAACGCCAGCGGACGTCGCCGGTGGCGGCGTCGAACGAGTAGAAGGAGCCGTCGTAGGAGCCGACGAGCACGTTGCGGCGCCAGACGGCCGCCGAGCTGTAGATGTAGTCGCCGGTTCCGTTCGACCAGCGGAGCTTGCCGCTCGTTGCTCCGTAGGAGTACATCTTGCCGTCGGTGGCGCCGATGTAGACGCGCCCGTAGGAGACGGCCGGATTCGCGTAGAACGTCCCCGTATGGCCGATCCGCGGCTGTGAAGACGCTCGCCAGACCTGCTTCCCGGTGCGGACGTCGAGCGCGTAGATGTGCGTGTCGTAAGAGCCGAAGTAGACGCGCCTGCCGGCGAGCGCGACCGCACCCTTGATCAGGCCGCCCGCGTGGAAGTGCCAGTGCAATCCTCCGGTCGCCGCCGTGAAGGCGTAGACGTTGTGCGACCAGTCGCCGACGATCACGAGGCCCTCGGCGAGCAGCGGCGAGCTCTCGCTCGGGCCGATCGTGCGCTGCCAGCGAATCCGGCCGGTCTCGGCGTCGAACGCGATCACTTTCCCGTCGGCGCCGTGCGAGGCGTTGCAGGGCGGCTTGTTCAGGAGCGCAACGAAGACAAGATGGTCGCCGACGGCCGGCGAGGCCGCCGAGCAGCGATGCGAGCGGTACTTCCAGACCACCTTCCCGCGGCTCTCGCTGATCGCGAACACGGTGCCGGGGTTGTTGACGATGTAGATCCGCCCGTAGGCGATCACCGGCGGAAACTCGAGCAGGCCGCGCCCGCGAAAGGTCCAGACGGGAGCACGCCTGAACGGCGGCCGCAGGTTGTTGCCCTCGGGAACCCGCAGCCGGGCCGGGTCGTAGCCGTACATGGGCCACGTGACGTGAGGCGGCTCCTTGACGGGTTTCGGCTCCGTCTGTTGAAACTCGACGCTCGCGCTACCGCGGATGTCACGGCCCTGGTGCTTCCGGTAGAGCACGGCCGCGACCGCGAGCGCGATCAGCAGCACTCCCAGGCCTGCCGCGGCGTAGACGAGGCGCTTCCTCACCGGCGACGAGGCTCGACAGCATAGAGCCTCGAGAAACCGTGCATTAGCAGCAAGCGGCCGTTGCCGGAGACGGGCACGTAGTTGCCGTCGGGAAAGCGGAAGATGTTGCGGCCGGTGCGGGCGTTGAGCCCGTAGATCCGGTGGTAGAAGTTGCTGAAGTAGACGACGCCGGCGACGACCACGGGCGAGCCGGAGATCGCGCGGCCGCTCGGGTACTTCCAGAGCACACGTCCGTTGCGGAGGGAGACGCAGTAGAGGCCGCCGTCGTAGGAACCGAAGTAGACCCGTCCGGCCCAGACCGCCGGCGAGGAGTAGACGTAGCCGCCGGCGTGAATCGTCCAGAGGCGGCGGCCGCGGCGGGAGAACGCGGTCAGCGAATTACCGTCCGAGGACGGGACGAAGATGCGTCCGGCGGCGACGGCGGGCGTCCCGTAGATGCGGCCGTTGACCGCGACCGAGAAGCGAAGGCGGCCGGTTCGCGCCGAGAGCGCGAGCAGCCTGCCCGCGTAGTTGCCGATGTAGACGGTGTTGCCCACTCGCGACGCGCTCGAGGTGATCTTGGCACCGGAGCGGTAGACCCAGCGCAGGCGGTGCGTCCGCAGGTCCAGCGCGTACACGGCGCCGTTCCAGGCGCCGAAGTAGTCGACGCCGTGCCACGCCACCGGCGACGACTCGATCGGCGACCCGATCCAGCGGTGCCAGAGCACCCGCCCGTTGCGCCGGTCGAAGGCCCAGACGTGCCCTTCCATCCCGTGCACGATCAGCTCGTCACCGAAGATCGCCGGCGAGGAAGCCATCTTCCCGTGCGGGATGTCATGCCGCCAGATGAGCACCCCGTCTCCCATCTTCACCGCGCGGACGCTGCCCCAATAGTTGCCGACGTAAGCGACGCCGCGGTCGACGACGGCCGGGAACTCGAGCAGACCCGCCATTCCCCTGCTCCACGCGATCCGGAACGGCGGTCGCAGGCTGATGTGCGGCTGCACCTGGGTCCGCGTCGGCGTGACTCCGTACATCGGCCATTGCAGCCTCGGCTGGTAGACGCGCACGGTTCGCAGCGGGTGGTTGCGAAACTGGAAGCGGTGGGCCGCGGGTGCGTAGCCGCGCCGCTTCACCCGCACGACGAGCGCGGCGCGGCGCTTGAGGTGGATGGCGGCAATACCCCGACGGTCGCTGATCCGCGCGCGCCGGCCGATGCGCACGAATGCGCCCCGGACAGGGGTTCCGCGATCGCCGTCGACGACCGTGACGTGCACCCAGGCGCCCGTGCGCTTGGGCGGAAGCTTCGCGCGAACTTGAGGAGGCTTGGTGCGAACGTGAGCGACCGAGGTCGCCGCGGCATGCCGCTGGGTGCCGCAGCCGACCGCGGCCCCGAGCAGCGCAACCGAGAGCAGGGCGGTGCCGACCCGGCGCATCCGGCCTCAGGCTAGCTGCGAGGTCGGCGGCCGGCGGCTAGCGCGTGCCTTCCGCCTTCTCCCAGGTCAGCGAGGGGCCCGAGCGCACATAGCGGACCAGCGAGGCGAGCGTCGCGGCGGTCACCAGGAAATAGTAATGAGCGAGCGCGGCCCCCGGGACACGAAGGCGGAGCCTTCCGGCCGCCGCGAGCCCGAGCCAGGCGGCCTGACCGCCGAGCGCCACTTGGTAGACCTTCCCCTCGCCGACGAGCGCGACGTTCGTCCCCAGCAGCACGAGGTGGAGGATGCCGCTGCCGTAGCGAAGGTGCCGGTGCGAGATCAGCTCGGCTGCGTAGAGCGGCGGCACGCCGCGTAGCGGGCGGCCGGTGAGGAGGAAGGCCCACGACCACGGGAGCATCCGCACCTTGCGGCGGTACTCGTCGGCGCTCTCCGGTGTCGGCTTCTCGAAGGCTGCGGCCTCCGGCTCGTAGACGGCGCGCCGTCCCTGCTTGACGGCGAGCGGCGGGAAGCTCAGATCGTGCCCGAACGGGGGCTCGAGGTAGTCGGAACGGCGGATCGCGTAGATCGAGCCGTTGCCACCGGTGATCGAGCCGAGCTTCGACTCGCTCTCGCGGAGCCAGAGCTCGTAACGCCAGTAGACGCCCTCGCGGTTCTGCCCGTCCGCCGCCTGAAGCATCAGCCGGCCGCAGACGTAGGTCACGTCGTCGTCCGCGAAGTTGCTGACGAGCTTCCGGAGCGCATCGGGCGCCCAGGCGGTGTTCGCATCGGTGAACGCGACCACTTCGCTGTCCGTCTCGGCGACGGTCTTGTTCAGCGCAGGCAGCTTGCCGCCGCGCGGCCAGCGCCGGAGGCGAACCCTCGGCTCTCGCGCGGCGAGCTCCTCGACTATCTCGTCCGTCCGGTCGGAGGAGGCGTCCGAGGCGACCACGATCTCGAGCCGCTCCGGCGGGTAGTCGAGCGCGAGCAGGTTCTCGAGCCGGCGGGCGATCACCTTCTCCTCGTCGTGGGCCGGGACGATCAGCG
>VAWH01000013.1 GCA_005888315.1 Actinomycetota bacterium | reverse complement strand
CTTCTCTTCGAGCTTGAGCTCAAAGGTCCATCTCCGCGGTAACTAGACCGCGAAGCGGACGGGTTATTGCTTGATTCCTCGCACGCACGCAGGTGTGACCACGCACGCGAGAGGTCTCGACGTAAACGCTCGCTGCTGAGTTTTCAAAGACCGGCGCTAGCTTCTCGACGGCGTAAAAAAGCCTCCGACTCGCGCCAGAGGCCTCCAGTGCTACAGATCCAGGTCGTATCCGAATCTTCTTGGAGGCGCTCCGTTCGTTGAGTTACAGGGACTTTGCTACACCGCCTCGAGGGCAGCCGCGGAATGATAGCAGCATCCCGGGCCGGGGGTGTCAAGAATCGGGAACTAGCCGGAAACCTTGAGAAATTGCCGCTTGCCGGCCTGGATCACGGCGCCGGCGAGTCGCTCGGCAGGCAGCTCGAGCTCCGTGACCGGGTCACCGTCGATTCTGACCCCGCCCTGCTCGATCACGCGGCGCCAGTGGCTGTTCGACTGGCCGAACTGCGCCTTCAGCAGCTCGGGTAGATAGACGTCGCCGCCGTCGACGCCGACCTCGGGGATCTCCGCCTCGGCCGGCGCCTTGCCCTCGCGGACAACCCGGGTGAAGTGCTGCTCGGCGCGTTCGGCCCCCTCGTCGCCGTGGGAGCGCCTGACGATGAAGCGCGCAAGCTCGAGCTTGGCTTCCAGCGGGTCGCCGGGTGGTGGCTCACGCTGCATGACGAGCCGATACCAGTCGGGCAGCAGCTCGTCGGGGATCCGCATGGCGCGGCCGAACTGCTCCTCGGGGGCCATCGTCAGCGGGATGTTGTTGCCCTCCGAAGAGCTCATCTTCTTGCCGTCCCAGGAGAGCAGGAGCGGCGTCGTCAGCACGACCTGCGGCTCGAGGCCGTACGCCTCCATCACGTCGCGACCGGCAAGCAGGTTGTAGAGCTGGTCGGTGCCGCCGAGCTCGACGTCGGCCTCGACGGCGACCGAGTCGTATCCCTGCATCAGCGGGTAGAGCAGCTCGGAGACGGAGATCGGCGCCTGGGCGGCCATCCGCTTCGCGAAGTCGTCCCGCTCGAGTAGGCGGGCGACCGTGAGCGTGCGCGCCAGCTGGACGACCTCGGCGTAGGTCAGCTTCGAGAGCCACTCGCCGTTGTACCGGACCTCGGTCCGGTCGGGATCCAGGACCACCACCGCCTGGTCGATGTACGTCCGGGCGTTGCTGTCGATCTCCTCGTCGGTGAGCACCGGCCGTTCGGCGGAGCGGCCCGAAGGGTCGCCGATCCTCGTCGTGTAGTCGCCGATGATCAGGACGCCTGTGTGCCCCTCGTCCTGGAAGGCGCGCATGCGTTGCAGCGGGATCGCCCGGCCGACGTGAATGTCCGGCGAGGTGACGTCGATCCCGAGCTTGACGCGCAACGGCTTGCCGTTCGCGAGCTTCCGCTCGAGCTCCCCGGCGGGCAAGACGTCGACGGCGTTACGAGTCAGCTCGGCGACGCCCATGGCTCCTTCAGACTCTAGCGTTACACTCCCGCAGTTCTGTCTCGGCCACGACGTTCCGCCGTGGCGCGGCCCCAGGGCCGGCGCCGGATCCGGAAGCTTCGCCTCTTCGCACTGCTGGCCCTTCTGGCAGTGCTGGGCTTGGCGTCCTTCAGTGTCGGGCTCGTCACTGCGATCGCCGGCGAGATCCCCTCGCTCGACCCGAGCCGGATCCACAACCAGACCGACGGCTTCATCTACGCCAACAACGGCCGAGTGCTCTCGGTGCTCCGGGGTTCGCAGAGCCGGATCCTGCTTCGCTCGGACGAGATCTCGCCGCTGATGAAGCAGGCGATCGTCGCAATCGAGGACAAACGGTTCTACGAGCACCGCGGCGTCGACCTGCGCGGGATCATGCGCGCGATCTGGGCCGACGTTCGGGGTGGGAGAACCGTGCAGGGTGGCTCGACGATCACGCAGCAGTTCGTCAAGAACGCATACACGAAGAATCAGCGGTCGATCGCCCGCAAGCTGAAGGAAGCCGCGCTCGCGTGGCAGCTCGAGCAGCGCTGGTCGAAGGACCGGATCCTGACCGCGTATCTCAACACGATCTACTTCGGCAACGGCGCCTACGGCGTCGAGCAGGCGGCGCAGACGTACTTCCACCACGGCGCCGGGCCCGGCAAGCTGACACTGGCGGAGGCCGCGCTCCTGGCCGGCATCCCCGAAGATCCGGCGGCGTACGACCCGGCGACGAACCAGAGCGCCGCGCGCAACCGCAGGGACCTCGTCCTCCGCGAGATGCGCGACCAGGGCGACATCACGCAGGCCGACTACGCCCACGCGATCCTCCAGAAGATGCCGAACCGGCAGGAGATCCAGCTTCCCGGCGACCAGGGGCCGGCCCAGTACTTCGCGAACTACGTCAAGCAGCAGCTCGTCGACCGGTACGGGTCGGGGCGGGTCTTCGGCGGCGGGCTGAAGGTCGACACGACGATCGACCTCAAGATCCAGAAGATGGCGCGCAACTCGATCGGGCAATGGCTCACGAATCCGGCCGTGCCGACCGGACCCGCGCGACGGGCGCGTGCTCGCCATGTTCGGCGGCAACAACTTCCGCAAGAGTCAGTTCAACCTCGCCGTCCAGGGCGAGCGGCAGGCGGGCTCCTCGTTCAAGCCGTTCGTGCTCGCGACGGCGCTGAAGGAGGGCGTCGCGCCGAGCACGAGCTTCGTCTCGAAGCCGGTGACGATCAACGCCGGTGGGCGGCTCTGGGAGGTCCACAACTACGAGGACGAGTACCTGGGCACGATCACGATCCAGCAGGCGACCGCGTACTCGGACAATGCCGTCTTCGCGCAGCTAACCAAGCTCGTCGGCCCGCAGAACATCGCCAACACAGCCAAGGTGCTGGGGATCAAGAGCAAGCTGCAGCCCTACTTCTCGATCGGCCTTGGCTCCCAGGGCGTCAATCCGCTCGAGATGGCGCGCGCCTTCTCGGCGTTCGCCAACGGCGGCAAGCGCATCGACGGCAGGCGGTTCGGCAACGAGCCGCGCGTGATCCTCAAGGTTGCGACCGCAAAAGGAAGGCCGATCGACGACAACACGCCGCGGCCCGTGCAGGTATTGCCGGAGACAGACGCAGCGATCGTCACGTCCTTACTCCAGAACGTGATCCGGTACGGGACCGGGAAGGCCGCAGCGCTCTCGGGCGGCCGGCCCGCGGCCGGTAAGACCGGCACGACCGAGAACTACGGCGACGCCTGGTTCGTCGGCTACACGCCGCAGCTCGTGACGGCGGTCTGGGTCGGCTACCCAAACGGAGTCCGGCCGATGACCTACAACTTCCACGGCAAGCCTGTGGCGGGAGGCACCTTTCCCGCTCTGATCTGGAAGAGCTTCATGGAACGCGCTCTCCCCTTCCTGCACGACCAGCCGGAGGGCTTCCCGTCGGCATCGATTCCGTACGCGTCGCCCAAGAACGTCACCTACCGGGACGGGCGGCTGCAGCTCGACAACGGCTACTGCCGCGACACCGAGTTGATCGAGTACTTCGGAGACTCCGGTCCCCGGCAGACGGCCAACTGCCTGCCGAACGAGGTCGAGGTGCCGAACGTCGTCGGCGACCCGGTCGGCAGGGCGCGGTCGGTCCTCGCGGGCCAACCGCTCGCCGCGACCGTCGTCTACAGGCCCGCCGAGCCACGCCAGCGGGTCGGCGTCGTCGTCAAGCAGTTCCCCGCCGGCGGGCACCTCTCCTCGGGCGACCGGGTCACGCTCGTGCTCTCCAAAGCACTCCAGGGCGTCGTGCCGAGCGTGGTCGGGATGACGCTCGACCGGGCCCGCGCCAGGCTGGAACCGCTCAGGCTGGACGTGAACGTCTCGCCGAGCGATGCATCCGGCTCCGCGCGGATCGTCGCCCAGTCGCCGCGCGCCGGGCGCGCTTCGGCGCCGGGGATGGGAATCACGCTGGCCGTAAAGGCCGGCTGAGATAGCGCGAGCCGACGAGCGCGTAGCGCCACGGCAGGTCGGCGGCGCGGGTGATCCCGATTCGCGTCCCGCGGGCGAGCTCCGGCCGTCCGGCGCGCGGCTCGAGCCGGAAGGGCGGCTCGTCCAGCGGCAGGCCGTCGTGCTCGCGGGTAATGCCGAGCGCCTGGCAGAGCCGGCCCGGGCCCGCGCAGAGGAGACGCTCGTCCTCGAGCCCCCGCCGGCGGCGCATCGCCTCCAAGCCGTCGGTCGGCTCGAGCGCGCGGATCAGCACCGCGTCGGCGACGCCCTCGGCCTCGCAGACGAAGTTGACGCACCAATGGATCCCGTAGGAGCGGTAGACGTAGGCGTGGCCGGGTGGGCCGAACATCGAAGCGTTCCGGGCGGTGCGGCCGCCGTAGCCGTGCGCGGCCGGGTCCTCATGGTGGTAGGCCTCGAGCTCGACGATCTTGCCGCCGACCCCGTCGAAGAGGAAGGTCGCGCCGATCAGCTCCTCTGCAACCTCATGCACCGAACGCGCGAAGAAATCGGGGCCGATCAAGAGTTCGCCGCCTTGGCGTCGTAGCGAAGCAAGGCAGGAATTGCGAGCGCGAGCAGTCCGCAGCCCGCGACACAGGCGACACCGCCCGACACGATCGAGAAACGCAGGCTCGTGACCGAGGCGACGACGCCCGCCTCCAGGTTTCCGAAGGTCGGCGCCGCGGCGACCTGGGTGAACTCGATCCCGGTAACGCGGCCGCGCATCGCGTCCGGCGTCGCGGTGAGCACGATCGCGCTCCGCCAGAGGGCGCTGATGAAGTCGGCCGCACCCGCAAGCGCGAGGGTCAGCAGCGCGACCCAGAGCGCCGTCGCGAAGCCGAAGGCGACGAGCGCCGCCCCCCATGCCGCCGCCGCGATCACGACGCCGAGGCCCTGCCGGCGAACGTGGCCAGCCCAGCCGGAGAAGATCGAGGCGAGCAGCGCGCCCGCATAGGGCGCGGCGTAGAGGAACCCGACCGTCTTCGAGCCGCCGCCGAAGTGCTCGCCGAGCGCCGGGAAGAGCGCCATCGGCATCCCGAAGATCATCGCGTTCGTGTCGACGAGGAAGATCCCGAGGATGACGGGCTGAGTTCGCACGTAGCGGAATCCGTCGAGGATCGAGCGCAGGCTCGCCGCTTCTGCCTCGGCCGTCGGCGGCAGCTTCGGCAGGAGCCAGATGCTCACCAGCGAGGCGCCGAAGCTGGCCACGTCGAGCAGATACGTGCCCGTGAAGCCGAGCGCGGCGATCACGAGCCCGCCGGCCGCCGGGCCGGCGACCGCGTTGAAGTTCGACGCGAGGCTGTCGAGCGCCGAAGCCGCCACGATCTTCTCCTCGCGGACGATTCGCGGCAGCAGCGACCGCAGCGCGGGCGTACCGAAGCTGAAGACCGCCGTGCCGGCGAAGTCGAGCACGTAGAGCGCCCAGACGTGCGGGTGGGGCAGCGACGCGTTGACCGCGAGCCCGACCGAGACGAGTGCGAAACCGCCTTCGGCGATCAAGAGCATCGTTCGTCGGTCGACCGCATCCGCAAGAGCGCCGCCGACGATCGGCGCGACCAGCAGCGGGCCGAGCGTGGTCAGGTAGAGCAGCCCGACCTGGAGGGTCGAGTGCGTCAGCCCGAAGAGCTGGATCGGCACCGCGATCCACGTGATCTCGCCCGCGAACCAGGAGATCGTCTGGCCGAAGAAGAGACGGCGAAACGGCCGTGACTCGCGCAGCGGGCTGAGGTCGATCGTCGCCCGGCGCAGAAAGCCCCCGGCGCGCGGCGCCGCGGCGCCGACCGGCTCTTGCTCGAAAGGTGGCTCTTGCCGGTCCAGCTAGAAGAGCTGCTCGGTTTCGCCGGGCTTCGCGGTCGACTCGAGCAGCTTCCGCGCTCGGCGACCGAGGTCGTTGACGTCGACGCGGCCTTGCTGGGTCTGCTCGGCGACCCGCTCTGCCAGGTCCAACGCCTGATCGAGCAGCGGCGTGCCGCTGGCGGCCTGCTGCCCCATCTCGTGGAGGATCGTCCGCTCGGTACGCGAGGCGACGATCGGCTCGTTGACCCCCTCGACCCAGACGAGCGTTCGCCGACCGTGGCCGCGGCGGTCGTCGCGGATCGGCTCGATCGCGTAGATCTTGTCGGCCCTGGCGTACTTACCGAAGCCGAGGAACACCATCCGGTTGCCGTCGACCACCGGCGTAGTATCACCGCCGCCGCGGCCGACGCGTGGCCGCTTAGGAGCTCGTTTCAGAAAGACAAACCGGCATCGGCTTTGCCGCCGGGGATTAGACGGACGTCCGGGCAAAGCCCGGACGTCCTCCAGGTCGGCGTCGCGAGCGAGCGCCTAGAAACGTGCGAGCAGCTTGCCCATCGGCTCGAACACGATCCGGCCCGGCCGCAAGGTGCTGCGCGTGTTGTACGCATAGAAGAGCCCGGCCCTGGTCAGCCTTCCGCCGGCGAGCGTGGCCGCCGCCCGGGGGCGGAGCGGGAACGAGAGCCGCCTGCCGTCGCTCAGGCGAACCAGGACGAGGCGGTGCGGGCCGCGCAGCAGTGCGAGCTTGGAGGTGACATCCGCGAGCTGCAGCGACGCAGCGGCCCCGAGCCGGAGCGACTTCTCCGCCGCGCCGGTGCCTGGGTTGTAGAGATCGAGCATTAGCGTTCTCTCGATCGCCAGCCTCGTCTTGCTCAGCGTGACGGCCCGCGCGCTCCCGGCCACAGCCGGAACGGTGGCTACCTTCGCGCCGCTCGCAGCGCGAATCGTCACCGCGCCCGCGGCTTCGACAGCCAGTCGGCCGCCCCCGACCGCGGTTAGCGGGTACGCATCCGTGCCGCGCGTGACGACGACCCGGCGCCCGCTTGCAATCCGGAGGAGCTTTTGGTTCGTGAGCCGAAGCCGCGGATCCTTCTCTCCGCACTCCTGGTCGGCAGGTTTGTCGCAGACCTGCGTCCAGCTGTTGTAGGCGAGCAGCGAGCCCGCGCCGAATAGCTGTCCCACCCAGTCTCCCGCGGGGTCGGCGCCGGCACGATCGCCGTTGGTCACGAACTCGAGCTGCTTCATGGTTCGACCCCCGAGGCTCGCGGTCATCAAGGACATCTCGAGGTTGTTGCCGCCCCCTTGCTCGATCCAGGCGACGCGTCCGCCGCCGACAGCGAGACGGCTGATGCCGTCGCCCGAGCAGCCGAGGATTCCAGGCTTCACGCTCGTCGATCTGCGCTCCGGTGCGGTCCAGACGACGATCCGCCGCGCGCAGGCACGCTTGACCTCCGTAGTCACCGCGGCGCTGTTGTCGTCGGCGGCGAGCAGGAGGACGCGTCCGCTGATCGTGAACACAGCATCCGGCCGCAGGGCCTGTCCGAAGGACTGGGCCGCGCCCGCCAAGGAGACGGCGATCAGCCCAACCGTCGCGAGGCTGCCCCACCGGGCTAGCGAGGCTTTGGCGCAGCGTTGACCCATTGCCTATCGACTGTAGGCGGCGCTTGTTGCGATTTCGTTAGCCAGTGCTCGCCGCTAAAGAGCAGCGCGAAGAGCCTCGATGACCCGCTCTTGGTCGTCGGGCTCGATCTGCGTGAAGAACGGAAGCGCCAGCGTTCGCGAGCAGGCGTCCTCGGCGATCGGGCACGCCCCCTCGCGAAAGCCGTACTGCTCGCGCATGAACGGCTGCAGATGCACGCAGGGGACGTACTCCGCGGTGCCGATTCCCTGCGCGCGGAGCTCGGCCATGACGGCGTCGCGGTCCAATCCCGGCGCGAGCTTGACGACGTAGACGAACCACGAGCGCCTGTGCTCGGGATCGTCGGCAAGCGGCGTCTCGACGCCGTCCACAGCGGCGAGCAGCCCGCCGTAGCGCGCCGCGGCGGCCGCCCGGAGCTCGAGGATCCGGTCGAGCTTCTCGAGCTGGGCGATTCCGAGCGCCGCCTGGATGTCCGTCCAGCGATAGTTCCAGCCGAGGCGTACGTGGTCGAACCAGGCGCCCGTGTCGTAGGTACGGCCCTGGTTTCGCAGGCTGCGGAGCAGCTGCCATTCCCGTTCGGAGTGCGTTAGGACGACACCGCCCTCGCCGGTCGCGATCTGCTTGTTCGGGTAGAAGCCGAAAACAGCCGGAGGCCCATGGCCGCCGACCGGTGTGCCCTTGTACTCGGCCCCCAGCGCCTCCGCGGAGTCCTGGATCAGCGCGAGCCCGTGCCGCTCGCACAGCGCCCGCAGCTCGTCGAGCTCGCAGGGATAGCCGAACATGTCGACCGCGACAACGGCCTTCGTCCGTTCCGTGATCGCCGCCTCGACGGCGGCCGGATCGAGATTCAGCGTCCGCGGATCGACGTCCGCGAAGACGGGCGTCGCTCCCTCGAAGATGAAGCAGTTGGCCGACGCGACGAAGGAGACCGGCGAGGTGATCGCCTCGTCTCCGGGGCCGAGCCCCGCAATGTGGCAGAGCAGGTGGAGCCCCGCGGTGCCGCTCGAGACGGCGGCGGCATACGGCGCGCCGACGCGCTCGGCGACGAGCTCCTCGAAGTGGTCGATCGTCGGCCCGAGCGACAGCCGTCCCGAGCGCAGCACCGCGAGGACGAGCTCCTCCTCCCGCTCGCCCATCCACGGGCGAGCGAGAGGTACCTCTTTTCGAGCCGGCGAAGCCGGCTCGCGAGTCTCCCGAGCGGAGCGAAGGGACAAACTAGCTATCCGGAAAATGCGCCAGCATTTTTCGGATTTAAGCTTCTGCGGGCGTGCGCTCGGCGTACTCGCGCCACTGCGCCCAGCGCTCGCTGCGGCCGCGCACGGTGTCGAGGTAGGCCGCCTGCAGCTCCAGCGTCACGGTCCCGACGCCGAGCTCGACGTCGTCGACCTCGCGCAGCGGCGTCACCTCGGCGGCGGTGCCGCACATGAAGGCCTCGTCCGCGAGGTAGAGATCGGAGCGGATCAGGCTCTTCTCGATCACCCGATAGCCGAGATCCTGCGCGATCTGGATCACCGTATCGCGCGTTATGCCCGGCAGGATCGACGTCGAGAGGTCGGGCGTGTAGATGACGCCGTCCTTGACGACGAAGACGTTCTCGCCCGAGCCGTCGGCGACGTAGCCCTCGGCCGTCAGCAGGATTGCCTCCTCGTAGCCGGCGCGGTTGGCCTCGGTCACGGCCAGCATCGAGTTCAGATAGACGCCGGTCGCCTTCGCCACGTGCGGGATCACGTTCGGACCGATCCGCTGCCAGCTCGAAATCTTGGCGCGGATGCCCTTCTTCAGACCCTCTTCGCCGAGGTAGGCGCCCCAGGGCCAGCTCATGATCACCACGTCGACGGGATTTCCGATCGCCGAGACACCGAGCTCGCCGTAGCCGAAGAAGGCGATCGGGCGCAGATAGCACTCCGGCAGCCCGTTGACGGCGATCAGCTCATGCGAAGCCGCGCGCAGGTCGTCGACCGAGAAGGGCAGCAACATCCCGAGCAGCTTCGCCGAGTTCTCGAGCCGCTTCAGGTGGTCGGTCAGCCGGAAGACGGCGGTGCCGTTCGGCGTCTCGTAGGCTCGGATTCCCTCGAATACGCCGGAGCCGTAGTGGAGCCCGTGGGTACCGACGTGGATCCGCGCGTCGTCCCACGCGACCAGGTCGCCGTTCATCCAGATCTTCTCGGTCTCACGCATGCGCAGCCTCCTTTGACCAGATGTTAGTGGGTGTCCGCGATGTCGAGCGCTTGGGCGCGCGAGAGCCGCATCAGCTCTGTCGGCGTCAGCGCCGCCATGTGCCTCGTGGAGCCGGCGCCGATCCAGACGAGCGGGTGCTGGAGCAGAGAGCGATCGAGAAAGACCGCTTCCACTCCCTCGAGCGGGAACGGCGCAACAGCGCCCGGCTCGAAGCCGGTTGCCTTCCGCACCTGCTCTGCGCCGGCGATCCGCGCCCTAGCGCAGCCGGCCGCCTCGGCGACCTTGCTCTTGTCGGCACGGCGGTCACCGGGAACGAGGACGAGAACCGAGCGCCCCTCGCAGTCGAAGACAAGCGACTTGACGATCTGGCCGAGCGCGCAGCCGACCGCCTTCGCCGCGTCCTCGGCTGTCGGCGTGCCCCCCGAAAACTCCTCGATCCGCGACTCGGCGCCCGACTCCCGCAGGAACGCCGCGACCTGTTCGACCTCCTCGGGCCAGGAGCGTGTGACCACCGGCCAAGGGTAGCCCGCGCAACTGCTGAGGCATCGCTTGCGATGCCGTGCCCGCAACTGTTGAAGCCCCTGAGCCGTTCTGCACCCGGGAGACGAAAGGAACCGGGGATGCCGACACGATCGGAACGGATCGCGAAAACCGAATCGCTGTTCAGGAACGTCAACGAGCGGATCGCCGAGGCGTCTGAACGGTTCGACGCGGGTGACAACGGTGAGGCCGAGTTCATGTGCGAGTGCGACGACGCGGCCTGCACAGAGCGACTGGAGCTGCCGCTGGACGAGTACGAGCACCTGCGCGAGGACGCGACCACCTTCGTTCTCGATCCCGATCACGTCAACCCGGAGATCGAGAAGATCGTCCGCCAAGGTCGCGGCTACGCGATCGTCAAAAAGGTCGACGCCGCCGCCGCGCGAATCGTGCGGCAGCTCGATCCGCGGGCGGATCCGGCCTAGTAGATACCGGGGACGAAGCGCCGCGGCGTCCGGTAACGGTAGCCCGCGTAGCCGGGTAGCCGCTCCTCGAGCCACGCCTCTTCGACGCGCGCCTTCAGATCGAAGACGACCGCGAGCAGCGCCGTCGGGATCAACCCGAGCGGTGACTCGGCGAGCGACACGCCGACAGCGAGCATCAGGACGGCCCCGTAGACGGGGTGACGAACGAGCCTGTAGACACCGCTGTCGGCAACGACCGCATTGTCCCGCGGGCGGGGAAAGACGGTCGTCGAGCGCGCGAGCACGAGCGAGATCGCCGCGAGCAGGAGCAGCGCAAGCCCGGCCACGATAAGCGCGAGGCCGACGACGACGAGAAAACCGGCGACCAAGTCCGGCCAGTAGACGCCACTGAGCACGGAGAGGCCTAAGAGCACGATCAGCCCGGACTGCAGGGCGACCCAGCCCTCGCCACGCCGGCCCAACCGGGGCAGATCAAGCAAGCGAGATGAAGCGGGCTTCGTCGACGAAGCCCTCCGCGCGCACGTTCTCGACGAGGCCGTCAGGCGGGGGCGAGTCGAGCGAGAGCGCCATCAGCGCCTTGCCGCCGCGGCGCGTGCGAGAGACGGCCATGTTGGCGATGTTGACGCCGGCCTCGCCGAAGAGCGATCCGATCCGCCCGATCACGCCCGGGACGTCGTCGTAGCGGAAGAAGACAAGCAGCGGCGCGAGCTCCATCTCGAGCTCGAAGCCGAGCGCGCTGACCAGCCAGTGGCGATGGTCGTTGCCGATCGTCGTCCCCGCGACGCGCACCTCGTCGCCGTCCGAGCGGACGATCACGCGCACGAGGTTGGTGAAGTCACGGCAGGCGCGGCGGCGCTCCTCGAGCACGTCGATGCCCCGCTCGGCGGCGATCAGCGGCGCGTTCACGTAGTTGACGGGCGTGTCGGCGCGGCCCTGGAAGGCCCCGTTCAGCGCAGCGACCGTCAGGAGCCGAGTGTCGTAGCCGGAGAGGCCGCCGTAGTAGCCGAGCGTCAGCCGCTCGGCGCGGCCGCCCGCGAGATCCATCGCGAGCCGCCCGAGCTTCGCGGACAGCGGAACGAAGGGGCCAAGGGCTTCCATGTCCTCGGCGCGGATCGCCGGGATGTTGACGGCGTTCGTGACGAGCGCGCCCTCTAGCGCCGCGGCGACCTGCTCGGCGACGATCACGCCGGCACGGTCCTGCGCCTCCTCCGTCGAAGCGGCGAGGTGCGGAGTGACGACGACGTTGTCGAGCTCGAGCAGCGGGCCCTCGTAGGGCTCGGCGGAGAAGACGTCGAGCGCGGCCGCGGCGACCTTGCCGGAGCGAAGCGCCTCCAGCAGCGCGGCCTCGTCGAGCAGCTCGCCGCGGGCGGCGTTGATGACGCGGACGCCGTCGCGCATCCGCTCGAACGCGGCCTTGCCGAGCGAGCCGCGAGTCTCGTCGGTCAGCGGCAGGTGGAGGGTCAGGAAGTCGGCCGCGCCGTAAACGTCCTCGGGCGCCTCGACCCGCTCGACGCCGAGCTCGCGGAAGCGCTCCTTCGCGACGAACGGGTCGTACGCGACGACGCGCATTCCGAGCCCGAGGGCCCGCCTCGCCACTTGCTGGCCGATCCGCCCGAAGCCGAGCACGCCGAGCGTCTTGCCATCCAGCTCGATCCCGCCGTAGCGCCCACGTTCCCAGCGTCCCTCCTTCAGCGCTGCGTGCGCCTGTGGAATGTTGCGCGAGAGCGCGACCAACAGGCCAATCGTGTGCTCGGCGGCGGAGACGACTGTCGACTCCGGTGCGTTCGCGACTACGATCCCGCGCCGCGTGGCCGTCTCGACGTCGACGTTGTCGACCCCGACTCCGGCCCTACCGATCACCTTGAGGCGGTCGGCGCGTTCCAGCACCTCGGCGGTCAGCTTCGTCCCCGAGCGGATCACGATCGCGTCGTAGGCGCCGATCTTCTCGGCGAGGTCGCCGTTCGGCTCGACGTCGACGTCGAAGCGCTCCCGCAGCAGCTCGACACCCGCGTCGGCGATCGGCTCGCGGATCAGGACGCGTTGGGTCACACGCGGGCGCGCTCCTCGAAGGCCTCGAGCGCCCTGGTGACGGCGACGCCGCGCTCGATCTCGGCGCCGAGGTCGGCGAGCACGATCTCGACCGCCGCCAGCGCCGTCGTGATGTCGAAGACGTCGAAGTAGCCGATGTGCCCGATTCGAAAGATCCTTCCCTTCAGAGCGGCGTGGCCGTTCGCGATCGTGATCCCGAAACGGTCGCGGAGGCGAGCGACGAGCTCGGTCGCGTCGATCCCGTCCGGCGCCCGGATCGCGGTGACGACCGCAGAGCGGTCGTCGTCGGGCGAGAAGAGCTCGAGCCCCATCGCCTTTGCGCCCTCGCGGCACGCGCGCCCGAGACGGACGTGTCGGTCGAACACGGCCTCGAGGCCGGCATCGAGCAGCATGCCAAGGGCGACGTCGAGGCCGGCGACGAGCGAGACCGGCGGCGTGAACGGCGCGTCGAGCGTGGCCTGCGCCTTCCGGGTTCGCTCCCAGTCGAAATAGAAGCGCGGCGATTCCCCGCGCGCGGCCCACGCGCGCTCGGAGGCGGAGAGCATCGCCAGGCCGGGCGGCGTCATCAGCGCCTTCTGCGAGCCGGAGACGACCACGTCGAGACCCCAGGCGTCCGTCTCGAGCGGGACGGCCCCGAGGCTCGAGACTGCGTCGACGACCGTGAGGGCACCTTGCTCGCCGGCCGCTGCCGCGATCGCCTGCAGGTCGCAGACGACGCCGGTCGAGGTCTCCGAGTGGGTGAGAAGAACTGCCTTCGCGCCGCCGAGCTCCTGCAAGCGGCCGGCGACGTCGTCGGCGGCAGGAATCTCGCCCCAGGCGTACTCGAGCGTCTCCACCTCGGCGCGGTACGCGGAGGCGATCGCGCGCCAGCGCTCGCCGAACTGCCCGGCGGAGACGACGAGCACGCGCTCGCCCGCCGAGCACAGGTTCGCCACTGCGGCCTCCATCGCGCCGCTCCCCGCCGAGCCGAAAAGCAGCACATCGCTCCGGGTGCGGAAGACCTCGCCCAGGCGTGCGAGCGTTCGCTCGTAGACCGGCCGGAAGTCGGGGCTCCGGTGATGCACGACCGGCTGTGAGATCGCGGCCAGGACCTCCGGCGGCACCGGCGTCGGGCCCGGGGTCAGCAGGTAGCGCTTTTCGCTCATCTGCGCTGAGCCTAGCTCAGCGATCGGGTGCTTTCGGCTCCTGCTCCGCTCGGCCTGCTCAGGACAAAGAGGGCACGGGGTCGACCGCGGCGCCGCGGACCCGGACCTCGAAGTGCAGATGCGGTCCCGTCGCCTCCCCGGTCGAGCCCACTCGCCCGACGCGTGTCCCGGTCGCAACCGACTGGCCGACGCGAACGGAGATCGTCGACAGATGCGCGTACATCGACAGCACTCCGCCGCCGTGGGCGACCTCGACGAGGCTCCCGTAGCCGCTCGGATCGTACGCCGCGAAGACGACGCGCCCGGCGGCCGCCGCCCCGACCCGCGTTCCAGTCGGCGCCGCCAAGTCGATTCCCGGGTGGAAGCCGTTGCCACGGGGACCGAACGGGCTGGCGATCGGCGCCTGCAGCGGCCAGGCGAGCGCGATCGGGCAGCGGGGCAGAGCCGCCCTCAGGGCGCGAAAGGTGCCCCGGCCGGCGACGCCATCGGGCGCGAGGTGCGCCCAGCGCTGGAACTTGATCAGGGCACGCTCGGTGTGGCCGCCGAAGCCGCCGTCGATCGTCGCATTCGGAAAGCCGTGCCACGCGAGCGCGAACTGCAGCTCGGCCACGTCCCAGCCGGACATTCCGGGCGCGAGGGCGCGGGAGCCGAGGACGTGCCTCGCGAAGCGTCCCAGGGCGCGGCGCGTCTTCGGGCCGACGACGCCGTCGGGGGTCAGACGGTGAAGACGCTGAAAGCGGATTACGGCGGCAGTCGTCATCGCTCCGGCGATACCGTCGACCGGGCCCCGGTAGACGTGGTGGTGGCGCAGCGTGACCTGCAGCGCGGCGACGGCCGGGCGACCGGCGGCGTGGGCGCGCGGCGCCCCGACGAGCGCGACCACGAGCGCGAACGGAAGCAAGTTGTGATGGAAGCGTGTCATCCCTCGTACGAGGGATCGGCCGGCATGGCGAAATCTTTAGCGGCTCGCCCGCCTGGCCGTCAGCCGCGCCAGCGCGTGCCCGTTACCGAGGTCGAGGCGCCACGCGTGGCGCCGCCCTTCGGGGGCCAGGGGACGGCGTCTCGCTCCACGCCCGCGATTCGGACGTAACGTCCGGGCGAGAAGCGGCGGCCGGTCTTCGGCCCCGGCTGGAACTCCTCGACGTAATCGGCCTCGAGCAGTGGGTCGCGCGTGAGCCGGGCGATGAAGGCGCGCAGATTCATGCTCGCAGGATATTCCCGTTTGGCTGCTCAGTACGCGGGGTAGCCGCCGAAACGTGGCCCGCTACTTCCTCGGCTGCATGCACGAGCAGTACCACCCGCGGGAGCTGCTCGAGCAGGCGGTCGCAGGCGAGCAGGCGCGCTTCGACGGGGTCGCCTGCTCGGACCACTTCCAGCCCTGGTGGCAGCCCGGTCATTCCGGCCAGGCCTGGATCTGGCTAGGCGCCGCCGCCCAGGCGACGGAGCGGGTGCCGATCGGGCCGGCCGTCACGGTCGCGTTGAAGCGGTACCACCCCGCTCTGATCGCGCAGGGCTTCGCGACCCTCGAGGCGATGTATCCCGGCCGCGTCTTCGTCGGTCTCGGTTCCGGCGAGTCGTTGAACGAATCGCCGCTCGGCCTCGACTGGCCGCAGCCTCGCGATCAGCTCGCCGCCCTCGAGGAAGCCTGCGGACTGATCCGCCGGCTCTGGGACGGTGAGCACGTCGACCACGACGGCAGGTTCTTCAAGACGAAGGGCGCCTACCTGCACACCCGGCCCGAGAAACCGCCGCCGCTCTACATCTCGGCTTTCCATCCGGGCGCGGCCAAGGTCGCCGGCCGCTACGGCGACGGGCTCTGGACGTTTCCCGACCCAAAGCAGGCGCCGAAGCTGATCGAGACGTACCGCAAAGCCGCCGCGGAAGCGGGCCGCAGCCCCGGAACGATCGTGCTCGAGACCGGCTTCTCTTGGGCCCCGCACGACGACGAAGCCCTCCAGGCCGCACGTGTCTGGAAGGGCGCGGCCCCCGACGACTTCTACACGGATGACTGGTTCGATCCGAAGACGATGTACGAGCGGGGCGAAGAAGAGATCTCCGACGAGGAGTTCAAGCAGCGATCGATCATCTCGTCCGATCCCGACGAGCACGTCGAGCGGATCGAGCAGTTCCAGCAGGTCGTCGACGGCGGAGACGTGGTCGTCAAGCTTTCGAACCAGTCGGGGCCGAACGCGCTCGAAGCGATTCGCATCTACGGCGAGCAGGTGATCCCGAAGCTGCGAAGCTAAGCGGTTGCGACGGCAAAAGCCGCCCCAACTCTTAACGGCGTCGCAAGCGAGCGCCTTGTAGCTTGTCTGTATCCCGCGGGACTAGTACCCTGGGGACTAATGAGCGGCGGCCTCTCCGACACCGAGTTCGCCGTCCTCGGCCTGCTCACTTTCGGCGAGCGGTCCGGTTACGAGCTCGACAAGCTGACGCAGCGCAGCATCGGCTACTTCTGGCGCCCCGCCAAGAGCAAGATCTACGCGATCCTGCCGCGGCTCGTCGAACGGGGACTCGCTGAGTCGAAGATCGTCGCGCAGGAGAAGCGGCCCGACAAGCAGCTCTACAGGATCACGCGCGGGGGCGAGCGCGCGCTCCGCGCCTGGCTCGACTCGCCAAAACCGGTCGCCCGCGTCGCGCGGGACGGACTGCTACTCAAGCTGTTCTTCGGCGGCCACGCCGGCCTCGACTCGCTGAGCGAGCATGTCGCCGAGAGGAAGCGGCTCGCGACCGTGAAGCTCGCCGAGCTCGAGGAGATCGAGCGCACGATCGACCGCGACGCAGACTTCTTCCCCTACCTGACGCTGCTGCACGGGCTCGAGAACACGCGGGCGACGATCACTTGGGCAGACCACGTTCTGAAGCTGCTCGAGCGCAAGCAGGCCCATGCGCGCGCGTAGTCTCGCGACGCTCGCGCTTGCCGCCGCGCTGCTCGCCTCGACGGCAGCCGCTGCCTCGAGCCGGCCGCCCCGGGTCGTCGCGACGGTCCGCACCGGCGGCGGTCCGATCGGCCTCGCCGTCGGCGCCGGCTCGCTCTGGGTCGCCAACTACACCGGCGAGAGCCTCGAGCGGATCGCCATGGCCCGGAACCGGGTCGCAGCCAGGGTCCCGCTCGGCAACTCGCCGTACGGCAGCGCCTTCGGCGCCGGCTCGGTCTGGGTCAGCTCGTTCGACTCGGCAAATGTGACGCGCGTGGATCCCGCGACGAATCGGATCGTGGCGCGGATCGACGTCGGGCTCGAGCAGGCGGGGCTGGCGGCGACGGCGACCGACGTCTGGGTCGCCGTCTACGGCCGCGGTCAGGTCGTGCGCATCGACCCCGGCACAAACTCCGTCGAGGCCAGGATCGCGGTGGGCGGTAACCCGGAGGACGTCGTCCTCGCGGCGGGCGCGGCCTGGGTCCCGAACGAGAACGGCACCGTCTCGCGGATCGACCCCGCGACGAACGCGGTCACGGCCACGATTCGCGTCGGCGCCGATCCCGACAACGCCGTTTTCTGCCGAGGCCGACTCTGGGTCTCGAGCCTGCTCGGGCCGCGCCTCTACGCAATCGATCCGGCGAGGAATGCGGTCGCCGCGCGCGTCAGAGTCGGAACCGGCAGCGTCGGCCTGGCGTGTGCGGGGGTGCTGTGGGTGGCGAACTACAACACGGGCCGGGTGCTGAAGCTCGACCTCAGCCGCAGGCGCGTCGTGCGGCGCGTCAGGGTCGGAGTCCAACCTCGCGAGATCGAGCTCGGCGCCGGAGCGCTCTGGGTTTCGAACCAGGGCTCCGGCACCGTCTCGCGCATCAGGCGCTAGTCGCTACTCGTCGGACTTGTAGAGCCCGACCAGGTGGCCTTCCGGGTCGGTGAACATCGCGAACGTGACCATCTCCAGCTCGGTCACGGGCACGACGGTCTTGCCTCCGGCGCCCTCAATCTTGTCGAGGGCGGCTTGCGGATCCGGCACGCCGACGTAGAAGGTCGCGTGGCCGGGCCCGCCCTGCGCCTGGCCGATACCGCCGCCGATGCCGGTCTCGGACGCTTCGGTCATGCCGTAGTTCATCTCGGGCGACGGCACGTTGAACTGCCAGCCGAAGACGTCGCTGTAGAAGCTGCGCAGCTTCTCGCCGTCCTGCCCGACGACCTCGAACCAGCCGACTCGATTCGCCATCTTTTCCCTCCTTGCGACCCCGCGGTTTCCTCGTCTCTGCTTGAGACGTACGGCGGTGAATCTTTTCGACACTACGTTCGGAGCTTTTCGCGCAGGCGCTCGTTGACGACCTTTGGATTCGCCTTGCCCTGCGTCTCCCGCATCACCTGGCCGACGAAGAAGCCGAGCAGCCCCTCCTTCCCAGCGCGGTAGGCCTCGACCTGCCCCTCGTTCTCGCTCAGGATCCGGTCGATCACCGGGTCGAGCTCCGAGGTGTCGGCAACGGTGCGCTCGCGCAGGTACGCCTCTGCGGAGAAGCCCTCGCTCGCGCTGGCCGCGACGGCGGCGTCGAAGGCCTCCCGCGGGATCTGGTCGCGCTCACGCAGCACCTTCGCGAGCTCGGCGCCGTCGACCCGGGCCGGATCGACCTCGTGGCGGGCGACGTCGTTGAGCACGAACGTCGCCGCCGGCCTCGCCTCGA
Source organism: Actinomycetota bacterium (assembly GCA_005888315.1). Lineage (GTDB taxonomy): Bacteria > Actinomycetota > Thermoleophilia > Gaiellales > Gaiellaceae > 13-2-20CM-68-14. The sequence goes on along the minus strand of VAWH01000013.1, from coordinate 2,949 downwards.
TGCCCGCGTCGCGAATCGTCTCGAACAGGCTCACTCGCGCCGGCTCCGCGTTCAAGGCCTCGGCGTCGCGCAGCTCGAGTCCCGCGGCGAGAACGCGCTCGAGCCGCGCAGACGGCGATTCGACGAGCTCGCCACGGAGTTCGTCGAGCGACCACTCCCGCCGCGGCTCGATCGGCACGAGGTCCGGTTCCGGGAAGTAGCGGTAGTCCTGCGCCTCTTCCTTCGAGCGCAGCGGCGGCGCGTCCTCGCGGTTGGGGTCGAAGTGCAGCGTCTCCTGGTCGACCTGTCCGCCGGACTCGTAGATGGCGATTTGGCGCTCGATCTCGCGCTCGATCCCGCGTGCCGCGAATGCGAACGAGTTCATGTTCTTGAGCTCCGTACGCGTCCGCAGCTCGTCGGAGCCCTCCGGCCGGACGCTGACGTTGACGTCGAAGCGCAGCGATCCCTTCTCCATCTCGGCGTCCGAGATCCCGAGCTCGACCACCGTCTGCCGGAGCAGCTGCAGGAAGCGCCGCGCCTGCTCGGCCGTGCGGATATCGGGATCGGTGACGATCTCGACCAGCGGGGTGCCGCCGCGGTTGAAGTCGACGAGCGAGGCGGTGGCACCGTGGATCCGCCCCTCCGCGCCGCCGACGTGCAGCGTCTTGGCGGCGTCCTCTTCGAGGTGCGCGCGGGTGATCCCGATCTCCGCGACGCCGTCCGGTCCGGGCAACCCGACGCCGCCGTTGACGCAGAGCGGCTCGTCGTACTGGGAGATCTGGTAGCCCTTCGGATTGTCAGGGTAGAAGTAGTTCTTGCGGTGGAAGACCGCGCGTTCGGCGATCTCGCAGCCAAGCGCGAGCCCGAGCCGGATCGTCCATTCGATCGCCTCCTTGTTCGGCACGGGCAACGTCCCCGGATGCGCGAGGCAGATCGGGCAGGTGCGCGTGTTCGGGTCGTCGAGCGCCCCGACGGCGCAGCGGCAGAACATCTTCGTCCGCGTCTTCAGCTGGACGTGGATCTCGAGGCCGATCACGGCTTCCCAACTCATCTGAGGCGCTCCGGGACGAAGTCGAAGCCGAGCGCCCGCTCGAGCGCGTGGCCGGCGCGAAAGAGCGCGTTTTCGGAGAACTGCGGCCCGATCAGCTGCAGCCCGACGGGCAGTCCTTCCGAGAGCCCGCAGGGGATCGAGAGCCCCGGCATGCCGGCCATGTTCGACGGGATCGTGAGCACGTCGGAGAGGTACATCGCGAGGGGATTCTCGGTGCGCTCGCCAAGGCGGAAAGCGACGGTCGGCGAGGTTGGCGAGGCGAGGAGATCGAACCGCTCGAAGAGGGCGTCGTGCTCCTGCTTGATCAGCGTTCGCACCTTCTGGGCCTGGCCGTAGAAAGCTTCGTAGTAGCCGGCCGAGAGCGCGTACGTTCCGAGCATGATCCGGCGCTTCGGCTCGTCGCCGAACCCTTCGTCGCGGGTGCGCGCGTAAAGCTGACGGACGTCGCCGTTTCCTTGGGCGCGGTGGCCGTAGCGGACGCCGTCGTAGCGGGCCAGGTTCGAGGACGCCTCTGAGGGCGCGATCAGGTAGTAGCAGGGCAGGCCGAAGTCGACCGAGCGCGGCAGGCTGCAGGCCTCGATCTCGGCACCGAGCTCTCGCGCGAGCTCCAGCGCGCGGTCGACCTGCTCGCTCACGCCGCGCTCGATTCCCTCGGCCTCGTTCAGCTCCTTCGGGACGCCGATCCTGAGGCCCCGGAGGTCCTCCGCTTCGGGCAGCTCGACCCGCTGAGGAAGCTCGACCGTCGTCGAGTCGCAGGGATCCCGCCCGGAGATGATCCGGTAAAGCAGCGCACAGTCGCGCACCGTCTTCGCGATCGGCCCGACCTGGTCGAGGCTCGACGCGAAGGCGACGATGCCGTAGCGGCTGACCGTCCCGTAGGTCGGTCGCAGGCCGACGACGCCGCAGAGCGCCGCGGGCTGCTTGATCGAGCCGCCGGTGTCGGACCCGAGCGCCCACGGCGCGAGGCCGGCGGCGACCGCGGCGGTCGACCCACCCGACGAGCCGCCGGGGACGCGCTCGGGGTCCCAGGGGTTCCGCGTCGGGCCGAAGCCGGAGTTCTCGGTCGAAGAGCCCATGGCGAACTCGTCCAGGTTCGTCTTGCCGAGCAGCGGCAGGCCCGCCTGCTTGCAACGCGTCGCGACGGTGGCGTCGAAGACCGGCTTATAGCCTGCGAGGATCTTCGACGCGGCCGTCGTCTCGATCCCGCGCGTGGAGATCAGGTCCTTGAACGCGATCGGAACGCCTTCGCCTTCGACCTCGTCCACGGTTGTCAGGAACGCGTGCAGCTCCGGATCGCGCTCATCGATCGCCGCGCGGTAGGCGCCGTGCAGCTCGGAGGCGGAGACCTCGCCGCGTTCCAGCACTCCGGCCGCCTGCTCGGCGGTGAGGCGAAGCGTCTCGATCATGCGCGACCTTCCCGCGCCCCGGCCCGCAACCCCCCAGGGGGGTGCAAAAGCACCCCTACCGGGACGCTATCCCGGCCGGGCGCACAGGTGGGAGACGCGTCAGCGCCGAAAACGTGACTTTTTGACCCGAGGCTCACGCGCCTCACCCGGCCGGGACGCGGAAGAGCGCGCCGTCGCGATCCGGGGCGTTCGCGAACGCCTCCTCCACCGTCAGCGAGGGACGCGGCGCGTCGTCCGCCCAGACGTTGACGAGCTCGAGTGGATGTGCTGTCGGCTGGACGTCCGAAAGGTCGAGCTCGGCGACTTTGCCGACGGCCTCGAGGATCGCATTCAGCTGCTCGCGAAAGCGTTCGACCTCGTCCTCGGTCAGCTCGAGCCGCGCCAGCCGTGCCACGTGCAAAACCTCGTCTCTCGAAATTGCCATCTGCCTAATCCTTTCCTATCTCCCGAGCAAAGCGACGGGACAAGCCAGCTTCGCGGAACATGCGAAACACTTTGCGCGATAAAAAAGCG